>CAIXGW010000347.1 GCA_903919145.1 uncultured Myxococcales bacterium
ACTAGTACCCAAGACCGTTAATTCGATCCGGGTTGCACCCGGTTCTTGTTCACAGGTCTTGGGTCCTACTGCTGGGTCTTCTTCCGTACCCCAAACCACGTCCGTTCCGGAACCCGGAAAGAACTTGGGGTTTGGGGTACTAGTCGGCCGGTCAAGGCCTGGGCCCGCCCAAACCCACGGCACAACAGGCACCGAACTGTGGTCCTTCTTGGCAAGCTTGCCGGCACGGCTCGACAAGGGCAGTGGCCACGCAGAGTTGCGCCCCGCCGACCCGGTAGAATCGCGCCCGCAAAGAGCACCGCAGCTTGGCGCTTGCACTGCGCCCGGGCGCGGGCGACGATGTGCGGTTGCCCTTTGGCCGCTGGTGCCGCGGATTATCCATGCCTCCGATAACCTTTCTGTATCTCAAAGACATTGCCAGCCACCTGTCCTCTCAAGGCTGGGTCAAGGCCGCAGGGCTGCCGCTGAGCGAGCTGCTGGCCGAGCTGCCGGACGAGATCCGCGCCAAAAGCCAGATCGCCCACTGGGTGGACAGCCAGGTCTGCCCAACCGTGGCCACGTTGGTCGAAGGGCCCCTGTATGCCGCTGAGATCCGCCGGCGTTTTGGGACGGCGGGCGAGATGGCGCTGGCCAGGGCCATCGGCGGCTGGCTGGGGCGCAAGAGTCGGCGCGCCGTCCTGCCAACGCCAGCCAAGCCCAAGCCCAAGCCGAGTCAGCCGGCCGCAAGCGAGGCTACCAGCCAGTCTCCGCTAAAACTCGGCATGACGGTCAAGGCATTGCATGAGTGGTCCCGCAACGACCCGCTGCGCCGGATTGCGCGGCGGATCACCTTGGGCGAGATAGTGCTGCCTCCGGAGGTGACGGCGGCCGGCCGGGTCTTCCTGCCGTCCCAAGAGACTTTAGAGGGGATCCTGACGGGCAGCTACCAGCGCTCTTACTACGCCCCGACCGAGCAGCTGCTGGCTTTTGTACTCAAGCTCTTTCAGGTCACGGAGCGCGCCGACGAGATCGCGGCTATCCAAGAGAAAGACATGCTTGCGCAGCCGGCGCCGGCGGACCCCGAGCTGGCCAACCTGCGGCAACTCCTGCTGGAATTGCGCGAGCGCATCCGGCCTTTTGCCAAGCCGCGCTGCGACCTGTTGCTGCGCTCCGCGGTGGTGGACATCCAGCCAGAGGCGCGGATGCTGTGGCTGCGCGACCCGGATGCTACAGAGTTCTGCCCCCACCACGACTGGTCTCACCTGGGGCTGGAATTGAACAGCGATGGCGCGCGGTTCGTGACGGTCGCCAGCTGCAAATTCAACTGCGCCGTGGGCCTGGCAGCGGTGGATGCGGCGCTCAGGTCGGTCCAGCAGGCCAAGCCGAGCAAAGACCTCAAGCAGCTGGCGCACATCCTGGCCGTCCCAGAGTGGCAGCTGGCCGTTGAGAAGATTGACGAAGTGCTGGCCGCCCAGACCAAGGCCGAAGCCCTGGTAGAACAAGAAGAACTGGGCTGGCGGCTCAGTCTGCTGGGTAGCCAGTGGGAGCTGGAGCCGGTGTGGGTCGGGGCGACGCGCAAGGGCCAGCCGCGGCTCAAGAAAGCCAACCTCAAAGAACTGCGGGGCAATCTCCACGCTTGCAGCCGGCCCAGCGACCAGAAGCTGGTCGAGATGCTGCGCCCCAATCCCGGGCTGGCCTTTAACCTGTGGCAGCAGCCCGATGCGCCGCGGCTGCTGGGGCGAGCGCTGCAGCTGCTGGTCGGCCATCCGTATGTGTGGGACCGCGTGGGCGATCGCCACCTGCAGGTGCGCCAGCAGCCCCTGGAAGTCGCCCTTGCCGAGAGGCCAGACGGGGCGCTGTGGCAGGTGCGGGTCGGCGACGAGGCCTGGACGCCCCAGGCGCTGCTGGCCAAGCTGGGCAACGGCGCGGAACACGCTCTGCTGCAAGGCGAAGCGCAGGTGGTCGTGGTGCCGGTCAGTGTGCTGCAGGCCAACCTGCTGCGCGCCCTGGGGCAGGCGCCGCTGGTGCCGATGCAGGCCTTGCCGATGCTGATGCAGCGGATGCCGGCGATGGCGCGCTTGGTGGGGCTGGACGTGCCCGATAGGCTGCGCGGCACCCAGATCCCCGCATCGGCCAAGGCGATTGTCCGCGTCGATCCGCTGCCCGATGGGTCGCTGGGCGTAGAGCCGCTGGTCCGACCGCTGGCCACGGGCACGCTGATGGCGCCGGGGCTGGGTCACCAGCAGGTGTACGGGGTAGACGGGGATCGGCGGGTGTGGGCCGAGCGCGACCTGGAGCTGGAGAAGCGCAACCTCGAGCGCGTTTGGGCGATGGCTGGCGTTTCACCAGAGGAACCCCACACGCCGCAGGTGTTGCCCGGCGAGCGCGGCTTGGACCTGCTGGCGGCGCTGGCCGACAACGAGCACACCGTAGAGACCCTGTGGACCAAGGCCAAGCGGCAGGTGCGCCACGTCGGCGTGCAGCAACTGCGGGTCGAGGTGACCGAAAAGACCGACTGGTTTGGCGTGAGCGGCGGCGTCAAGGTCCAGGAAGGTCAGGTCGATCTGGCGGCGGTGCTGGATGCGATTCGCGGCAAGCGCAAGTACGTGCGGGTGTCTGGCGACCTGTGGCTGCAGATCTCTGATGCGCTGCGGGCTCACCTGGAGCCGGTGGCCGATGCGGTAGCGTCGACCAAGCAAGGCCTGATCCTTTCGCCGCTGCAGATCGAGGCGCTGGCCGACGTGGTCGAGCCGCCCAAGAGCCAGCGCTGGAACGACGCCCTGGCGCGGATGAAGCAGGCGCAGGCCATGGAGTTTGCCGTGCCAGCGGGTCTGGTGGCAGAGCTGCGGGTGTATCAGGCAGAGGGCTATGCGTGGCTGGCGCGGCTTGCCCACTGGAGCCCCGGGGCGCTGCTGGCCGATGACATGGGCCTGGGAAAGACCTTGCAGGCCCTTGCGTTGCTGCTGCTCCGCCGCGACCTGGGGCCGGCGCTGGTGGTGGCGCCTACTTCGGTCGAGTCCAACTGGCTGCGCGAGGCTGAGCGCTTTGCCCCGGGGCTGCGCTTTCGCGCTTGGCGGCAAGGCGACCGCCAGGACCACGACCGGGTGGCCGCCGGCGACGTGGTGGTCATCAGCTACGACCTGCTGGTGCGCGATGTGGACCCGCTGGCGACCGTGCAGTGGGCGACGCTGGTGCTGGACGAAGCCCAGTCGGTCAAGAACGCAACTACCCAGCGCTGGAAGGCGGTAGGCAAGCTGAAAGCTGATTTTCGCCTGGGCCTGACGGGCACGCCGGTAGAGAACCACATCGGCGAGCTGTGGGCGGTGCTGGCGGCCACGGTGCCTGGCCTGCTGGGTCCGTGGCAGCTGTTTCAAGAGCGCTACGGCGTTAGCATTGAGCGCGACCACAAAGACGATGCGCTCAAGGCCCTGACGCGGGTGCTGAGGCCGTTTGTGCTACGCCGGCTGAAGACCGAGGTGGCCCGCGATCTGCCGGCGCGCATCGAAATTCGCGTCGACGTTGAACCCTCGGCAGCTGAGCGCGAGCTGTACGAGCAGGTGCGCCTGGCCTCGCTGGCCGAGATCCAGGGCTCGCAGGCCCAGGACCCCCAGCAGCAGCGCTTCAAGGTGCTGGCGGCCATCACGCGCCTGCGCCAGGTGGCCTGCAACCCTAGGCTTTTTGACGACGGGTCGCCGCTGCCTTCCGCCAAGCTAGACCACGTGATCGATCTGTTGCAAGAGCTGCGCGAAGAAGGCCACCGCGCGCTGGTCTTTAGCCAATTCGTTAGGCATCTGGCACTAGTGCGCGAGCGCCTGGACCAAGCCGCCCTGACCTACCGCTACCTGGACGGCAGCACGCCCGAGCCGCAGCGCCGCAAAGAAGTCCAGGCTTTTCAGGAAGGCAGCGGCGATGTGTTTCTGATCTCGCTCAAGGCCGGCGGCACGGGCCTGAACCTGACGGCGGCTGACTACGTCTTCCACCTGGACCCGTGGTGGAATCCAGCGGTCGAGGATCAAGCCACCGACCGAGCCCACCGCATTGGCCAGCTGCGGCCGGTGACGGTGTACAAGATTGTGGCCAAAGGCACGATTGAAGAGGCGATCTTGGACATGCAGGGCAGAAAGCGCGAGCTGGTCGCCAATCTGCTGAGCGGCACCGGCGATGGGCCGCAGCTGAGCACCGAAGAGCTGATGGGGCTGCTGGCGCGCGGATAGGGTCCATAAAAAGGGGCGCGCGCCACGTGGCAGCCTGGGCCCCGCGCTGCGCCACAGGGGACACGGCCAGGCCGTTGTGGTAGACCCAGACCGCTGGGCGGGCGATTGATGAGCGGCCTAGCTGGTCGTAAGCTGAGGGCGAGGGCGTCGCGGCGGACGGCCCCATTACCCTTGCGGAGCCCCATGCCACTGGACCACCAGGACAAGACTTTGGTTGCCGATTCAGGCGCTTTCCAGCGCATCCAGGCAGAGGCCGAGCAGGCCGCCCCGGCCCTGGTCATGCTGGCGGGGCCGCCGGCGCTGGTCGGCAGGCAGTGGCCGCTGCTGGCTACCGAGCAGATCCTGGGGCGTTCGCCGTCTTGCCAGGTGTTTGTCGATGACCCGCAGCTCAGCAAAACCCACGCCAGGATCATGGTCTTGGGCGCCCGGGTGGCGCTGGTGGATCTCCAGTCGACCAATGGCACCCAGGTGAGCGGCGACCCGCTGGTGCCCCAGCAGCCGCGCGAGCTGGCCAACAACGACCTGCTGCAGATCGGCAATCTGGTCTTCAAGTTTCTGGAGCAGGGCAACCTGGAGTCGGTCAGCATCCAAAAAGCGTTTGAGCGTTCGCAGATCGACGCATTGACGCAGATTTTTAACAAAGGCGCGTATCTGACCACGGCGCAAGAGCTCTACAAGCGCGCCCGCGCCAGCCGTCAGCCTCTGTCGATCATTGTGTTTGACTTGGACTTCTTCAAGAAAATCAATGACACCTATGGGCACCAGGCCGGCGATGTGGTGCTTCAGACCGTCGCCAAAGCGGTGCAAGGGCAGCTGCCGCGCCAGGGACCCTGCTTTGCCCGCTACGGCGGCGAGGAGTTTGTCATCCTACTGCCCGGCGTGACCGCAGCGGCCGCCGCCCAGCTGGCTGAAGCACTGCGGGCAGTTGTGGAATTCACCGAGGTCAGCGTGGCCGACGCGCGGCTGACCGTGACGGTGTCGGTGGGGGTCGCCACCTTGACCGACGCGATGGCCAGTGCAGAAGACCTGTTTGTTCAAGCAGATGAGGCCACCTACCTCTCCAAGCGCAGCGGCCGCAACCGCGTGACGGTGGCAGAAGCCGCTGCCCCAATTCGCTAGTCCGCTTGGAGACGGAAATTCCCAAGCCCCTTGTGGCGCGTGGAACGAACTGGACTCGGGGTGTGCAGTAGGCCCCAGCTTCAGCCCCGATGGCCAAGGTGCGACTACTTGACCGAGACCGGCGGGTCGTTCAAGAACTCTTGGTACCAGCCCTGGTTGGCCAAGCTCAGCAGCACGTTGCGCTGGGTGGGCGGGTGGTGCAGGACCGGCCGGAAAGCGTCAAAGAGCAGGTGGGCCACCGCGCTTTTGTGCTTCTTCCACAAGCCTTTGCTTTCGAACAGCTTGTTCCACGATCCATCGGTAAGGCTCTGCTCGTAGCCGTCCGCCGCCACCCGCAGCCAGCCGGAGGTGGGGTCTTTGGCGTAGTGGCAAGGCAGCGTCAGCTGTTCGGTCGCCTGGGCCGCGGGCTCGCTGTCGCCCGGCTCCCAAGACACGCTGATCACCACCGCCATGCTGCAGGTGTCGCCGGGCTTGGCCACCTCGGGAGACGGCGTCAGCACGACCTGAACGCTGGCCACCTGTTGAGTGTGGGTGGGCTTGGCGCCGTCGGTCACGCTCTCGGTGCTGTCCAAGTGCACAAACGGCTTGTCTTCCTGGGCCCGAACCCACGCCAGCATGGTCAAGCCGCGCTTTCCGGGCTGGTAGCCGGGCTGAGCCGCCACCGCCGCCCCACCGGGAAGCTCGTCTACCAGGGCAGCGGTGACCTTGCGCTGCTGCCACTGCGGCAAAGCGGCCTGCTTGGCATGCCAGGTGTACTGCAGCAACTGGTTGGGCAAGAGCTTGAGTTCTCCTGCTGTTTTGCGCACTTGATGAGCCGAACAGACGTTGCGATCGACTTCGGTGTGGACAAAGCCGTCTGGCACAAGGAAAGACAGCCAGGTCTCCAGGTCGATGCAGTTGCCGATCTCGCGGCGCATCCAGTGCCCAGAAAGCGCTGGGTTGAGCTGAAGATAGCCCAGGTCTGCCGGGGAAGAGGCTCCGGCTTTGCCGTCGGCCGCCGCGCTGTCGCTGACGGCATCGCCTGCCGTGCCCGCGCCGCCCGCCGAGCTGAGGCCGGCTGCCTTGCCTGTGTCAGAGCAGCCTGCCGTCCATGCCAGCGCAGCCAGCCACGCCGCCAGCCACGCCGTCGCCGCCGTTCTCCCTCTGCCTGTGCTGCTGCCCATGCCTAGCCTCCAGCGCCGCGCGTGCCTCCGCTTGCCCCACCTTTTAACAGGTTTGCGGGCGTTTCCGCTACAGGCTGTAGAGCGGGTCGGCCGGGCTGCGACCGCATGGACCGCGGAGAATTGACGGCCCCCTGTGCCGCGCGTAGCCTGCGGAGGCCCGTCTTCGACCAGGCGCTGCTCTTGCTGGGTCGCGATGGCACGCCGCCAGCGGCCTCGACAGTCCGCTCGGTAGAACGCCTGTGGTGTCTTTCTCGGTGGTGGTCTTCAGCCGGATTCTGGCAGCAGGCGATCAGGAAGCGGTCGGTTCTGAGAGCCTACTGACGCTGGCGGGGTGATGACATGGGCAGGTATCGGCCTAGTGTACGGTTCGCGCCGCCCCCCCTCCCCCTGCGCACGGACTGGCCGGCCAGGGTTGTGATCGCCGCAACGCTGCTGTTCTGCTCCGGTCTTTTCAGTGGCTGTCTTGCAGACCATTCAGAGGTGCCGTCGCCCAGATCTGCCCCTGTGGCCGCGTGCACGGCAGGAACGAGCCGCTGCCTAAGTCAAAACGCCGAAGAGATTTGCAGTTCAGCGGGGGTCGCCATCGCCCAGCCCTGCGTCGAGCCATGGACTTGCGCCAATGGCAGGTGTCGGCCAACCGTGTGCAAGAGCGGGCACCGCTGGTGCAGCAGCTCGGGACTGGTCAAGGTCTGCAACCAGGACGGAACCGCCAGAACAGAGACCAATTGCGCTGCCACCGGCCTGCAGTGCGCCAGCGGCAATTGCCTGCCGCGCGTCTGCGTGCCAGGCGCCGCCTATTGCGTCGGCTCTACAGCCAGGACCTGTGGCGATACCGGCTTCAGCTTCACCGAGATCGACTGCGCCAAGTTCGAAGTACCATGCAAAGCAGGCACTTGTACTGCAATTCCGCCGACCTCATGCCCCGCAAACTGCCCGACCGGCCAGCGCTGCGCGCTAGACGCCACCGTGCCAGTCTGCCAGCCGACCACCTGCACCGCACCCGGAACCAGTGCCACCGGATTGCGCGTCTTGTCTATGGAGTTGGTCAGTGCACCGCCAGGCTGCGTTGCGACGCCGCAACCGTGGGGCCAATTCGGGGTGTGGCACGAAGTCGACGGAGCCAAGCTCAACGCAGCGCTCGCGGACGGCAGCCTGGCCTATTGGATCGACTTGGCCGAAGCAAACAGTCCGACCGCAAAGCTGACCTGGGCCCTTGCCGGTTCGCTGCCGGGGGCGCCCTGCCCCGCCACCGACGTCTCTTGCGGCCTGTGGATCGATCCAGAGGCCGTGCAGTGGTTTGGCCCAGGTTCTCCGTGCTCCGCCGGCACTGCGCTGACCAAGAGCCAAGACCAACCCGCAGTGTGGCTTGCCGGCCCGCAGCCCATGGCGCTTAAGCTCCCTGTGGGCGGCACCGCAGCGCTGCCGTTGCTGCGCGGCAAGCTCGAACTGGCCGCGCTGCCCGTCCAAGGAGTGCCCGGTAGCGCATCGCTCTGCGGCGAGGTGCCCTTGCAGGCCTGGCTGGCCGCAGCGGGAAAGGGTGCCCTGCACAGCACCAGAAGCGACCTCATCTCCTGGCGGGCTCAGCCTGGCAAAGTCGGCAGCGGAGCCTGCGGTCCTGGGCCCCTTTTCGGTCGGCCGTGCTCCAAAGCCGGCGACTGCGGCTCGGCCATTTGCGACCCCAGGACCCTTGGGTTTGCCGCCAAGCTGACGGTAGGGCCCGCAGGGGCCAACGGGGTCATGCCATGAAGGCGCTTCTCAGGCCCATCCTGCTGGCCGCCAGTCTGCTGCTAGGCTGCGAGATCAGCGATTCGACCACGACCACCTACGTATGTGACCCAGCGCCTTTGGGCTGCCAGAGTGGCCTGGTCGAGTGGCGTTGTGACAGCGAGCGGGGGCCCCATGCCAACCCGTGCGCCAGCGGCGAAGTCTGCACGGGCGGTGCCTGCCATCCGCGCACCTGTTCGCCCGGCATGTCGGTTTGTGCAACGGATGGACAGATCCGCCAGTACTGCGACGTCAATGGCATTGCCGGCGCTGAGCGCTGCCCGGTGTTCTGCAGCGGGGGCAGCTGCATCAACCCCCCGTGCAACAGCTGCCAGGGCGATTGGGCCATCGGCTGCAACGGCAGTCCCTTTGTCGACTGCGGCGCCAAGGGGCAGCTGTGCCAGGGCGGCAAGTGTGTCGCTGAATCCGCCGCTGCGGCCAAGCCATTGATTTGCCCAGGCTTGTGCAGCCCACAGCAGTGGTGCGACGTGGCGGAGTCGCCGCCCGCTTGCAAGGATCTGGCATGTGCGCTGCCGAAGTGGTCCGGCGGGGCCGGATGGCGGGTTGCCCAGCTGCGCTTGATGGCTGCAGGTCAGGGCTGCGATCTGAACGGCGATGGCAAGGTGGACAATGGCCTTGCCCTGGCGCTGGGTGCCAAAGTCGCCGACCAAAACGCAGCGCTGCAAGGGTCGATCTTGGATGGACAAATCGGCGTGGTGCTGCGCTTGTGGCCATCCACCGGCTTGGCCGTCCCCGCTGGACTGGACTGGTTGGTAGCCTCCCGCCCTGCGCAGCCTTGCGCCGATGGGTCGGGCATCAGCTGCCCCGCCACCATCAGCCTGGCCAGCCTGGACGTGACCAAGGCCCAGCCGGTGTGTTCCGCGTTGGCGCAGCTCCCGTTGGCGTCGGCGGCGACCGCCACGGTGGCGTACGGGCCCACCAGCCAATTGGTCATTCCGTATTTTGCCGGGCCCCAGCTCAACTTGCGGGCGGCCAGTGCCCGCATTGAGGTGGGCGACACGGTTCCCCAGGGCAAGAAGCTGCGGCTGTGCGGTTGGTTTACCGCGGCCAGCATGCAGGCCGGTGTGCGCACGTCGCCCAACCGCAGCCAGTTTGGCGGTGCTGCCAACGCGCAAAAGATGCTGCGCCAGTCCTTGCCCTTTGACCTCAACCAAGACGGGTTGGGCCATTGCACCCAGGGCCCCAAGATCGACCAGCCCTGCGCCACCGGCAGCGACTGTGGCCCTGCGGTCCTCTCTTGCGAGAGCATTGAAGCGCTGTCTTTTGCTTACGAGTTGGTGGTGACCACAGCGGTCCTTGGCGAGATTCAGGCGCCGTAGCCGATTCAGGACTGTCCGACCTGCGACCCTGCAATGGGTCACCCTGCGGTACTGGGCCGCAGCTACTGCGCTTGGTGGCGGGGCCTCGTCGCCTTGGGACCGTTGGACGACGATCGCTTGGGTGGCTGCAAGGGCGCCTGCCACCATGGGATCGACGTGCCGTCGCGGCCCCAAGCCTGCAACCTCCTGGACCGCCGGCGATTGACGGCCCCCGGAGCCGCGCGTAGCCTGCAAAGCATTGCCCGCGCACCGCGGACGATCCGGTCGGCCTGCTGCTGACCCCAGGCCCCCCATGAAGACCTGCCTCCCGCTGCCAATGAACCCTTGTTTTGCCTGGACTTTGGCCGCCCTGAGCCTGCTGGCCGCGCTGATGGCCGGCGGCTGCTCAGACACCGGGACCGCCACCGGCCAGGGCACGGCCGCCAGCGGTGGGATGGACCTGGGCGGCCTGCTAGACAGCGGCACCCTGGACACCGGTGGCTTGGACACGGGTGGATTCGACCCAGGCAGCCTGGACACAGGTGCATCAGACGCGGCTGCGGTGGACACCGGGACCGGTGACAGCGGCGCCAAGGACTCCGGCGGGCAGGACACCAGCAGCAAAGACGTCAACACTGCCGCCGACTTCGGCAAGCCGTGCAAGTCAGACAGCGACTGTGCCTCGGGCTGGTGCATCGAAGGCTACAGCGGCTATTTCTGTACCCAGACCTGCGCGGGCCAGTGCCCCAAAAACCACGTCTGCCAAAAGGTTTTTGCCGGCGACAAGCAGGGCGTGTTCCTGTGCGTGGCCCCGGTCAACAAGCTGTGCAAGCCCTGCGGCAGCGACCTGGACTGTTCGGGCGGCGCCTGCGTCACCTCCGGGGCAGAGAGCTTCTGCGCCGATCCCTGCGGCGCCGGCCAGGCGCCCTGCCCAGGATCGCACCAGTGCCAGCCCATCACCAACCCAGACGGCACGCCGGGGCCGCAGGTGTGCATGCCCAAGACGGGGTCGTGCAGCTGCACGGCCGCTTCGCCCGGTTTGGTGCGCGCATGCCAGCAAAGCTCAGGACCTACAAGCTGCTATGGCATCGAGGTCTGCCAGGCTGGCAAGTGGGGCGCATGCCAGTTGCCGGGCGAGAACTGCAACGGCCAAGACGACGACTGCGACGGCGTCATCGACAACGGTTTTGTAGACAACAACGGGGCCTACACCACCTTGCAGGCCTGCGGCCAGTGCGGCATCAACTGCCAAGTGCTGCAAGGCGCCCATGCCAAGCCCGCTTGCAGCAGCAACAACGGCGCAGCAAAGTGCCAATTAATCTGCGATACCAACTGGTTTGACACCAATGACAACCCCAAGGACGGCTGCGAGTGTGGCAAGGTCGGCAGCGTGGACCAGCCAGATGGGCCCGACCAGAATTGCGACGGCATCGACGGCGAGGTCGACAACGGCGTGTTTGTGGCCCTGACGGGCAAGGACATTGCCGCGGGCACCCAAGCCGCGCCTCTAGCCACCATTGCGGCCGGCATCGCCAAGGCCAAGCAGCTGGGCAAGCGCGATGTCTACGTGGCCACGGGCGTCTACGCCGGGTCTTTGGCGCTGGTCGCAGAGGTGCATGTCTACGGCGGCTACAGCGCCGACTTCAAGGCCCACGACCCCCAGGCCTACGAAACCGTGGTCTTTGGCAGCGCTTTCAAGGCCGACCAGCCGGGCGCCGTCAACGCCATTGGCCTGTTGGGCAGCAAAGCGACCCTGGACGGCTTCACGGTGTTTGGCGCGTCGACCAAGGTCAAAGGGGCGTCTACCTATGCGATCTACGTGCGCGACTGCGACGCGGGCCTGCGCCTGCGCGGCAACAAGGTCATTGCCGGCGACGCCGCTGGCGGCAAGCCTGGCACGGCGGGTGGCAATGGCGCGGCCGGCAGCCCCGGCACGGCGGGCGGCAACGCCAAAGACATCGGCACCGCCGCTTGCCTGACGACCACCCACGCCACGCTGGGCGGCAAGGGCGGCGTTCACACCTGCGGCGGCAGCGACGTCAGCGGCGGCGGCGGCGGTAAAGCGATCTGCCCAGACTACGATGAAGACGGCACCCAGCCCAAGTCCAGCCCCTACAAGCAGACCTTGAGCGCCGCCGAGCAAGGCCTGGCCGGCAAGGGCAACAGCGGCGGCAAAGGCGGGGCCTCCGGCTACGACTCGCTCATCTGGGAGGGCAGCTCTTCCGCCTGCGGCATCTGCGTGCAGCCCAAATTCGACGACTCGTCTGACTTTCTGTCTGGCACGGGCCTCAACGGTGCCGACGGTGGCGACGGCGCTCTGGGCGCGGCCGGCGGCGGCTGCGACGGCCAGACCGGCAAGGTCGCGGGCGGCGTGTGGCAGGTCGGCAGCGCCGGCGACGGTCTGGCAGGCGCAGCCGGCAGTGGCGGTGGCGGCGGTGGCGCCGGCGGCGGAGTCGAGACCTCGGTGGCCTGCAAGACCAATCCCGCGTTCAAGTTTCCCGACGTCGGCGGCTCAGGCGGCGGCGCGGGTGCCGGCGGCTGCGGCGCTACCGGCGGCAGCGCTGGCGGATCGGGCGGCGGCAGCTTTGCCCTATTCCTGACCTTTTCTGCGGTCCCGGCCACCTTGCCGCAAATCGCCGACAACCTGCTGGTGACCGGCAACGGCGGCGACGGCGGTCCAGGGGGCCAGGGCGGCGTCGGCGGCTTGGGCGGCGATGGCAAATTTGGCGGCGGTGACGACCCAGCCAAGCTGGCGTGGTGCGCCTCTGCCGGCGGGCGCGGCGGTCAGGGCGGCAACGGTGGCCACGGCGGCGGCGGCGGTGGGGGCTGCGGCGGCGTCTCTTTTGGCATCTTCCTGTCTGGCACCGGCGCGGTCGACGCCAACAAGCTGGCCACGGCCAACACCGTGCAGGTCCTAGGCGTACCGGGGCTGGGCGGCGCTGGCGGCAAGTCGCTGGGCAAGGGCGGCGGCGACGGCGGCAGCGGCTCGGGCGGCGCGGTCAACTGGTAGCGGCCCTACTGGTACAGCACCAGCCATGACCGCAGGTTGATGCTGGCGCCAAAGCCCCCCTGCTGCTTGGGGTTGGGCTTGGGAACGTAGTCCTGGCCGTTAAACAGCCCCTTGTAGGTCAAGGTATTGTCGCCGCCAACCTTCACGGCAGCGGTCACATCGATGCGGTAGGGCTTGACGTCTTGCCCCGGACACCAGCCGCCGCGGCCCAAGTACCACGTGCCAAACTGGCAAGGGATGGCGCCATCGGTGTCGACCGCTTCGGCGCAGCCCATGAACTGGCCGGCGACCGGGTGCTGGTGAACAAACTCTTTGCCGTTGATGGCAAAATGGTGGGTGTGGTTGCAGAATTCGGCGCAGTTGTCCAGCTCTGTGCCGTAGCCGTGGCCGGTGACCAGCGCATACAGCTCGACCTTCTTGGTGCCGGCAGGGATCGCTACCTTGATGGGCTGGTATTTCTTGTTGTAGTCCTGGTTGAAGCTGCCACCGCCAAACAGCTCGACCAGCTGAACCGGGCGCAGGGCGCTGCCGCGCTTCTGAAACCGCAGGCTCATGTCTGCCATGGGGATGTTGGCGGCGTTGAAGTGGATTCGCTGCTTGCCGCCCTTGCCCAGCTGAGCCAGCGCCGGCGTAATGTCGCTGATCCAGCGGCCCTCGCGGTGGTAGGTGGTGATCCAGCGAGCGATCTCCAACGGGCAGCCGCACTCGCAGGCGCCAAAGCCGCTGCCGTCGGCTTTGCAGGTGGCCTTGCGCTGCACGGTCTCGCCAGCCAAGTCGGTGCACGCGCAGGCCACTGTCTCTGCGGCCACAGCTGTTACCTCGGCCGATCCGGGCACAGCTGCCTTGCACGGCTGGCTGGGCACGCTGCCAGAAGGCTGCTCGCACAGGCTGGCCGAGGCAATGTAGTCCCACTCGGCGCAGTTCTCATCTTTGTGGTCTTTGCACCACGCGCCAAGGTCTACCAACAGCGTGTCCCACTTGGCCAGCTCCGCGGCAGCCGGCAGCTCAACCACCACGTCAAACCCAGCGCCATCCTTGGCGGCATGGATGGGCACGGTCAGCTCTGGGTACTTGGCCAGCTCGGCCGCCCGCGCCACTTCAAAGTTCCAGTAGCGCGGCTCATAGGTCAGCAGCTTGAGGTCGGGCGCACCACCCACCGTCTGCAGCAGCCCGATCTGCCGCCACTGCTGCGCGCGGTCGATGCCAAATGACGCCTGGCCACCCACTGCGGTGATCTGCGCCGCCAGCGGCCCGCCAAACTTTTGCAGCGGCGCATTGGCAAAGTGCAGGCGCCGCCACCAGCGACACTGCTCTAGCGGAGTCAGGCTCTCCATGGTGGCCGAAAAGGCGTCGCGCTGGGAGTCCACCAGCTTTTGGGCCGCGGCGGCGTCTTTGCCGGCCACCGCAAAGAAGGTGTAGTGGACATTGGTCGGCGATGCCTTGAGAAACGCCTTGAGGTTGGTCTTCCACAGCTGGGTGGAGTAGGCAAAGCCATCTTGGGTAAGCAAGAATACAAAGGAATTCCTGCCATTCCAGTGCTCCTGCACAGAGAAGACTCCCCCTTCTACCGGAACCAGCGGGTCGCCGGCCAAAACCCGCCAGCCCGCCGCGGCCGGCCCCGACTGCCAGGGCGCCCCGCCCGCTGCCAGGTCCAGGCAATCGGCCGCCGACTCACAGGTTTTGACGGCGGGGTCGGTCAGGCAGGTGGTCGCGCAGGGGTCACTGGCACAGGCGGCCAGGCACTCGGGCTGCGGCATGCAGGCGCCCCACTGCGCGCAGGCTTTGGCGCAGGCAGAGGGCTCGGTGGCGGCGCTGTCTGGGCCTGTTCCATCGCCATCTTGGCCAGCATCGACGTCTTGGGCCACGCCCGGTGTGTCCGCGGCCATGTCGCTAGCGGCATCGCTGGCGGTCGCCGTGCCGACCTCACCAAGGGCCTTGGCCGGCGGCGAGGCTGTGCAGCCCGCCATGGCCGCAGCCAGCACCAGAATCCACAACACGGGCAGCTTGCAGCTCACGGGGCCTCCTTGGACAGCCACGGCCCGCAGCGCGGCGCGGCCGGGGCCCACGGCAAATTCGCCGGCGCCTTCAGCGCACAACGCACACTACAGGCCAACCAACCTTAGCTGAGGGCTTGGGCAAAATCCAGGGCTGCAACCCCAGCAGAATTGCCCACGGCCTGTGGATAGGGTCGGCGTGCAACCCGGGCCGAACGACTGGTTTGGCCAACGGGCAGTGCCAGGGCACCCATTTGCCTGCGCACCAACGGTTGGGGCCGCACGGCCGATTTGTCGGTTTATCTATTCAAAATGATAACTTACAATGGTTGACGCCGCCGCCGGGCGAGCGTAGGCTCAAAGGGGGTGCAGTGTCGGTCTGATCGATCGGCGCGGCATTGGCAAATGGAGCCCACGGTCTACCGCGCAGTCCGCGTCGGTGACGGGCTGGGCAGTGCGCAGGGAGCATGACCATGAAGCGGCAAATACCTTGGATGCGCCTGCCTCTTGCGGTGCTGTGGACGCTGGGCCTGATGGCTGCGGCTTGTTCAAACAACGGCGGCACCACCGGCACTCAGACCGCCGCTGGCTCGGGCTTTAACCTGCCGGGATCCAAAGACGGCTTTGGCGGCGGTCTGGGCTCCGATGTGCAGGCGCCCAAGGCCGATGTCGTCAAAGCGGAGGATGACGCTGCCGCGGGCACAGACAGCAGCCCAGAAGACGCCGAACAGCCGGGCAGCGACGCCGAGGTGCCCGTGGACGCCGAGCCGGGCCCGCAGGACGGCGACCCCGGGACCGACGATGCCCAAGCCGGCACCGACGACGCAGAACCAGGCACCGACGCCGAGACTCCTGCCGATGCAGAGCCCGCGTGCCTGACCGATGACGACGGCGACGGGTATGGCCTGGGCTGCCCCAACGGCGAAGACTGCGACGACATGAACCCCAACTTTACGGTAACTTGCCCAGACTGCAGCAAGCCAGGGGTGCCCGGCTGCCTGTGCAAGGCCACCGAAAAGCCGGTCAGCTGCTACAGCGGCGACCCAGCCACCAAGGGCAAGGGCGTGTGCGCCCCAGGCAACTACCTGTGCAAGAATGGGTTTTGGAGCGAATGCATGGGCGAGGTCATGCCCGACCCAGAGAAGTGCGACAGCAAAGACAACGACTGCGACGGCGAAACCGACGAGGGCGTCAAGTCCAGCTGCGGCACCTGCGATCTGACTTGCAACGAGCAGAAGATCGGCGCCACCAGCGCCAGCAAGTGGAACCTGAACAGCGAGAACTCGACCGGCCTGGGCCTGGATCCCATGGGCAACGTGGTGCTGGACGCGTCGCAGATCAGCTTGAATCTCAAGTTCTTGTGGGCATCCAACTCGCCAGAGAATACCGTGAGCAAGGTGGACTGCAAGACCGTCAAAGAAGTTGGGCGCTACTCGGTGTGCACCGACCCGTCGCGCACTTCGGTCGATCTGGACGGCAACGTGTTTGTCGCCTGCCGCGGCGATGCCCGCGTGGCCAAGATCGCCGCAGAGACCAAGGAGTGCATCGACAAGAACGGCAACGGCAAGATCGACACCTCTAGCGACCTCAACGGCGACGGCAACATCCAGCCCAATGAGATGGTCGCCAACGACGAGTGCGTGCTGTTTATCGTCCAGCCGCTGGGACCGGGATCGAGCGGAGCGGTGGCTCGTGGCGCGGCCGTAGACAAGTTCAACAATGTCTACATTGGCTTTTGGAATCAGGGCAAGGTCGCCTATGTCGATGGCAAGACGGGGGCGACCCTCAAGACCATCGACTGGCAGTGCGGCACCTACGGCTTGGTCGTCGACCAGAAGGGCAACCTGTGGGGCCAGGGCTCATTGTGTGGCGGCCTGATGATGTACAACCCCAACGACGACAAGTGGTTCAAGATGGCCACCTACAGCCAGGTCGGCATCAGCCCCTATGGCATCAACGTCGATGGCGCGGGCCGCGTCTGGCTTGGCGGCTCGCCGGTGTCGCGCTACAACCCGGCGACCATGACCTGGCTCAAGTGCCAAACCAGCTGCGCCGGGCTGGCAACATCCAACAACGGCATCGTTTTTCTGGCCAAAGACGGCGGCGGCATCGGCAAGATCGACGGCGAGACCTGCCAGGACCTGGGCACAGTCAAGGTTGACTCCCACGCTCCGCACGGGGTGGCCATCGACTATGACGGCTTTGTCTGGGGCGTGAACTGGAGCGGCGGCAGCACGGTAGACAAGGTCGACCCGGGGCCGGCCAACGGCAAGATCGGCAATGTGATCGGCACCCGCAGCATTGGCAACAATCCGTACACCTACTCGGACATGACCGGCTATACGCTGAACTATTTCACGGCGCCCAAGGGTCAGTACAGCACGGTGTTCTTTGGCGGCCTGACCTACAACCCGGTGGCGACCACCCAGCCCAAGCAGGTGTGGCAGACCATCTCGGCCGAGGCGGACCTGCCAGAGGGCACTGCGCTGCGCATCCGCCTGCGCGCCGGCAACACCAAGACTGAGCTGGAAGCGGCCAAGTGGAGCGAGCCGATTGACTTTCCGCCGGCGCTGTTTCCGTACAACGTGGCTACCCTTGGCATTGTCGGCAATCTGCTGCAGGTCGAAGTCGGCCTGACCACCAAAGACAAGAAGATTAGCCCAGTGCTCAAGGCGCTTTCGGCCAAGTCCAAGTTGATGTAGCCCTTCCAGCGGTTGGCCAACGGTGGGCCTGCGGACCCGCGGCCGCCGGTCCATCTGGTGTGCGTGGGCTGCCGGCCGTTGCCTCAGTGGCAATTTCGCGTCGGGCGGAGCCTCGCCTCTGGCTTGCAGGCCAACCTTGGTTTGGGCAAGGGATCGGGCCGTGGAGCGCCAAGAGTAAGGGTCTATTGGGCATGGCCCCAGCCCCGCCGCAGCCTATCTTGGCCGGTGGAGGTCGCCATGGATGCAACGGGCAATCCGGCGGTTTGCGGCCAGCAGCTCCAAGGTCGGTTGCGATTGCCGTGGCTTGGAGGGGTGGTTTGGCTGTGGCTGGCCACCCTGCTCGCAAGCTGCAGCCCATGGGTGCCAGCCGCCGTGACCGCGCGGGCCGACGTCGAGCTGTTCAGTCGGCAGCAATGCCCGCACTGCGCCGACGCCAAAGCCTTTCTCGATGGGCTGCAGGCTCGCCGCCCCGGCTTGACGGTGGTTGTCACCGACGTCGCAGCCGACCCCGCGGGCCTGGCCAGGCTGCGGGCGCTTGCCGCCCACGCTCAGACCGGTGGCCTCAGCGTGCCGGCTTTGTGGGTGCGCGGTGTGCTGGTGGTGGGCTTTGCCGACGCGGCCTCCTCGGGCGCGCGCATTGAAGCCCTGCTGGACGGAAGGGCCGGCGATCGACCCAGCGCCCTTGGGCTCGACCCGAGGTGCAGCGCAGAGAGCGGCGACACCTGCAGCGCTGGAGCCAGCGCCGCGGACAGCGTCACCCTGCCCTGGCTTGGCGAGGTCCGGTTGTCTGAGGTCGGCCTGCCACTGTTTACCCTGGCCATTGGCTTGGTAGACGGGTTCAACCCTTGCGCAATGTGGGTGTTACTGTTTTTGCTATCTTTTTTGGCCAGCCTCAACAGCCGCCGCAAGATGGTGCTCATTGCCGGAGAATTTGTGGTCGTCAGCGCCGCCGTCTATTACGCCTTCATGGCGGCGTGGCTGACGGCGTTTTCCTGGTTGGGCCTGTCGCGACCAGTGCAGGTGGCCTTTGGGCTGCTGGGCTTGCTGATGGCCGTGGTCAACATCAAGGATTTTTTTGCCTTTCACCAAGGTCTGACCCTGAGCATCCCCAAGGCCGCCAAGCCCGGACTGTACCGGCGAATGCGGGCGGTGGTGCAAGCGGAGACCCTGCCTTTGGCCTTGCTGTCTGCGGCGGTGCTGGCGGTGCTGGTCAATTTTGTCGAGCTGCTGTGCACGGCTGGTCTTCCCGCGCTCTACACCCAGGTGCTGGCCGGGCAGCCTCTGGCCCCATGGCAGCGCTATGCCTACCTTGGGCTGTACATTGTCGCCTACATGCTTGACGACGCGGTGATGGTCAGTATCGCTGTGGTTACGCTGGGCCGTGCTAAGCTCCAAGAGCGCGGCGGACGCTGGCTAAAGCTGCTGAGCGGTGCGGTGTTGTTGATTTTGGCCCTGCTGCTGCTGTTCAAGCCGGACTGGCTGGTGTAGAGGATGTGCTTGTTTGGCATCCTCAAGCGATAGCACCCAGAGCAGTCCTTTGGCGGCGAGTTGCAGCTGCCTCGTGTTCTTGGGCCTTGGCGACAACACCGCTGGGCTCCTAGGAGATCGCCGACCATGCTCACCCCTGCACAGCCAAAGAGGCTGCTGCCGCTGCGAATGACCCGGTCCGCGCTGGCCCTGCTGGCCCCGCTGGCCTTGCTGGCGCTGGCGCCGCCGGTCATGGCCGATGTGCCCCCGCCGCACCCGCTGGGCCACCGCAGCATCACCCGCCAGCACCAGTTCCGTGGCGCCAGTCGCTGGCCAGACCAGGTGTTTTTTGTGTGGCCGGTCCTGCCGACTGGCAAGCCGTGCGCCTGCACTGCCGACGTCATCGGCGAAGATGGCACTGGGCGCGATCGCGGGGTGGGTGGGTGCATCTGGTTGGACAAGGCCGGAGGAGCCCGACAGGAAAGGGAGCGCACGGACATGCCGCGGCCGCGCCTGATGGCCCTGCCCAAAGCCGCGTTCGCCAGACTCGAGCTGAAAACCATTGATATTTAAGCAATTCTCCAAGGTGCAGTGGTGGCAGCAACGCCCCTGACCGCGCCGCGCTGGGTGCCGCGCGCAGACCCAGTGCTGGATGAACGCGAGCAGGACGACCTTGTTTTTGATGGCCAATCGCTGAGCTGGCGGCCAGTTTCTCTCAGCTACCTCTACCGCGACGGCCAATTCGTTACGCTGCCGGCCCGCGCGGATGGTCAGCTGCCGCCGCCGCCGCAGTTGGGCGATCCGCCGCCGCTCAGCTACCAGCTGGCCTTGCAGCCCGCAGTGGAGCTGGCCGAGTTTCGTTTCTACTTGGCCAGCCAAGAGCGGCTGGTGGAGCGGACGTACGTCCAGGAAGGTTGGGTCGAGCTGCAGCCAGGGGTGCCGCAGGGGGTGACGACGCGCAAGCGCCTGCCGCTGCTGCTGGCATGGCCCAAGGACCGCGGACCGCTGCCGGCCGGGGCCATGCCGGTGGCGCAGCCAGGCCAGAAAGGCCGAGTAGTGCTGCTGAGCGCTGGCGAACATGCCGAGCTGACGGGCGCGCTGTTTGGCCGCAGCCTGTTTGACCTGGAGCCACCGCCCCCTCTGGCCGGCGTCAAGCGCCTGACCGAGATGGTCAGCCTTGGTCGCGGCACCAGCGAATCGCAGCGCTCTGCCAACCTGCTCAGCGACCAGCGCCTCAGCAGCTCCTATGACTATGGCCTTGGAGTGACGGAACGATTTGACTATTCAGAGGGCGATGGCGCTCAGCTGGAGCTGGAAATCGCCGAGGAAGTCGAGCCAGACCTGCCAGAGCCTGAGCAATTGCTGCCGCTGGCAAGCGATGTCACGCTGGGCTCGCCCGTGGCGGCGCAAATCGGCGCCGGGTATGGCAGGCAGGGCTGGGACGGCCCCAACCCGGACCGGCTGCGGCGGCCACCTTCAGGGCTGCTGCGGGTGGCCGGTCCGCCCGCCAGTGGGGCGCTGGCGCTGCTGGCGGCGCTGGGGCTGTTGCGGTGGGCGTGGCGGCGCCGGCAAACCTGATGGGCTGGGCCAAGCCCCCAAAGCTAGCTGTCTGATGGGACCATCCCTATAGGCTTCCCCGCCAATTTGCGTGCTTTCCGTGCACGGCGCAGGTCCCGCTCGATCCAAAGGCTTTGACCGGTGATCCAGTGGGTGCCGCCCTTCTCCGACACGCAGTTGGCTCTGCCGTAGCCAGCCGCACAGCCCCTCCGGGCCAAGCGGCCTACTTCTTGGCGGCCGGGGCTGCAGGTGCCTTGCCGTGGGGGTGATCCTTGGCAGGTTCAGCGTGGGCAGCGGCGCGCCAATCACCAGTTCGCCGCCCAACTCGGCCGACGCGGTGGGGTCCAGGAAACGCCCTGCGCTCAGGCGCTCTGGCCAGCGACCAACTTGGACTTCGTCGCTTGGCAGCACGCCCAGCAGCAGCACGCTGCGGCTGCGGTCGCCGATGGCCAGCAAGGCCGCCCCCCAGCTGCGCGGCGCCGCCGCCTGCACCCCTGGCAGTTGCCGCGCGCGCGCCAGCAGAGGCGCCGCTTCAGGTAGGCGCAGCTGGTCGTCGCGCGTCTGCCGCCAACCGGGCGCGTGCAGCTGCGCGTGGCCGGTCAGTCCGTTGGCGGTGGTCTCTACCATTCTGCCAAAAAGGCCCTGCATATAGGCCTCAACGGCGACCATGCACAGCACGCCCAGGCTAAGGGCCGCGGCAGTCAGCAGCGTGCGCCGCGGGTTGCGCCAAAGATTCCTCCACGCCAGCAACAAGTTGTCCATGCTAGCCCCTCGCATCGGCGCGCATGGCCTCTAGGAGCCTGTCGGGATAATCCCCGCCAGGCTCCGTGCCATTTTGCGTTTTTTTCAGTCGGGCAAGAAATATTGGAAGTGAATTCCAATATTTCGCCCGCCTGGGCGCTCGCAAGACGATCGCCCTAGGACCCTG
>CAIXGW010000348.1 GCA_903919145.1 uncultured Myxococcales bacterium
TGGCTGCCCCCAAATGCCAAGTTCCGTCTACGCTGCCCGGCGTTCAACCGCAGGCGAGGGCGGAGCGACGACCGGCAATCCCGCAAGTACGACTGTGAAGTCGGCCTGGCGACAATTACTTGATGTTCATTCGATCCCGCAGTGCCAGCCAACGCAAGCTAGGGCATGTGGACAGCGCAAGCGCCGGCTGTATTGGTTTGATTTTGCGGGGATGTCCGCATTGCCGACGGCCGTCAAGGGTTCGCTTCGCCGGCGATGCGCCGCCCTTGACTGCCGCCGACAACGCGGCCCCCGCGCCCAGCGCTGCGCGCGCGAGCTTCGCGGCCCCCATCCAAGTGAGGGGGCGCGAAAGAAAATGACCTTTCTACGAAACCTGATGGGCGGCTCGCCGCGCTGTCGGCGTCCTAAACCACCTGACGGCCCAAGGGGTTAAGGCGCAGTCTTGCCCGGCCATCCAGTGGAGATGTTTTCTTCAAATGGGTGCTTGACAGGAGCGCTGTGATAGAAGTTCACGCAAACGCCCCAGCCGCCCATTGAACCACCACGCCATCGCCATGCAGCCCCCGACCAAGACCATCCTAGCCGGTGTGCCACGTCCGCATTGGCCTACAGTCACCACTGAGTGGTGCCGCAACGTCCTGCACGTTCAAGGGAAGGCCGGGTGCTTGCGTGATAGAAGCCGGCCAGGTGTCGCGGCGGCCGCGCCTGCAAGGGGCTGCTGGGTTGGCGGGCTTGCCATCGTCCTGACGTCGTCACCCAATCCACTCGACAGCCCCACCTCATTTTGCTACAGTTCTCGGTAGATCGTCCGGCTTGTGCTGGGCTCATGCATCATAACGGCTCGCCAGGACGACATATGCCCTCCCTCCGCCTGCTCGTAGTGGGTGCCTCTCAGGGCACTGGTGCGCTCACGGTCTCGGCCGCCTTGGCGCGCGGCCACCAGGTCACCGCGTTCTCGCGCAGCCCCCAGAAACTCGCGATCGAGCACGCGTCGCTCACGAAGCGAGCGGGGAGCTTTCACGATGCCGCCGCCGTCGATGCCGCTGTGGCGGGGCACGACGCCGTGATCATCACCGCGGCGCCCTCGTCGCTTGCTGGGTTCAAGGAAAACCCGACCTATGTCTCAGCGGGCATCGCGCTCGTGATCGAGGCGATGAAGCGCCACCGGGTGCCGCGGTTGGTCGTGCTCAGCGCGCTCGGGACGGGCGATAGCCGCGTGCTGCTTGGCTGGTTCATCCGGACGGTGATGAAGGACGGTCTCCTCAAGCTGCCGTCGCAGGATCACGAGCGCAAGGAGGCCCTGACGCGGGCGTCCGGCCTTGAGTGGGTCATCGCGCGCCCTGGTCGCCTCACAAATGGGCCGGCGCGCGGCCGCTACGTCAAGCAGGCGGAGATCGCTCCCGTCCCCGGCTCGATCTCCCGGGCGGACGTGGCAGATTTCCTGGTCACCGCCGCGGACTCGGACACCTGGGTGGGCAAGGCCGTACAGATCGGGGGATGAGTGCGACGGGCAGCGCCGCCCGCGCAGCACAGCGAGGACGACGAAGTTGAAGATGAGGACCACCACCGCCTTCCGGGCCTACGCCGCCGCCCGCCGTGAGCAGTTGGAGGGTTTGAACCCCGGCCGGCGCTTCACGTTCGTCCTGGTGTAGCGGGCTGGCGGGCGCTGCGGAGTGCACGCACGCGCCACTCGTGGTGGTTCGGCGCGTTCCGATGCGCGTTGGGATTGGAAGTTGCCGGGTTGGCCTACGAGCAAGTGGTGTTCATCCCCAACTACTTCGCCTCCGACGCGCTGGCGGCTGGTCGCCGCGCCTCGCGGCAGTGTGCGCAGGTGGATCAGTTTTCGGGCGATGACTGGGTCAGTTTGTCAGCGATGGGTACAGCATGATCGAGTCAACCCAGGTTTGTAGCGGAGAACGCTGCTCGCCCCCACGCGACCGTGGCGTCGATGGCCTCGTCCCATGGCGTCGGCGAAAGTCCGTGCTCCCGGCGAATGCGTTCGTCGTCGACCGCGTAGGGCTGCTCCCATTGATAGACCATCTCGACCAGCTCGCGAATGCTTGGGTTGAACATCCCCATCCCGCGCAAGGCCCATGCATAGATGCTATGCAAGCCAGCCGGAAACGGCAGGCCGTCGCGAAACGGCAACGTTGCCGCGGCGCGACTGACTCGGGGCCGTGCCCCGAAACCCGCGGCCTGCGCGGCCTGCGCCCAAGGGCGCCGCCCTTTGAAAACCCGCCAAGGACTCTGGTCTCTGGACTTTGCAGGGGAGGGGTACTCCGAGCTCATCGGTAA
>CAIXGW010000349.1 GCA_903919145.1 uncultured Myxococcales bacterium
CGGCGCGACAAGCCGCAGGCGCCAGGTCACGACTGTCAGGTGGACTGTCAGGTGGCGCGGACCGGTGCCGAGCTGGCTCATCACGCGGTCGAGCAGGCCCGGCAGACGTCTGGCGGCCCGTCCTGGTCGGCTGCGATGAAAATAACGTGTGAAATAAATACCTTGCAATGCGCGTGCGGGGGTAGGCGCAAGCTGGTGGCGCTGATTGACCAGCCGCCGGTGATCAAGAAGATCCTCGCGCATCTCGGTCTGGCCACGGAAGCACTGACCAAGCCTGAGGATCCTGTCTGGCTGCCAAGAAGTCGACGGTGCGCGGGCCGCCGGACGAGCTGTTCCCGCCGGACGTCGATGAAGCTGGGCTACCGGTCGAGGTGGACGGCGGCGACGACGAGCCGTGCGAGCCGTTCTTTGACGAGCTGCCCGCCGACGACTGGGCGGCATAGCTGGGAGACCTGACGGTCTGCTGGCTGGCGGAGCCTTGCGCGGATCGGGCAGATCAGCTTGAACTGACGTGAAATTTGGCGGTTGACGGGGGTGATCGGCTGGCGTAGGCTCGCTGCTCACGGCTGGGATTGTCTTGGTCGGGAGCGAGATGGCGCCGGCGGGGTGGTTCAATGGGCGGGTACCCGGTTTGCGGACCCTATGCATGCTGGTGGATTCTGTGCTTGGCGACGGCTGCTTGTGCGGCGCCGCTGACCCACGGACAAACGATCGAGAACCTGCCCAAGGGCGGCCTTCAGGTCGGCCTCGGTGCGGGCGGCTCGCTGTCGTCGAGCACCATCGAATTGGCGCAAGTAGCCATCAATCAGAGCGAAACGTTGGTGAACCAGCAGCTCGACTGCAAGCAGACCGACCGCAGCGACTGCATCCAGCTGAGCGGCTTGCGAAGCGTGGTGCGGACGATGTACGCCGGCGGACTCACGGGCTTTGCCCAGCCGTTGGCCGAGCTGAGCGTGAAGTACGGCCTCACCGATCGGTGGATGGTCGGTGGTCGGCTGGGCTCCGGGCTGCAGCGCCTCGACCTCGACTACCAACTGGGCATGGGCGGCCCGGATCGCAGCGGTTGGCAGGCACAGGCGTCGTTCAGCTACAGCCGGCAGTCGGCCGAGGTGCCGATCGGCAAAGTGCAGGCCTTGCTCGAGAAGGTGGGCATGGCCAGCAACAACCGGCACAACTTTGATTTCCGCCTGTCGACCGGGCGCCGCTTGGGCGAGATCGGCTGGCTCACGCTGGGTGGCCGCTTCCTGATGGGGCGCTACCAAGTGGACCTGCGGCCGTCGGTGCCCTTGCTCGACGATCTGCCCGGCGTCGACAGCGGTGTGTCGAACGTGGTGGTCAACGTACTGCCGCGCACCGACGAGGTGGGCTGGTCGCACTTCACCGGTGTGTATGCCAACCTGCTGCTCGGCTGGCGTTACCTCTACGTGGGCGGCGAGTTGAGCCTGGCCTACTACCACGCCAGCAGCTACGTGCTCGGCTACGAGGAGACGTGGACCGGGCTGGCCGTGGTGCCGTCGCTGCTGGTGCTGACGCGGTTCTGACGCAGCATCCGGTGGCGGGGCCTGAGGCCGTCAGCGCAGGATGGCCTGGAAGAGCTGGATGAAGCCGGCGGCATCCGGCTTGAACGAGCGCAGGTACATATCGCGAAAGGCGTTCAACTCTTCGACAGCAACCATGTCGCGCGAGTCGGTGCGCAGGATGCGCAGCGCCCAGCGGTGGCACGAGCGGTGGTCGGGGTCGCTATCGATGAGGGTTTGCCAATCGCCGATGCGGGGATCGCGCTGCAGCCGGGCCAGCAGATGGTCGATCGCGGCGTGCGGACCTTCGACCACCTGCACGAATCGGCCGCGGTCGTACAGCAATGCCCCGGTCACTCCAGCAGCGCTGTTGGGTCTCCCAGATCGGCGTGCTGTTCACCGTCACCTCCGTGAACACGCCAAACCCGCGCGGCAATTCGACCGTGCCGGCGCGACAAGCCGCAGGCGCCAGGTCACGACTGTCAGGTGGACTGTCAGGTGGCGCGGACCGGTGCCGAGCTGGCTCATCACGCGGTCGAGCAGGCCCGGCAGACGTCTGGCGGCCCGTCCTGGTCGGCTGCGATGAAA
>CAIXGW010000350.1 GCA_903919145.1 uncultured Myxococcales bacterium
CAGGCCGATCAGCGCCACGGTTGACGGTGCGGCGCTGGGGCGCTCCGCGTACAAGCCGCGCAGCTGGCGGAGCACCGAGATCAGTGCGTCGTTCTGCAGGGCGTCGATCTCGTCGAGCAGCAGCACCACCGGGCGCGGGCAATTGCGGCACCACTGGTGGATAAACTCGCTGATCAGATTGCCGGCGCTGGCTCCGACGGGCGGCGGCTCTGGCCGCAGCTCCGCGGGCAGGTAGGTCTCGGCTTTGCGCAGGATGTCGGCCACGACGATGCGCTCGGCCGCCGCCGGGTCGTCGCGGTAGGGCTCGCCAGCTTCGCAGGTGGCCCACAGCGCGGCGTAATTGCCAGAGTTGGTCAGCTCCTGGGCCAGGGCACGCATCGCCGTGGTCTTGCCGACCTGGCGGGGGGCGTGCAGGACGAACCAGGCCTCGGCTTGGACCAGGCGGTGCACTTCCGGCAGTCGCGCAAGCGCCGACAGCGTGTAGTGCATTTCGACGCGGTTGGGACCAGCGGTGTTGAAGTGGCGGGGCATAGGCGGCGACCTCCGGCGGGCAAGATAGCACGGCTGGGATCGGCCGAGAACCGGCTCGGTCGGCGAAGCGGCGGTGTCGCGCAAAGCGCCGAGGGCGGGGGCTTCTCGCTGGGTTTCAGCCTGTTGCGCCAAGAGTTGCGCGCGCAACTTCCGGCTGGCGTGGGGCGGATGCCGCGGGCGGGTCGCTATCCCCGGGCGCAGCGCGCGTGAGCCGCATCAAACGAATTCGCTGCCAACAACCTTGCCGCCAGGACTTGGGTCCACAACAGGTTCGGAGCCGTCCGCGACATTCATGACCTCCAACTCAACGTAAGTACTCGCCGTGCCACATCACTGCCAGCGCAAGCGCGGCAACGCTTCTGGTCGACCCCGACCAACGAATCGGCCAGGATCATCCCCTCGGCTCTCGGCTCGGCCCCGCGGCTTCCGGTAGGCGCGGAAGGATTTCGCAGCTGTTGGGGAGGCACGCTGATGCCGGAGTAGGGCTCCAGGCTGCGGGTACTGCGCCAAACGCGATCGGCTGGGCCCCGCCGTCCCCCGACTGCCAGGTAGCAGACGTTGAGCAAGCGAGCCCCCTACCCTGCCAGCCAGCCAGCGACGCCATGCCACGGCACCAGATCGGCGCCGCCCCTCTCAGGCGCCGCCGCGCGGCCATCTTCACCGCCATACACAACCGCCGAGCGCAGCTTCTGTTGTCTGGCGAGCAGTTTTTTGGCCATGTCGTCAAGGCCGCGATTCCAGTCCGAGGCCCACGTCTCGCCGGACTTGCATTCGATGGCAGTGCCGCCGCCGTTGCTGCCGGGGCGCACCAAGTCCACTTCGCGGCCGTTGTTGTCGCGCCAATGAAACCAGCCCGGCGTGTCGCCGCGGTTGAGGTCGAACTTGAGTGCCTCAACGGCAACCAGGTTTTCAAAGATCTGGCCGCGCGCCGAATGCAGTGCAAGCTCGGCCGGCGAGCGAATTCCCAGCAGTGCGCAAGCGAGCGCGGTGTCCCAAAAAAACAGCTTCGCCGCCTTCACTTCGCGCGATGCCAAATTGGCGTGCCACGGCTGCACCCGGACAGCCACATAGGAGGTCTCAAGCGCGCTGATCCAGGCTGCGGCGGTGTTGTGGCTGATGCCAGCGTCTGCAGCCAAAGCGGCGAGATTCAGCAATTGACCAGTGCGGCCGGCACAGAGGCGCAAGAACCGCTGAAAGGCGGCGACATCGCTGACGCGCAGCACCTCGCGCACGTCTCTCTCTGCGTAACTGGCGATGTAGGCCGCGAGCCATTCTCCAATCGGTATGCCGCGGTCCCGCGGTGCCGGCCAACCGCCTTGGTGGGCCGCGTCATACCACGGGCCGCGCAGCAGAGCGGCGTGAGCAAGTTCTTCCAAGGAAAGCGGTAGCAGCTGTAGCAGCGCTGTGCGACCGGCCAGAGTCTGCGACACAGACTGCATCAACAGCAGGTTGTGGGACCCGGTGAGAATCCACCGCCCTGGCTCCGGGCGCTCATCCACGTCCACCTGCAAGTAGCTCAGCAGATGGGGAACGCGCTGCACTTCGTCCAGGATCGCCCCAGTGGGCAGCGAGCGCAGCAAGGAGCGCGGATCGGCCAGCGCCAGCTCGCGCACATCCGGCAGCTCTAATGAAATATAAGGCTTTTCTGGAAACTGGCTTCGACACAGCGTCGTCTTGCCCGACTGGCGCGGTCCAGTCAATGTGACGATGGGCCAGCGGCTGGCGCGGGCAGCGAAGACAGGGGCAATCTTGCGAGGAATCGTTGGCATGAACAGATTTTACCGATGATTATACAATATGTCAATCCGATTGACATATTGTATACATTGCGACCACTCACCTGCAACTCATTGAACTTAAGCGACTCAATTGCAGACCAGCAAGCGCTTGGTCGACCGGCACAGACCGCGGCTGCGCGAAGGATGCGAACCCGAAGGGCAGCGTGCGACTGCCGTGGCCGCACCGCAGCGTCTGACCCACGGCGCTGGCGAAAGCGCCAGGTCGGCATGATCACCCCGCTGGGCGGCATGGTGCTGACGATCGACTGGCTCGTGCTCGCCTCGGCCACCAAGCGAGCCCCTTGGCCGTGGTGTCAATTGGATGGCACCTCAGGGCTGCGCAGGTTGGCAATTGTTCTCAGCAGGTTCGCAGCGTTGACCCCAAACGCTGGGGTGGCGTAGGCTCATTTTTCGGGCGGGGTCCCTGCCCCCAATGGATAGACACCATGGCCGCAAAGCGCACAGATGTTGGCATTTGGGATCTCGACCTGGACGCCAACGCATTGTATTGGAGCGATGAAATGTACGCTCTGTTTGGCAGGGTGCCCGGGGCTCTGGCGCCGCAGGAGGCCATGCTGGCCGGAGTTCATCCCGAGGATGCCGCGGCAGTCGCCCTGGAATTGCGCTGCGCGCTCGACAGCCATTCGACAACGGACGTCGAGTTTCGCGTTGTGTGGCCCAATGGTGAGAGCCGTGCGCTGCGCAGCACGGCGTTGGTCCTGCGCGATGCCCAGGGCAAGCCGCTGCGCCTGACCGGGGCGACATTTGACACCACCGCCCATCGACGCACTCAGAGTCTGCTTCGCGAAAGCGAGCAAAATTTCAGACTTTTCTTTGAGTCGGTTGATGATCTGATCTTCGTTGCCTCCCCCGATGGTCAGATTCTCTACAGCAACCCGGCGGTGACAGCCAAGCTCGGTCATCCGCCGGCCCTGTTGCAGACCATGCGCCTCATCGACGTTTACCCCGCAGAGCACCGCGCAGAAGCCCAAGAGAACCTGGGAGCGATGCTGCGCGGCGAGCGCGACAACTGCCCACTGCCGCTAATCTCGGCCCACGGAACGCTGCTGCCCGTCTCGACCAAAGTTTGGATTGGCCGGTGGAACGGGACCGAATGTATCTTTGGCATCTGCAAGGACCTGTCTGCGGAGAAAGAAGCCCAGCAGCGCTTTGATCGAATATTTCGAAATGATCACATGATGATGGCCATCACGTCGCTGCCCGACATGACGTTTGCTGACGTCAATCCGGCGTTCTTGCAGCGTCTGGGCTTTGAGCCGGCGGAGGTCCTGGGCAAGACCCACAGCGAGCTTGACATGATTGCCGATCCGCAGCGATACGAGCAAGCAGTGAAGCAGGCCCTCGTTGGCGGCCGCCTTGCCAAGGTCGATCTGCAAATGCGCAGTAATTCTGGTGAAATTATCGAAGGCGAGTTCTCTGGCGAGGTGATCCAGAGCCAAGGGCGCCCCTACCTGCTCACGGTGATGGTAGACACCAGCGACCGCACCCGCCACCAGCGCGCCCTGGCGGACAGCGAGTTGTACGCCCAATCGCTCATCGTTGCGCTACCAGATCTGGTTTTTGTGCTTGATTCAAAAGGGATTTTTCGCGACGTCCGCGCCGGCAATTCCATGAACCTGGCGATGCCGCCGGACGCCTTCTTGGGCCTGCAGGTCTCCGCGGTGATGCCTCCGCCGCTCGCCGGGCAAATCCTGTCGGGGATTGAAGCAGTTCTGCGCGGCGAAGAGCCCCCGGCCCTGGAATACGACATGGATACCAGGGGGACGGAGCAGTCCTTTGAGTGCCGACTGTCGCCGATGGGCAGCGACCGAGTGATCGCCGTGGTACGCAACGTCACCCAGCGCATGGCGTTGGACCAAGCCCTGCAGCGAGAACGGCGATTGCAGCAGCTGCTGATGGACCTGGCCTCGCGCTACATCAACCTGCCTCTTAGCCAAGTAAATTCAGCCACTCAAGATTCCCTGCACGAAATGGCGGCGTTTGTCGGTGCCGACCGCGCCTACATTTTTGACTACGACTGGTCTCGTGTCGGGTGCATCAATACCCACGAGTGGTGCGCGGAGGGCATCGTTCCGCAAATCGAGGAACTGCAGTTCACCCCGCTGGACTTCATGCCGGACTGGGTCGAGAAGCATCGTCGCGGCGAGACTATGTACATCCCGGATGTCTTTGCCCTTGCCCCTGGGGCGCTTCGCGAAGTGCTAGAACTGCAAGAAATCAAGAGCATGATTGGCGTACCCATGATGCGGGACGGCGAGCCGATTGGGTTTGTCGGATTTGACTCGGTGCGCCAGCACCACTCCTATTCGGTGCACGAGCAGCGCCTGCTGACGGTCTACGCCCAGCTTTTGGTCAACATCCGCTTGCGCAATGACGCAGAGATGACCTTGCTGCGCAGCCAAGAGCGCCTGACCCAGATCATCGGCGCCACCCACGTTGGCACGTGGGAGTGGAACGTACAGACCGGCGAGACAGTGTTCAACGAGCGCTGGGCTGAAATCATAGGCTTTACGTTGGCGGAGCTTCAGCCGGTCAGCATCGAGACCTGGACCAAGCTCGCTCACCCCGACGACCTGGCCCGCAGCGGCGAATTGCTGCAACAACACTTTGAGGGGCTGCTGCCGCAGTACGACTTTGAAAGCCGGATGCGCCACAAGAACGGCAGCTGGGTGTGGGTGCAGGATCGCGGTCAGGTCACGGAATGGACGGCGGACGCCAAGCCGTTGCGCATGTTTGGTACCCATTCAGAAATTACCCAGCGCAAGCTGGTCGAACAACAGGTCAAGCGGGAACGCGACTTGTTTGTCGGCGGTCCTGTGGCGGTCTACATCTGGCGGTCCGATGAGCGCCGCAGCCTGGAGTACGTGTCGCAAAATATCTCAGATATGCTTGGGTTTAGCCCGGAGGAGATGCTTGAGGCCGAGTTTGACTTTGCCAGCCGGATCCATCCAGATTGCCGCGAGCTGATGCTCCAGACGATTGCCCAGAGCGTCGAAGCCCGAACAGGCCATTTTGAGCTGACTTACCGACTGCGGCGCAAAGACGACAGCTATCGCTGGTTCTATGACTTCATCGTTCCGGACTGGGACGAGTGGGGCGCGGCCGTACGCATGCGCGGCTATCTGTTTGACCTTACGCCGCAAAAGCAGGCAGAAGAGGAACTGCGCGCCATCAACCGCGATCTTCAGGTGGCGACGCGGCGCGCCAATGACATGGCCGCGATGGCCGACCGAGCCAATGCCGCCAAGAGCGAGTTTGTGGCCAATATGAGCCACGAAATCCGCACGCCGATGAACGGGGTGCTGGGCATGGCGGAGCTGTTGGCAGCGATGGAATTGTCCCAGGAACAGCGAAAGCACGTGGCGGCGATCAACCGCTCTGGCGAAGCACTATTGGCATTGCTTAATGATATCCTTGATTTCTCCAAGATCGAAGCTGGACAGCTGACCTTGGAGTCGGTGCCGTTCAAGCTCGAGCAGCTGGTGTTTGACATCGCGGATTTGTTCAGACCCAACCTGGAACGGCGCCCCGTGGAATTGACCGTGGACTATGAGCCCGGCACGCCTGCGAGGCTGCTGGGCGATTCTGGGCGGCTGCGCCAAGTCTTGACCAACGTAGTCAGCAACGCCGTGAAATTTACAGAGCAAGGTTTGGTGCTGGTTGAGGTGACTTCGCAGCTCTTGGGCGACGGACGCTGCCAAGTGGGCCTGGTGGTTCGCGACACCGGGATCGGCATCCCCGCAGACAAGGTATCCAAGCTTTTCACAGCGTTTACCCAGGCCGACTCGTCGACGGCGCGGCGCTTTGGCGGAACGGGTCTGGGGCTAACCCTGGTCAAGCGGCTCGTCGAGGCCATGGGTGGCGTGGTTTCTCTGCAGAGCCAAGAAGGCGTAGGCACATCCGTGTCCATGACGCTGGAGTTCGGCGTCGATGCGGACCAAGCGGCAGTTCCGGCACAAGGCCCGTCGCTGAAGGGCCGGCAAATCCTGGTTGTCGACGACCTTGAGGCCAATCGCCGGGTGATGCAGCGCCAACTGCAGAGTCGCGGCGCAGTGATTACGACCTCATGCTCAGGGGGAGATGCCCTGCAGCAGGTGGATGCCGCGATTGGGCGGGGCGAGCCCTTTGACTGCGTCCTGGTCGACCACCACATGCCGCCCGGGATGGACGGCCTCACCTTTGCCCGGATGGTCCGCTGTGACCCACGCAACAACGCTTTGGCGCTAGTGTTGCAGTCGGGAAGCGGCACGGTCAGTGAGCCCATGCGCGGATTGGATCTGGGTTTTGATGGCTTTGTTGCCAAATCGACCCGCGCGGACGCGCTTGCGGAAGCGCTGACCGAGGCCATTCAGCGCCGCACGGACCCAGGCTCCGTCGTCGCCACCGTGGCCATCGGGGCAAAAACGCTCCAGCGACCGGAAGCGCCCCAGCGGTTTGTCGCCGGCACCCGGGTGCTGGTCGTCGAGGACCAAGAGGTCAACCGCGCTGTCGCTGAGAAGTTCTTGGAGTCGGCAGGTGTGGAAGTGCGCATAGCGACCCATGGCGGCGAGGCCTTGCACGCTCTGGCGGCCGAGCGCTTTGACTTGGTGCTGATGGACTGCCAAATGCCGGTCATGGATGGCTTTGTCGCGACCGAACTGATCCGCGAGCGCGAGCAGGGAACCGGTCAGCACCTGCCCATCATTGCCATGACCGCCCACGCCATGGCCGGCGACCGCGACCGCTGCATCGCCTCTGGCATGGACGACTACCTGACCAAGCCCATGACCCGCGACGGGCTGCTGCGCTGTGTGGGGCGCTGGCTGGCTGAATCCAGAGGTCAGCAGCACGAATCGCCGCCCATCGTCGCAGCGCCCGCGCCGGAGCCGCCCCATGACCTGGCCGCAATCGCCACCGCAACAGCACCACAAGATGGCAATTCCATAGTAGAGCCGTTCAGCGCGGAGGAGTTTGACCGCGATATCTTTGACGAACTCCGAGAGATTTTTAGCGCCCACGAGATGGCGACGGTCGTGCTGGGGCCCTTCCGCAGGACGGGTAAGAACCTCTTGGTGGCCCTGCGCCGGGGATTGGAGAGGCAAGACCGCGGCGAAATTAGCGCCGTCGCCCATTCCCTAAGGGGCGCTGCGGGTTCCGTTGGGCTGGTGGCGCTTACGAGAATTGCTGCGCGCCTGGAAGGCCTCGGTCAGGACTCGCCGCTGGCGGAGGCTGAGGATGGGCTGCTTGAGGCCGAGCGGAGCTTCTATCGCGGCTGTCGAATCCTCGAAGTCGCGGCCGACATCAAGGTCCAGCAAGGATAGACCCGAGCCCGGCCGCATTTGAATGGCCCCGATGGCTACGCCGCCCACAAATTGTCTGCATTGACAATTCGAATGCAAAGACCGTCAACCGAGCTCCGCGATCGCTCTTGACCATGACACGCCGACCGCAGAGGGCTACTATCTGCGGGTTTGTCTGGTGCTGGCACCAAGCTGGCCCCGTGCCCCGCGGCGCCAGACAAGGTTGGACCCCGCACCCAAAGAAGCCGATGCTTGATTTGTCCGACACGCCCCCCGCTCCTCCCGCCCTTGGCCCACCCAGCGCCAACAGCACCGACATGGCTGATTCTTCAGAAAAATTGATCCAGCTGGCTCGCTTGGCGCTCAAGGTAGCCCAGGGACGTTGGGCTGCCGTGGTGCTGGAATCTGAGGGAGCGCTGTGGTGCGCGGCGGCCGCGGGCCAAGTCTCACCTGCGCTGCTGGCGGCGATCAGCACCGAAACCAGCTTGGCGCCCTCCCAGTGGCACAGTGCCGCCGCGATGGGCAGTGCGGCTTTAGGCCTTTGCCAGGCCGATCCGCAGCTGCGCTGGCTGGCCTACCTGCCATTGCTCGCGGCGCGTTCGCAGCCCTGGGGAACTCTGCGGGTGGCAGCGGAAGAAGCCTCAGCCGACGTGCTGGCTGACCTGGCTTGGCTGACCCGGGGCACGGCCGAACAGCTAGCGGCGGCACACGCGACGCAGGACCTGCGGCTGGCGACGATTCGCCTGGAGTCTCTGGTCACAAACCTGCGGGACGGGCTGCTTGTCGAGGACGAGAATGGCCGGGTGACCCATGCAAACAAGCAGTTCTGCGACCTTTTCGGCATCCCGGCGCCCCCAGAGTGGCTACAGGGCCAGCTCTGCGTGAACCTGATGGCCCAAGCCGGCCCTTTGGTGGGGGACATTGGCACCTTCATGGCGCGGGTCAACCAGTTGCTCGCCGAGCACCAGCTTGTGACCGGCGAGATGATTGTGCTGAGCGACGAGCGGGTCCTGCAGCGCGATTTTATCCCCTACGATGACGGCACGGGCAGGCATGCTCGGATGTGGCAGTACCGCGACATTACGGCGAGGGTGCGCGCTGAGATGGCCGAACACGCACATGCAGAGCAACTGGCCGCCGCCAATGCCCAGCTAGAAGCGGCGACCCGTCTCAAAGACGAATTCCTCGCGTCGATGAGCCACGAACTGCGCACGCCGCTCAACGTGGTGCTTGGCATGAGCGAGGCGTTGGCGGATCAGGTATTTGGCACCATTCGCCCTGAACAGCTTCGCCCCCTCCAGGCAATTTCTGAAAGTGGCCAGCACTTGCTGGCGATGATCAATGACTTGCTGGATCTGGCGCGGATCGGCGCCGGTGAGCTGGAACTGGACCTCGACACCATAGACGTCAGCTCTCTGATGACCTCCACGGCTCACCTGCTTCGCGCGGCCGCCGCTCGCAAGCAGGTTTCGCTCAGCGTGCACATGTCTCCAGGGATACCTCTGGTGGTGGCCGACGCGCGGCGGCTGAAGCAAATCCTTGTGAACTTGATCGACAACGGCATCAAGTTCACAGCCGAGGGCGGCTCCGTTGGCCTGGAGGTCGGCCTTGACGCTGCGGCCAACACCCTGGAATTGAGCGTGTGGGACACGGGCCAGGGCATCGCCGCGGCGGACATTGCCAAGCTTTTTAAGCCCTTTGCCCAGCTTGAATCCGGCCTGAACCGCAAGCACCAGGGTGCGGGCATGGGACTCATGATGGCGGAGCGGCTGGCAACCCTGCACAGTGGCTGGCTAAGTGTCGTCAGCGAATTGGGCCGGGGTTCGCGCTTCACCGTGCATTTGCCGCTGCACCGCGCGCCAGCGGGTCAACACAGCGCCGCGCCCGCGGCGGATGGCCCCGCGGCCGGCCTTTGGCCAGCGACGATGCCAACGCCGGGGCCCTACTCCAACGCCACCGAAGCGCAAGCGCCTCTTGTGCTGATTGCGGACGACAACGACCTGAACCTGGAAATCATCCAGAGATTCTTGATTACCAAAGGCTATCGCGTGGCAGCCGCGCGAGATGGTCAAGCAGCGCTCGCCTTGGCGGCACTGGTCAAGCCGGCGGTCGTGCTGATGGACGTGCAGATGCCGGGGATGGACGGCCTGGAGGCGACTCGGCGTATGCGCCAGGATCCTCAGCTGATGCACCTGCCGGTGATTGCCCTGACCGCCCTGGCCATGGAAGGCGATCGCGAGCGGTGCATGGCCGCTGGGGCCACCGCTTACCTAGCCAAGCCGGTAAGCTTGAGGCTTTTGGCTCGGTTGCTGCAGCGCTACCTGCAGGGCGGATCAGCAGACTCTGACACTTGAGGTTCGCCGGGCGAGGCGCGCCAAGCGCGTCTAGTAGCCAAGACCATTCATTCGATCCGGGCTACGCCCGGTTCTTGTTCACAGGTCTTGGCTACTACTGCTGGGTCTTTTTCCGTGCCCCAAACCGCGTCCGTTCCGGAACCCGCAACGAACTTGGGGTTTGGGGCCCTAGTACCCAAGACCATTCATTCGATCCGGGCTACGCCCGGTTCTTGTTCCCAGGTCTTGGCTACTACTGCATCTGGAGGAGAAAGTCCGGTGATCTCGCCAAGCATGTGGACCAATTCACGCAACCTTATGGGTTTACTCATGTACTGATCAGCCCCGGCGGCCAAGCATCGGCTGCGGTCGGCAGCCATGGCCAGTGCGGTCACCGCGATGATCGGCGTCATGGCCGTGGCCGGCTGGGCCCGCAGCCTCTGAATTGCCTCCAGACCGTCCATGCCGGGCATCTGGATGTCCATCAGCACCGCGTCCGGGCGCAATCGCTCGACCAATGCAATCCCCTGCAGCCCTGAGTCCGCCTGCTCGACGCAAAAACCTTTGGATAGCAAGAACGTCGCCACCATTTCTCGGTTGATGTCGTTGTCATCGACCACCACAACCAGCTTGGGGGCTGGCCCTTGCCGCGGCTGAGGATCTTCATCGGGGGCGCTGGACTCTAGGGCCGCCAGCGCGACCTTGCCCACTGGCAGCAGAACAACGAAGTGGGCGCCTCCGCCTATCGCAGTCTGCACGCGCACCTGACCGCGGTGCAGGTCGACGAGGCTGCGAACCAGCGCCAACCCGAGCCCAAATCCACCATGGTTTCTTTGACCTGCAGATCCCAGCTGCACATATGGCTGAAAGACTTGCTCGCGGTCCTCTTCCGCAATGCCGGGGCCCTGATCGCAAACCGAGACTTCGACGACGCCCTCTGCACGGCGACGCACTTCTATGCCGACGGCGCCGCCCTTGGGGCTGAACCGCACGGCGTTGCTCAGCAAATTGAGAAAGACCTGCTTAAGCCGCACGCCATCCCCAGCAATAAGCCCTATAACTCCATGCACCTGCAGATCAACGCGCACGCCAGCGTGATCGGCCACTGGGCGTATCAGCCGGACTGCCACGTCGCAAACCCCCGGCAGATCCACCGGACCGCTTTCCAGTGTCAGACGACCCAGCGAGATCCGAGTAAGGTCAAGGAGATCATTGATCAGCGACAGGACATGGCGGCCGCTGTCGTCGATGGTGCGCAACTGCGCCAACTGCAGGTCTGAGAGAGGGCCAAACGTGCCGTGGCGCAGAGCTTCCGTCAATCCCAGGACGGCGCCGAGCGGCGTGCGGAACTCGTGGCTCAGCGACCCCAAGAACGCGTCTTTGGCGCGCAGCACACGCCGCAACTCGGTTATCTGAAGAGACAACTCGGCAAATTCGGCTTCCGTGCGCGGTGCGGGCGACTCTTGGGCGGTCAGTCGCTCTCGCATGGGCCGGTCTGGCGCCTGGGAGGTGTTCATGGCCTTCCTGAAGCTGAAGATCAGCAGGTTGCTCTCTACTGCAGTTCTGCCTGGTGCAGGCCAAGGCCGCAGGGCAATTCGAGCGTGAAGGTCGCACCGCCGTCAGGCCGATCGGCCACAAGGATTTCGCCGCTGTGGACTTGAGCGGCGAATCGGCAAAAGGCCAAGCCCAGCCCCAGCTGCGGCACGTCCTCGCGAACCTGCGGCAAAGTGGCGTAGCGGGCAAAAATTCGCTCCCGGTCTGCCACCGGCACGCCTGGGCCGCGATCGGCCACCGAAAGCTGCAGCCGCGAACCGTCGCTGGCGTTGACCGTCTGCAGCGACAACTCTACCGCGGTGCCCTCATCGGTATACTTGATGGCATTGGAGAGGAGGTTCTCGATCGCACGCTGCAGCAGCTGCTCATCGCCACGCACCCAACTGGCGCGGGCCTCTGCGTCAGGTTCAACTACCACGAGCTTGACTTGGCGCTGATGGGCCAGCGGGCGAAGCAGCCGCACTGCCTCTCGGGCCAAGGCGAACACCGCGACTTGAGCTACATGGCCTTCATCAGCATCACGGCGGTCCGCTTGGCCGATGGCCACCATCTGCCCCACCATCGCCACCAACCGCTTTGCGGCGTTGCGGGCGTCGCCTAGGGATTCCGCGTGCGGGCTGTCGGGACCAAAGGCATTGCGCATACTCCAGAGATTGGCGTGCAGCGCCGCCAGTGGCGAGCGAAAATCGTGGATTAACATGTGCACAAGCTCGCGCTGGATGCGGTTGGCCCGTTCGAGCTCGTCGCGCATTCGCTTGAGTCGGGCCATTGCCGCTACCCTGGCTCGGAGCTCGACACCGGAGACCGGCTTGGTCAAGAAGTCGACCGCCCCTGCCTCCAGGCCGCGCAGCACCTCGTCGCGTCCGCTGAGCGCAGTCAACAGAATGACAGGGATGTGGCGGGTCGCTGGGTCGGCCTGGAGCAAACGACAGGTCGCGTAGCCGTCGAGGTCGGGCATCATCACGTCAAGCAAGATGATGTCTGGCCTCTCCGTCAAGGCCAATGAAATCCCTAACTTTCCCGAAGTTGCCAGCACAACAACCGCCGACGCCCCGGCGAGTTGGGCCGCCGTCGTCAGACGAATCGCCTCTTCATCATCAATGACAAGGACCTTGATGTTCTGCATTACCCTTCATCCGTAGGTGGTTACGTCAACTGCCTGGGGCATGTGGCCATCTGCGCGGGCGAGGCAGTCGGCATGGCGGGCCCCCTTCATATTGTCTACACTTCAGGTCATAGAGGCGAGGGGAGTGGACCGCCCACCGCACCTCAGCAGGCGCCTCTTAGCTGTAGCAAGGTCCGTGCCAATACGCGAACTAGAGGCCTCAATGAACCAGAAGACCTCAATACTATTGGTGGATGACGACACTCTGTTGCTCAGGACCCTGGGCCGGGTGTTTGCCGCCGAAGGTTTCAAAGTCTGGCAGGCCGAGAGCGGACTTCGCGCCCTAGAAATTCTGCAGATTCAAAAGGTTGACATAGTGTTGACCGATCTCCAGATGCCGGGCATGGACGGCTTGGAGCTGACCGCGCGGATGCGGCGTCAGTTTCCGGCGGTCGGTGTCGTGGTCTTGACGGGGCAGGACTCGCTGGGGACCTGCGTAGAGGCAATGCGGGCTGGGGCGCTGGATTTCCTGCCCAAGTCTGCGGATACCGAGACGGTGATCACCACGATCGCGCTCCTAGCTGACGCCCTGCTAAACAACACCGGTAGTATCCCAAACGCCGCGCTGGCTTGCCGGTCTGCCGCGATGCACACCTTGGTGGACCAGCTGCCGCGCATCGCCCAGAGCTCGGCCACGGTGCTGATTCAAGGCGAAACTGGAACTGGCAAAGAAGTGATGGCGCGGCTGTTGCACGCCCAATCACCCCGAGCTGACAAGCCCTTTGTGGCGATCAACTGCGGGGCGATTCCAGAACATCTTGCCGAATCAGAGCTATTTGGCCACGTTCGCGGCGCATTCACAGGGGCGATTGACAAGCGAGTCGGCCACATCTTGGCCGCAGACGGCGGCACCTTGTTTCTGGACGAAGTTGCCGACCTGCCACTGCATCTTCAGGTCAAACTGCTGCGGGTCCTGCAAAATCGCGAAGTGGTCCCGGTGGGCTCTACCCAGCCGATGCCTGTGAATGTGCGGATCCTGGCTGCGACCCACCGCGACTTGAGGGCGCTGATCGAGACCAACCAGTTTCGCAGCGACCTGTACTACCGCTTGGCCGTGCTCAAGTTGGTGGTGCCGCCCCTGCGAGAGCGCCGAGACGACATCGCCGATCTCGCCGTTCTGTTTGCTGGGCGCCACGGAGCGATGGCAGGGCAGACGGTGACCCTAACCCCAGAGGTCGTGGAGTGGCTGCAGATTCAGCCATGGTGTGGCAATGTCCGCGAGCTGGAGAGCGCAGTGACGCGGCTGGTTCTGCTCAGTGCGAACAACCCGGTGACGATGGCCGACGTCGAAGCCCTTGCGGATCGGGTGCTGGACTACCCCGCGATTGCGACCACCAGGCACCAAGAGATTCCCGGGGGCCCTGGGCAGGCGGGGATGGTCGAGCACCCAAAGGCGGCTGAGGGCGACCTTCTGACCCAGGTAGGACCACCGATGCCGCTGGCTAAGCTGGAACGGCTTACGATCATTGCGACTCTAGAGCGGTGCAGCGGTAATCGCAGCGCGACAGCCAAAGCGTTGGGGATCAAGCGCACGACCCTGGTAGAAAAGCTGCGCCGACTTGGGCTGGGCCAGGAGCGGAACTCCAAAGGAGAGTAGATGTTCAGGCGTCAATCCAGAACACTAGCCCCTGCGGCGGCGTTTTCGCTGTCGATTGGCGACTGTCGTGATCATGGCATGCAGCACCGTCAAATTAATGACATGTCAACGAGTCCACAGCTCTTGGGCTCATTTCAGCGCACAAGCAAAGATGGGTCATGTCGATTCCCTGCCCTCCCTTAGCCAGAGGTGATTGCCGATGAGTGCTAACACTGAAGTCGCCATGCAGGCTGAAATCTTGCGACTGCATACCCAGTTACAGACCATCGAAGAACGGCACAGCCGCAAAATGGCCGTATTGACCGACCAGCTGGAGCGGTTGCAGGCCAAGCAGCCCAGCGGTGGCGACCAAGGTCTCGCGGCCACCCGTCTAGAGTTTGCCACCCGCGCCGCGGGGCTGGGGATCTGGGAGTGGGACATGAGCAGCGGCGCGATGGTGTGGGACGCCCGCATGCGCCAAATCTACGGCTTGGCCCCAGACGCAGAAGTGAGCTATGCGAGCTGGCAGGCCCAGCTGCTGCCGGAATACACCGTGGCCGTTGACGCGGCCATGCGCAACCTCCTGGACAACCCGGGCAGCTGCGAAGTGGAGTTCCAGATCCGCAGAGCTGACGGCGAGAAGCGGTTCATTCGCTCGGTCGCATCCCTGGTTACAGGCGCGCAGGGCGAACTGCGGCTGATTGGCGTCGATTGGGACGACACGCGTGCCCTGCTTGCAGCGGAAGAGGCCCGCAGAAACGCCACGGCCCAGCAGCGCGCCAATGGCCTGCTCATCCAGTCGGCCACCGTGCGCGATGAGTTCTTGGCGGCGATGAGCCACGAGCTGCGGACCCCGCTCAACGCGGTGCTGGGCCTTGCTGAGATGCTTCTGGAGGGCATGCACGGCGAGCTGACCGCGCCCCAGGCGCACAGCATCCAGACGATTGAAGAGAGCGGCCGCCACCTGCTTGAATTGATTAGTGACATCCTGGAGGCCAGGACGATTGAATCCAGCGCGGTTGAACTGCACCCTGGCTGGGTGGACGTGGATCTGCTCGTGGAAACGGTCCAGCGGCACCATGCCCCAGCGGCGACCCGCAAGAGGCTGCGAATGACCTTTGAGGTCGCGCAGGGCCTCAGGCCTCTGTGGGCAGACGAGCGCCGTCTCCAGCAAATGCTGAGCAATCTCGTGAGCAACGCCATCAAGTTCACGCCCGAAGCCGGCGAGGTGCAAGTGCGGCTGCAGCCGGACGCCCTTCGCACTGCGCTGACAATTTCTGTGCAGGACACCGGGATCGGCATTGCAGACGCGGACATCCAGCGCCTGTTTGAGCCCTTTGTGCAGTTGGAGACTGGGCTGGACAGGCGCTATGGCGGCACCGGACTTGGGCTGTCCTTGGTGCGGACGTTGACAGAACTGCACGGAGGCGAGGTCAGCGTCAACAGCACCCCGGGGCGCGGCAGCACCTTCTTGTTGACCTTGCCCCTCCATTCGCCCAGAGCAATGGAGTCAGTCCCTCGTCACAATCGCACCGACAGCGCCAATGGTGGGCCGCACAATCGCCCCGACCGGCCGCCGCTGCTACTGGTAGCTGAGGACAACGACGCCAATTTTGAGATGATGGATGCCTACTTGACAGCCCAGAGCTACCGGGTCGCCCGTGCCGCGGACGGCATGGAGGCCGTCGCCCAGTGCCGCACTCTGCGCCCCGATTTGGTGCTGATGGACATCCAGATGCCTGGGATGGACGGATTGGAGGCCACGCGACTGTTGCGCGCCGAGGCGGACGTCAAAGTGGCACGAGTGCCAATTGTCGCGGTGACGGCGTTGGCACTTCCTGGGGACAAGGAACGCTGCATGGCCGCGGGCGTAGATGGGTACTTGGCCAAGCCGGTCAGCCTGCACACCCTGACTGCGACGATCACGCGACTGCTGGCGGCCACTGGCGGCGCGCTTCGCAAATAGGCGGTCGTCGATCTGCGAACAGGTCTCAGCCCTATGCGGCCCGCTGGGCAAACAAGAGGCCCTCTCTTGGAGAAAGAACAAGAGCTCCCGTGTGGTTGGCCATGCACAGCGGGGCGGAGCCACCAAGCTCGCCTGTGACGAGACGCTGCGATGGTCCCCCGGCCATTCGATCCAATGGCGTCTGCCGACGGCGCCTAGAGGGACGAATCTCCGCGGCTTTTGCGGCGGAAGATCTGCTGGACCGTGGTGCGCTGCAGTTTCGCACAACTCAAGTCCATGTGCGTATCGCGGGAACTGTTTGATTGTTCTGGCTTGTTGTCCGGCGAATTGGTTTGGACAGTGGCCCGCCGACTGCTGCGTTCAGCCAGCACCATCTGTGCAGCAAACTGTGCAAGGGTTGGGCGCCTCGCCGGGTCCAGGGCCAGAGCGCGCGTCACGGGTTCGACAAATTCCTGGGTAGACTCTGGCAGCCAAAGCCGCAACATGGGCGAGCGTCCGCGCCCTGCCCCAACGACCATCGTCCGCGGTTGACCCAAGTCGCCAAAGGGCGACCGGCCTGTTGCCAGAACAAAGGCTATGGCGCCAAGAGCAAAAACCTCCGACTCCGGCGTGGGCAGCCCTCCTTGCAGAAGCTCTGGAGCGAGCCCGACGAGCTGCCAAGGGGTGCAAAACTCCAGAATTCGCTGGCTCGGCACCGGTGGAAGGGGCGGCGGGATCAGCTGGTAGATCTGACGGCCCGCTGGCCCAGCCTGCATGGTCACGGTGGACAAGCTGAGTTGACCATGCGTGAGACCTAAGCTATGCAGTCCTAGAAGAATTTCAGCCACCGTCACCAGCACGCTAGCCGTCTGCCGCTGACCAACTCCCCGAACCTGGTCGTGCGGCCTCACCAGCTCGCTCAATGGCCTACCTTGGCCAAGGTCCCACGCCGTCAGCCAGCCACCGCTTCCCGCCATAGGCTCCAAGGCCGGTGCCATGCCCGCAATACGTTGCCGCAGCAGTTGTTCATACAGCGCTGTCCACTGGCGGTACGCTGGTGCCAACTCGGCCACACAGGGCGCGGCGGTGAGGTGACCCTGCCAATTTGGCTGGTCCGTCTCTGGCGCCGCGGCCCTTGGCAGCCCCGTAGCGTCTTGCGCCGCCAACGGTTGGCCCTGGGGCGGTTGCGCTGCGACCAGGGCTACGGACCATGTCAGGGGCGCCGCGGAGTCTACCCTCGTGCACACAAACTGGTCGCCCAATGCGCTGCCGACCACCGGCGGAGCGACGGAGCTCGCCCCCATCAGCCAACCGCGCCGGCCATCGTGGGTGCAGAGGGCGGTCAGGCCGATACCGGCGCAGTGCGGGCAAAAGTACTGCCCCCCCTCGCTGGTGGTGGCTCGCCAGACTTCTGCCGGCGTAGGCGAGAAGCGCATGGTCTGACGAAAGTTATCCACCGTCCCCCAACAAAGGCGCCAAGAGTGCGGCGCAGCCAATCGCTAGGGCAAGGTGTCGTGTACCGATCCCCGCCCTCTGGAGATTGGTGAAGCAAGATCCGTGCCAGCGGTTGAAAGGCACAATTTCAATCGATCAGCCGATGCGCATCGCCCAATCCGAGGCATCCCCATGAGCCCATGGGCGACGGCCGACGCGGACAGTGACCAGGCGCGTGCAGGTCCTCTAGTGGTTGCGCGGCCTGACCGCTGGGTGGCGAACGGACCGAAAGATTCTCGCCAAAAAAACAGCAAGGGCCGCGCGAGAGTGCTGCGCGGCCCTTGCTGGGTGGGTGAGAGCAGTAGCGCAGCGACCGCGCGGCTTGTCAACAGTAAAGATCAACTATTTCAATGTCATATGGGTGACGCACACTGCCAATAGGATGACGTTTTGGCCCGCCGGTGTCAGCGGTCCGCCGCCTGTCCGCGCCCAACAGGCCGTCGCCCCGCCCCTCTCTGCCAACGTGAACTGAGACACGGAAGCTCAGGAAGGTTACCTTGGGGCCAAGAGGTGTGCCGTGGTCGAGCGAAGCGAAGAAAAGACCGTAGGCGACACGTCTATTCGCTCAACAAGGCAGCATGGCTATCCCACACTTGGCGGACACCAGCCGCACGCTGCTCAATACGCCGGCGCAGGCGCGCGAAGACGTACTGCGACCGCAGGGGCGCGAGGGCGGGGCATCGATCCAACCACTGTAAATCATAGAGGTCGGCATCGGCCGCGTCGGCAAGCAAGCCAAGCGCGTGCGAAGCGTCGTCTTCCGCCAGCAGTTCGCACGCCAATTGCGCAAACAGAGCGTGCAGGCGTGAGCCAACGGCCGTACGCTCAATCGCACCCAAGACCATCGCACGGTCGGCGGCGGCCAGTTGCCCCGTCAGCAGCTTGAGGTCGTAGATCCGCGCATATTGCAGCGGCGGCGACAGCACTGCGCCGGATTCGGGCATCCGCGACTCGGCGAGCGACCGACCTGCCCAATAAGAGAGGCGCGCACGATGCACTTCGCGGTGGTCGCGGTCGGCCGTCGTCTGTGCTGGAACCGCCAGCAGGTCCGTCACCGCCTGCCAGCGTTCTTGCAGCCCCAGGGAGCGCACCAGCTCCCACTGTGGATCGCGGTTGGTCGGATCGTAGGCGAGCGCCAACTGCAGGCGCATCTCCGCATCAGAGACCAACCCGATCTCAAGCAGGATTCGACCCACGACCTCGTGCGCGCGGGCCAACTGCGGCGCTCGACGCAGCGCCTCGCAAGCGGCCTGAAGGGCGGTCGGCATCTGCTGGCCACACAGCGCGACGACCGCAACGGCGATGCGCGGCTCACCCATCTCGGGCGCCAACATCACCGCCTGATGGGCCGCTGCGCGTGCTTGCGCCATTTGTGCGGGGTAGCTTTCCGGTGTGGCCAGCAATCGCGCCTTGGCCATCGCTTGGGCCGACAGCAGCATCGGATCTTCGGGCATGAGCGCGAGCGCCTCGCCCAGCAGCCCGACCGCATCCGTAGCATCGCCATACCAATGCATCGCGCCGTCATGACGCGACCGCATAAACAGCTGCAATGCGTCGAGGCTGCGTGGCGTTACACTGCGCGACTGACCCGTGGGGCGACTGCCGATCCGCTGCAACCGCTCAAGGACCGCCAGCGCAGTGGCGGGCCGCTGGTGCGGCTCTGTAGCGAGACAATGGTGAACCAGTGCCTGCAAAGCCTGCGGGGCGTCGACGCGCAGGGCCGCGACCACGGGCGGCGGACGGTCAAGGCGCAAAGTGGCGGTACGCAGCCAGCTTTCAGCCTGCCATGCCGGCTCACCGGTCAGCATTTCATACAGGATCAGGCCCAATGCGTAGATATCGGCGCAGGCATTGATGGCACTGCCCGCGACCTGCTCAGGCGCCATGTACGCGGGTGTCCCCGCAAAGGCGAAGCTGCCCGATGACTTCGCGGCGACAGCGATGCCAAAATCGCTAATGATCACACGACCGCTGACATCGAGCAGCACGTTGTCGGGCTTGAGATCGCGATGCACAATCCCCGCCGCATGAATCGCCGCGAGCCCGGCGCAAATCCCTTCGCCGATGTGCAGTGTTTGTGCAATCGGCAACTGCTGGTGCTGCCGCAAGTGCGCGGCGAGCGAAACGCCGTCAATCAGCTCCATCGTCAAGAAGCGCCTCTGCTCATCTTGGCCGACGTCGAACACTCGCGCCACGTTGGTGTGGCTGACCTTGCGCGCAATGCGCAGCTCTTGCAGCAGGGACATCCACATCTCGTTGGAGGCGACCGTGCTTGCGCGCAAGACCTTTAGGGCAACGGCCTCATCGAGCATCAGGTCGTGGACGGCGTAGACGTGACCCATTCCACCTGATCCAACGAGTCGATCGAGCCGGTAGCGTCCCGCGACGACCCCGCCCAACGGCAAAGGGGCCGGGTCTCTGGCGTCGAAGTCGCCCTCCACTGGCAAAGTGTCCCAAGCGTTCACGTCGCCCAACTCCTCAAGGCCGCATGGCGGCTACTACCCAAGACCGTTAATTCGATCCGGGCTCCGCCCGGTTCTTGTTCACAGGTCTTGGGTCCTACTGCTGGGTCTTCTTCCGTACCCAAAACCGCGTCCGTTCCGGAACCCGGAACGAACTTGGGGCTTGTGTGGCTGCTGGGAATCCCCTACGCTGGGGCCATGGTGGGGTCTACCGAACCCTGGAGGCCACCCGAATGAGCAAGCCCGTTCTGCCCACTGGTGTGCCCGAGGCGGCCGCCACCCCCAGCGCCACCCCCAGCGCCACACCCATCACAGCTGCGCCAGCGCCCAGTGCCCCCGGGCCGGCCTCGCCCAAGGCCCCGCGCGGCCTGTACGCTGTAGACGCTCCGCACGTCAGCCGCATCCGCGTCCATCACCTGAGCGAATTCAAGCGCCACCACCAGCGGATCACCGCGGTGACGTGCTACGACGCCACCTTTGCGCGGCTGGTCGACGCGGCCGGCATCGACGTGGTGCTGGTCGGCGACTCGCTGGGCAACGTCATTCAGGGCCAAGACACTACGCTGCCGGTGACCGTCGACCACATCGTCTATCACACGGCGGCCGTGGCGCGCGGCCTGGAGCGGGCCCATCTGGTGGCCGACCTGCCGTTTCTCAGCTACCGCAGTCCGGAGGTGGCGTTGGTGTCGGCCGGGCGGATGCTGGCCGAGGGCGGCGCTCACGCGGTCAAGCTAGAGGGCGGGGCCGAAGTCGCGCCGATCGTGCAAGCGCTGGTCCAGGCCGGCATCCCGGTGATGGGCCACATTGGGCTCACGCCGCAGTCGGTCCACGCCATGGGCGGCCACCGGGTCCAGGGGCGCGGAGACAAGGCCAGAAAGCGCCTGATCCAGGCAGCCCTGACCCTGCAAAAGGCCGGCTGCTATGCCCTGGTCCTGGAAGCAATCCCCGCAGAATTGGCGGAGGAAGTCACCGCCGCCCTGGCCATCCCGACCATCGGCATTGGCGCTGGCGATGGCTGCGACGGCCAGATTCTGGTCCTGTATGACATGCTGGGCCTCAATCCAAGCTTCAAGCCAAAGTTTGTCAAGCATTTTGCCCAGCTGGGCGAAGCCGTGGTCCACGCCCTGCGCAGCTATCGCAGCGAAGTGATGCACGGCACTTTCCCAGCAGCGGAGCACACCTACACCGATCCGACCGTGGCCAGCGCCCCGCGTCGCGACGTCGCCGGCTGACCCCGCAGCTCAAGGCTCCCATGCCCAACCATGCCCAGTTGGAGGGTGCCGAGCCCATCGCCGGCGTGCCCGTGGTGCGCGACCCGCTGCTGTTCCGCCAGTGGTGCGCCGATCAGCGCCGCGCCGGTCTGCGCCTGGGGCTGGTGCCCACCATGGGCGCACTGCACACCGGCCACCTGTCCCTGGTCGAGATCGCCAAGCAGCACGCCGACTTGGTTGTGGTGACGATCTTTGTCAATCCGCTGCAGTTTGGCCCCAGCGAGGATCTGGACCGCTACCCGCGCACCCTGCTGAGCGACTGCCAGCAATGCCACGACCACGGGGTGGCGCTGGTGTTCGCGCCGCCCGCCGCAGCCATGTATCCTGAGGGTTTTCAGACCCATGTCGAGGTAGAGTCGATCTCTGTGCGCTGGTGCGGGGCCAGTCGCCCGGGGCATTTTCGCGGCGTGGCCACCGTGGTCGCCAAGCTGCTGAATCTGGCGCTGGCCGATGTGGCAGTGTTTGGCGAGAAGGACTGGCAGCAGCTGGCGGTGCTGCGGCGCATGGCCCGCGATCTGGACCATCCGACCCGGGTGCTGGGGGCGCCGATCGTGCGCGACCCCGATGGGCTGGCCCTGTCGAGCCGCAACGTCTACCTAAGCCCGCAGCAGCGCTCGCAGGCCCTGGTGCTGCACCGCGGCATAGAGCAGCTGCGGCAGGGCGCCCGCCAGGGTCAGGATCTGCGGCTGCTGGAACAGCAACTCGCCCAGGCGATCGAGGCCGCGGGGGGCCGGGTCGACTATGCGGCGGCGGTCGACGCAGAGACCCTGGAGCCGCTGCAGACCCTGGATCGGCCGGCGCGGGCGCTGGTGGCGGCGTGGTTTGGCCAGACCCGCTTGCTTGACAACGGGGCGCTGTAGACGGGCGCCAGACAGCCCCGGCGCCTGCCCCGCCAGCCACCCCTGCCGCGCCAAGCCTTTCTGCAGCCTCAAAAAAGGTCGGGGCGCCAACCGAGCAGCATCCGGCCGCGCAATCCCGACAAGGCCCCCCTCAGAACCTTGCCGCGCCTGCACCTCGGCAGATGGCGCTCGGGGCGCCCCTGCGGATCTTCTATTGCATAAACAGTGCCATCTGCGGCAAGAGCGCGCCGGCGGCCAGCTATGGCGGTCAAAGGACTGTTTTCTAAGAGTCTTCTCAGGCAGGCCGGGGCGCGGCGCAGCGGACCTGCCTGGGCCAGGTGACAATTTGCGGCCAGCCGCCGCCGTTTTGGGCGCCTTGCGCTGCTTCAGGGTTGCCAGAGCGCCAGGGTCGCCAAGCCCTTATCGTCCGTCGATCGCACCGGGGCTAAGCTGACGCCAGCCAGAACCCAAGGCCGCCAAGGGCTTCACGTGACCGCAAATTGCGCCGTCATGCTGCCGCCGTAGCCTTCCAGGCCTGGGCCGGCTGCGCCACCTTCGCTGTCCAAGCTGGCGGCGCCGCTCGCGGTGGTGCAGCGCGCCTGTACCGAGTGGCTGCCCGCCGTGGCCGGCCAGTCCCAGTGCCAAAGGGCCCACACGTCAGCGCCGGGGGCATAGTCCAGGGTCGCCAGCTGCCAAGGTCCCTTGTCAACTCGGACTTCGACCTTGACCACCGGGTCGCTGCCGGCGTAGGCCATGCCGGCCACCCGCACCGTGCCGGCCTTGATGGGCCCAGCCAGCGGCGCGCTGACCAACGCACACGGCCGGTACAGCGCCGTGTCGGACCAGCCCATGTGCTCCCAAAACCCTTCCAGCGGCTTGTCGCTGAACTCCAGCTTGGTCAGCCACTTGGGATTCTTCATGCCAAAGCGCCCGGGCACCAGCATGCGCACCGGAAAGCCGTGGTCGGCGGGAATGTCGGCGCCGTTCATCTGCCACACCAGCCAGATCGGCCGCTGCAAGTCGCTGGCGGGCAAGCCGGTGGTGTAGCCGTCTTTGGCGGTCAGGTGCAGGTAGGGCGTGTCGGTCGGAACGGCGACCTTGAGGGCTGCCAGAATCTCTACCAGCGGCAGGCCGGTCCACACCGCATTGCCGTAGGCCTGGTGCTTGGGCCCAGCGCTGATGCAGGCCAGCGTGTGTTCTTTGGTGCGCGCGGGCAGCGCTTTGAGGTCGGCCAAAGTGGCGGTCGCCAGCGGCGCTCCGCGGTAAAGGAACTGCAGCTGCCACGTCTGGGCCGTGAGCTCAGGGGTGCCGCAGCAGCTGGTAACGTAGTGCTGCTCATTGGCGCTGATGGCCGGCAGCGGATTGTCCTGCGGACTGCCCTTGGGCGACACCGCGGCGCCGGTGCCCTGGCCAGCCCCATCGCCAGCGCCGCCCGCCGCCGAGTCGCCCGCATCGGCCAGGTCCTGGCCTGCCTCTGCCGAATCTTGGCACGCCGCCAACAGCGCTGCAGAGCCCAAGCCCAGCAGCAGGGCGCGGCGATCCATGGGTAGGCCAGAGCCAGGGCGATCGGTCCGCTTCTTCATCGATTCTCCGGGGCTGGTGGGAAGGCGACAGAACCCCTGCAGTCTGCCCAACGCGCGACCCTGGCCGCAAGCCGCGGCCGGCCAGCCCCCCATCAACCCCATGCAAAGCCTTGGATTTTCACCAAAGACGCCGTGCGATCCACGGTAGCGCCGCCGACCTCGCGGCGGTGGCGACGCCGATCGGCTGTCAAGGATTCCCTTTTGCCGGCCAAGGTGGTAGAACCCTGGCCCCCAATTTTGCCCAGGGGCAGCCCCACCATGTCCGAGCTAGCCAGCCCGCCCCTCCCCACCGCTCCTGCCCAAGCGGGTTCGCCCCTAGCGATCCTGCAGGATCCGCTTGCCGTACCGCTGTTTCAGCCGGCTCCGGGCGACCGCCTGTGGCGCTGGGGCATGATCGGCGCGGTGTTTTTTCTCTACCTGCTCAATGCCGGCAGCTTTGGCCTTTGGGATCCTTGGGAAACCCACTACGGCGAAGTCACCCGCTACATGGTAGAGACCTGGGACTGGGTCAACCCCTGGTGGGGCTACAAGACCAAGATCGGCACAGAGGGCATCGCCGGCGAGTGGTTCTACTCCAAGCCGGTCTTTATCTTTTGGGCGGAAGCGACCTTTATCAAGCTCATTGGCCTGACCGACTGGGCCTTCCGCCTACCCCAGGCCATCCTGGGCGCTTCGGCCGCCACCGCCGTCTATCTGGGGGTCGAGCGCATCGTCTCGCGGCCCGCCGCCGTGATGGCCACGCTGGTGGTCGCACTGTCGCCGTTCTTCTACATGGTGGCGCGCCAGGCCCAGACCGACATGCCCTTTGTGGCCACCTTGACCATTGGCGTCCTGCTGCTGCTGACCGCGGTGCTTGGCCGCCGCCAGGCGTTTAGCGCGCGCGGCTTTGCCTGGGCGACCGCTGGCTTTGTGCTGTTTATGCTGGGCAATCTGCTGCCGCAATTTTCGATCATCGCCACGGACCTCTACGACGCCAACACCCAGGATCTGGCCAGCACCCTTCAGCAAAACGGCGTGTGGCACGTGGCGCTGTTCTACGGCCCGGTGACGCTGGCCCTGCTGGCCTCGGTGCTGGTGCCGGTGCTGCGCCAACGCAAGCTGCAGGGCGGCCTGACCGACCCAGCATTCCAGGACCGCTGGTGGCGCCGCTACTTGCTGATGTCCTCTTACATGCTGTTCGCCCAGTCGACCTACGCCAAGGGCTTGCTGGGCTTTCTGCTGCCGGGGGCGATCCTGGTGCTGTACCTGGCGGTGTCGCGGCAGTGGAAAGTGTTCCGCGTGCTCGATCTGGGCCGCGGTGTGCCGCTGTTCTTTGTCACCGTCATGCCCTGGTACGTGGCGATGTTCTGCCGCCACGGCATGCCCTACTACCAGCGCTTTTTCATTCACGATCACTTCAATCGCGTCGGCGCCGGGGTCCACCAGATCGACACCGGCACTTTTGAGTACTTTGTCGAGTGGCTGGGCTATGGGCTGTGGCCGTGGTCGGCCTTTGCGCCTTTGGCGCTGGTGGCTCTGGTCGCCGCCGTGCGCGCAGAGCGTCAGCCCGCGCAGATCGCCGCCGCCGCCGCCGACGAGCCGTCTACAGCCGAAGGTGAGACCGCCGCGCCGCTGGCCGACGCCGCGGGTCACGACGACGCAGACCTGGCCGACACCGCTGACTCTACTGAGACCGCTGACTCTACCAAGACCGCTGACCTGGCCGACACCGCCGCAGACCGCGCCGAGTCCTTGGCTGGCGACGCCGCTGCCGGGGCGACGGTCGCCCAACCTGTGGCCGCTGCTCCGCTTTTGCCTGTGGTCGATGCCGCCGCTTGGGACCGCGACACCTTCGCCCAAGTCCGCGTCTTTGCCTTTCTGTGGTTCCTGATCGCCTTTATCCTGTTTACGCTGTCGTCGACGCGCTTTCACCACTACATCCTGCCCGGCGTGCCGCCGCTGGCGATGATCGTCGGCTGGTACTTGCTAGAGCTGCTGCGCGACCGCCGACCGCAGGCGCGGGCCCAGGTGGTGCTGGCCCTGGCCTTGCTGCTGGTCGCTACGCTTGGCGTGATAAGCGACTACCAGAACCTGCGCAGCCTGTTTACCTACAAGTACGACCGGCCGATGCCCGAGGCGATGCCGACGGACTGGGACACCCAGCCGGTGTGGCCGTCTGACACCGCGCCGCTGCTGGGCTGGGCAGAGCAGCCCTTTGGCCGAATGGTCGGGCCGATGGTCGCCAACCTGCTGGGGATTTCTTGGTTCCGCTTTGAGCTGTTCTGGAAGATCGTCGGCGGCATGGCCGGGCTGTCGCTGCTGCTGATGATCGCCGGACGGCTGCGCCGCTGGGGTCTGGGCTTGCTGGCCGTGACCGCCGCCCTGACCGCGTTTTGGACGCTGAACTACTACATGCCGAGCCTGGCGCCGCACTGGTCACAGAAGTACCTGTTTGAAAAGTACTACGAAGACTGCCACATCCACCCCAATCCGCCGGCGATTCAAGAGGCCTTTACCCCCTTGCTCAGCCGCGCCGGCCTGTCTTTCATCCCCGAGTTCCTGGACGCCAAGCCCAAGCGGGTGTGCAAAGAAGACATCATCAGCTGGCTTATCACCTGGCGCGGCGAGACGTACTACTCCAACAATGAGATCCGCCCGCTGAACAAGGCTAACCAGCTTGGCCCGTATCTCAAGGACATGAACCGCGGCAAGACCTTCTACGTGTTGAGCGAGCGCGGTCGCATCCAGTCCTTTGAGTCCAAGCTCAAGGGAGAGTCCAAGAAGCTCCGCGACGAAGGGGCCAGCGGCTTCTCGGCGATCAAGGACTGGAACTGCGACAATCTCTCTAATGACTCTGCGTACTTTGTGGTGGGCAAGTGCGTCCCCGTGCTCGACGACGGCACCGGTGCCCCCGCCGCAGAGCGCCCAGCCCCGCCACAGCGCCCGCGCTCGCCGCGCGCCATGCTGCCCGTGCCCGAGCGCGGCAGCTCGCCCAACCCCAGCTTCTGAAGCGTTGCCAGCGGGGCGCCATCGCGCGATACTAGTGGCGCGAGTCTGGGTGTCCCACTGGTGCGGAGAGCCCAAAAAAGGTTGCGGTGCCCAAGGTTTGCCTGCAATGCAAGTCAGTTCAACCCGACGAGCTGGAGTTCTGCCCGCTCGACGGCGGCCATTTGCAGCCGGCCCCACCGGGAGCCACGGTCAGCGGCAGCTACAACGCCACCGCGCCCGCTAACCCGAGCGGCGGCGGGGCTGGCGAAACCAATCCGCCACCGCCGCCCGCAGCCCGCTTGCGCCGCCCGCCGCCGGGAACGGTCGGGCCAGCGGTCCAGTCCAGCAACGCAACAGCGACCGAGGAAGGCGGCCGCCACCGCCCCACGCTGCTGGCCGCCGGCTCGCTGAGCGACGCACTGGCCAATGCCCAGCCAGCGGCCCCCGCCGGCCAGGTCGAAGTCCCGGTGCTGCCACCGCCGGGGCCTGCCCAGCGCCCAGCGCCAGCCCCGCAGCGCGCCACTGCACCCGTGGGTCGAATCACCGCCGCCACCCGCCCCGACTCCAATGTGGTCATCCCCATCCCAGCGACGCCGCCGGGAGCCAAGTCGACTCTGGCCGAGGCTTTGCGCCGCGGCCCCATGCCCGTAGAACAGGCGGTCGCGCGCATCGGCTTGATTGCCGAGGCGGTGGCCGGCCAGCGCCAAGCCCACCACGGCCAACTGACTCCATGGCATGTGCAATTTGACAGCGAAGACGCCTCTGGCCGGCCGCGCATTGGCAGTGCCGACCTGGACGTGGACCCCAGCTACGCCGGCCTGTACCGAGCCCCAGAGCTAGAACACGCCGACGATCCAGCCACAAAGTCCCCGTCGGTAGAAGTCTATGCCTTGGGGTGCATGTTGTTCGAGGCCATTGCCGGCCGCACGCCGTTCCTGGCTGCGACCCCAGCCGAGCTGGTCAAGCGCCACGCCAGTGCGGCGGCCCCAGCGGTGCGGATGGTGCGGCGCGAGTGCGACCTGCCCCCCTCGTTGGAGCTGGAGATCCAGCGCGCGCTCAAGAAAAGGCCCGGCGACCGCCACGCCTCGCCAACTGCCTTTGCCATGGCGATCCGCGCCTCCAACCGCGACGACGACCGCAGCACCATGGCCCTGAACACCCAGGACTCTGCGCTGCTCAACCAGCTGCTACAGGGCGCTGCACCCGCCAAAACTGGCGCTGGCACCCCAATGGTGGGCGGCGCCGCAGCCGGAGCCGTCGCGCCCACGGGCAAGGCCGAGTCCGCAGCTCCGGCCGCCGCACCAGCCAAAGCCTCCAACGCCATGCTGGTGGTTGCGCTGGTGGCCATCCTGGTCCTTGGCGCCGGCCTGGTCTACGTACTGACGCAGGAAGACCAGCCAGCGCTGCGGCCGCCCGCGGCGCCAGTCCAGGCCGCGGTGGCGCCGGCGCCTGACGCCGTCGAGGACACCGACACCGCCGATGCCGCCGACACCGAAGACGTCGCCGATACCGAAGTGGCCGCCGAAGAAATCGACGTGGGCGAGCCGGAGGAAGTGACTGCCGAGGCGCCGACCAAAGCGCGCCCCAAGGCCAAGACCGGGCCCAAGCCCCCCGGCGAGACACCGGTCAAAGTCGAAGAAAAGAAGCGCGACGGCCCAGCGGTATTCTGACGCGGCGGTCTACAAGCGGGCCGGTCTACAGGGCCCAGGCCCGTCAGCGCTCCGCCCCGCACAGCACGACACACCGACCGTAGGCAGGCAATTTGCTTTCGGCAGCCAGCAGAGCCATCCCTTCGCATCATCAGACATTGCCCTGGGGAATGTCCGGCGACCGCGACAGCGGCACGGCGGTCAAAGACAGGTCGCTGGCCTGGGGGACGCGCGCAGAGGGTGGCGTAACCGCTCGCACTCAGCGTCGTCACCAGTGATCAGCCGTAATTTCAAGGATCAGACATTCCCTACCGGACTGTCTCTCCACGCTTGCCTGCCAAGCCGGGCCGGAGTAGCCTGATCTGGTGAGCGCGAAGTGAGTTGGGAAGCAACTTGGCCACCCTGCGAGGGCAGAATTGGGAACGGTGCTGCGCACAGGTGCCTACCGCATCATGGTCTACACGTTGGACCATCCGCCGGCGCATGTTCATGTGGTCGGGCCAGACGGCCGCGCGACCATCGCCCTCGGCTGCCCAAACGGGCCCGCCTCGCCGCTGGAAGCGAGCGGAATTGACCCAGCCGCTTTGCGCCACGCACTTGCTATCATTTCAGAAAACCTCGCTCTACTCTGCAGCGCATGGAGGGCCATCCATGGAACCAATTGACGCGGCCATGGACCGAGCTTTCGCTCGCGGAGCACAGCTACGGCAAAGCGAGCCACGGGCTCTAACCGTGAGCCTGGACGCAAAGCGCGCGCGCCTCGTTGTCGAACTGGCCGGCGATGTCGAATTGGCTATTCCTGTGCGCCTTCTGGGCTTTCCGGCCGGCGCGGACCTGACCGGCGTGCGGGTGGAAGGCGGCGGGTTCGACCTGTATTTTCCCGCGATTGACGAAGGCACCTACGTTCCGGACTTGGTTCGCTTGGCGGTTGAGCTGCCACGGGCGGCGTGACAAGGGGGCCGCCCCAAGCCCATGCAACGCCCCGCGTGTCTGGCCAGCCCCGCCGCCAGCAGCATGCGAGGGAACGTCTCCCAGCTGGACGGCAGCGCGGCCGGACTAGAGCCCGGTCCGCAGGGCGCGCCGAGCTGCCGCTGCAACCGCTCCGCTTCTGCCGCCCATCAGAAAATCACCCGCGATTTCAAGCATCCGACATTGCCTACCGGACTGTCTCAGCTCTCAACGTCTGTCTCGCGGCAGCAGACGGCGACTTTGGGGTCACCGGACGGCGCCTCCCAAGCTTGCTGCGCCCAGGAGCCTGTAGGAGAGACGCCCTCACCAATCCGTTTCTACGTAATCCTTCAGAAACTTGCCCCAGATGTGCACGCCGGTCCGAAACCCCGCGATAATCGGGTCCACGATCCGCGCCGCCCCGTCCACGATGTCCAGCGGCGGGTGAAAGTGCTGCTCCACCTGCTTCTTGGCGGCGATGTGCGCCGGGTCCTCGTCATTGATCCAGCCGGTGTCCACGCTGTTCATGTGGATGCCATCGGCGTGGTAGTCCGCCGCTGACGTGCGCGTCATCATGTTCAGCGCCGCTTTGGCCATGTTGGTGTGGGGGTGGCGGGTGGTCTTCAGCCGCCGGTAGAACTGCCCTTCTACCGCAGAAACGTTGACGATGTGCTTGTCTCGCTCTGGCGTGCGCAGCATCAGCGGCTTGAGCCGGGCGTTGAGGACAAACGGCGCCACCGCGTTGATCAGCTGAGTCTCCAGCAGCTCGACCGAGGAGACCTCTGCCAGCTGCAGCCGCCACGAGTTGCGGTCGCGCAGGTCGACTTGCTGCAGGTCCTGATCCAGCTGCCCTTGGGGAAAGAGGTGATGCTGCGCCTGCTTTTCTTCCGGCAGCAGCGCGGCTTGAGACAGCTGGGCCGCGTGCGCCAGCCCAGCCGGCAGGACCTGGTCCGCCCGGTGGTGCTGCAGCGCCTCCCGCCCTGGACCGCTCTCCGGTAGCAAGTTGTAGCCGCGCAGCCCTTCGTAGGCCCCCACCAGCTGCTGCACCGGCTGTGGCAGCCGCGACAGCTCTGTGGTCTCTAACTCCATCATGTGGCGATAGAATTCCGGCGGACGCCGCACCGTCTGGCAGGCATTGTTGACAATAAAGTCCAGCCGCGAGCGGGTCTGGAGCAAGTGCTGGCAGAAGGCCTCAACGCTTGGCGTGTGGCGCAGGTCCAGGCCAAAAATCTCCAGGCGGTGGCCCCAGTCCGCAAAGTCGGGCTCTTGGGCGTAGCGCAGCGCCGAGTCGCGCGGAAAACGGGTGGTGACGATCAGCTCGGCCCCGGCGCGCAGCAGCTTGATGCCGGCCTGATAGCCAATCTTGACGCGACCACCGGTCAGCAGCGCCACCCGGCCGCGCAGGTCCGCGCTCTCGCCGCGCTTGGCGTAGTTGAAGGCGGCGCAAGGCGGGCACAGCTGGTCATAGAACACATCGATCTGGCTATACTTTTGCTTACAGACGTAGCAGTGCTGCAGGTCGCGGGTGCGGCGCTCCTCGGCACCAGCGTCGGCGGCGGTCGCCGGGTCGCCCCCGTCCTCCACCTCGTCGGGCGGCACGTCCTGCGGCGCAAACACGTTGGGCGTGACGAACACCGGCTTGGCGCGCAGGCTGCGAATGCCCGTCTCCGCCCTCAGCCCCTGATCGAGCTGCGACTTCTCTGCCCGGCGGGTGCGGCTGCGGATCTTGGCCTCCTGGCGGCGCTGGTCCAGGTCGGGGCAGAACACGTCGCCAGCGGCGTTGGTCAGGCGGGCGCGCTCCTCGGCGTCCAGGCCGCGCATGAGGTCGCGGTTGACGGCCAGGGCCTGAAAAACTGCCGTAGCCAGGCGCAAATGCTCAGCCCAAGCGGCTGTGTCGGCGGGGTCCGGTAGCGCGTGTTGGCGAGCGGGAGAATCGTCTTTCAAAGGGGGCCTTTGGCTGCCGGTGGTGCCTACAGGGGGATGTTGCCGTGCTTCTTGGGCGGATTGGTGTCGCGCTTGCCGGCGAGCATGCGCAGGCCCTGGATCACCCGCCGGCGGGTGTCCTGAGGCTCCAGCACTTCGTCGATGTAGCCAAGCTCGGCCGCTTTGAAGGGATTGGCAAAGGTATCTCGGTACTTCTCTACATAGTCGCGCGCTGCCGCCGCCGGATCCGCCGCTTTGGCCAGCTCGGCCCGGTAGACGATGTTGACAGCGCCTTCGGGGCCCATCACCGCGATCTCCGCCGTGGGCCAAGCGAAATTGAGGTCGGCACGGACGTGCTTGCTGCCCATCACGTCATAGGCGCCGCCGTAGGCCTTGCGGGTAATGAGGGTGATCTTGGGCACCGTGGCTTCGGCGTAGGCGTAGAGCAACTTGGCGCCGTGCTTGATGATTCCCCCGTGCTCCTGGCGCGTTCCGGGCAGAAAGCCGGGCACATCGACCAGCGTCAGGATCGGGATGTTGAAGGCATCGCAGAACCGCACAAAGCGCCCCCCTTTCAGGCTGGCGTCGATGTCCAGGCAGCCCGCCAGCACCGCCGGCTGGTTGGCGACAATGCCTACGGACTGCCCGCCCATCCGCGCAAAGGCCACCACGATGTTCATCGCATAGAGTTCATGGACTTCCAGCATCTCGCCGTCGTCAACGATGGCGCGGATGACGTCTTTGATGTCGTAGGGCTTGCTTGGATCGTCGGGGACTACGTCGGCCAGCTTGGCATCGCGGCGGTCCACCGGGTCTTGGGTGGCCTTGATCGGCGCCTTTTCCAGATTGTTCTGCGGCAGGTACGTCATCAGCTCGCGCACGGTGGCGATCGCCTGCTTCTCGTCGTCACAGGCCCAGTGGGCGACGCCAGAGGTCGACGCGTGGCGCAGCGCACCGCCCAGGTCTTCCTGGGTCACTTCTTCGTGGGTCACGGTCTTGATGACGTCCGGCCCGGTGATGAACATGTAGGAGGTGTTTTGGGCCATCACAATGAAGTCGGTGATCGCCGGGCTGTAGACCGCGCCGCCGGCACAGGGGCCCAGAATCAGAGAAATCTGCGGAATCACCCCAGAAGCCAAGGTGTTGCGGGTAAAAATCTCGGCATAGCCGGCCAGCGAGACCACCCCCTCTTGGATGCGCGCGCCACCCGAGTCATTCAGGCCGATCACCGGCGCGCCGACCTTCATGGCCAGATCCATGACTTTGCAGATCTTCTCGGCAAAGGCGCCCGACAGCGAGCCGCCAAACACGGTAAAGTCCTGGGCAAACACAAAGACGGTGCGGCCGTGCAGCTGGCCGTAGCCGGTGACCACGCCGTCGCCGGAGATCTTCTTGTCGGCCATCTCAAAATCGGTGCAGCGGTGGGTCACCAGCCGGTCCATCTCTACAAAGCTGTCTCCATCCAACAGCATGTCGATGCGCTCGCGGGCGGTGTACTTGCCTTGCTGGTGCTGTTTGGCAATGCGCCCCTGGCCACCGCCTTCTACCGCTTGCTGGTTGAGGTGGGCTAGGCGGTCTAGCACTTTGAGGCGGCGGCTGGGCATGGCGCTTTCCTGGGTGCGGGCTGGGGGGATAGGCGGGCGGGTCGCGGCTGTGGCTCTCGCGGCACTGTGTAGCGCAGGCGGCGCGGTTTCGTCCAGGGGTCCGCGGCTACTGGGGCGACTCAAGCCGCAGCCCCGGCCCTATCTTGACCTCTACGCCGCCCAGGATCGCCACGCCGGTAATGCGCACCCACGGCGCCCGCGGGTCGTCACCGGGTGCGACGCCGTCGCTGGAATGAAATGCGCCCAGAATCCCCACGCCTTCGACCACCACCGGCAGGTCGGCGGGCACGGTGAACGCGACGCCGCCGAGGATCGCCACCACCTTGAACGGTGCACGGCGCGGGCAGGCGGCAGCGGGCCGTGGGTCGCCACCAACGACTCCAAGTCCAAACCGTCTAACAGCTCCATGGCATACCACAGACAACCATCCTCTGGGACGCCAAAATCGTGAACGGTGACGGTGTGCGGCGAGCTCAGGGCAGCCGTAGCTCGTGCTTCGCGGCGAAAACGCTCCAGCACCCGCTGCGGGTCAGCGCTTTTGTCGATGAGCTCGGTGCGCACCAGCTTGACGGCCGCGGGTCGGCCCAGGCCTGAGTGTTCGGCCCGCCACACCTCGCCCATCCCGCCATGGCCAAGCGGAATTTGCAGAGTGTACGCACCTAGTTGCTGGCCGCTGCGATCGCTCATGGCCCCCCCAACGCCACAGCCATCTTGGCTTTTTGCAGCAGCGCGGCCCCGTCCATCAGCCACGCCACCGCCACGTGGATGGTCACGCCGCCCCAGATGCTGCGGGTGTCCATGGCCAGGGTACCCAGCACAATCCCTGCGATAATCGAGCCCAGACACTCTGGCAGCGGCTTGCCAAAATGGATCATGCAGTAGGGTATCGCCATCGCCAGTACCGCCGTGGCGCCCATCTCCGCCGCCAGCCCGCGCAAGATAAAGCCGCGAAAGAAGAACTCCAGCGCAAAAAACTGCAGTCCGTAGCCGACCTCCCAGGCGATCTGCGCCCCCGACCCCACCTGCGAAGTAAAGAAGGGGTACTGCTGCTGAAACTCCGGAGCCCGCGCCACCAGCAGCACCAGCAGCCCCACGGGCGCAAACAGCAGGGCATAGATCGGCAGGTGTTTCAGGTACTCGCGCGGTGCCAGGTAGGAATCGGCCAGCGTCAGGCCAAAGACCCGCTTGACGACCAGCGCCGGAATCGCCACGTAGCAGGTCAGGCAGCCCACCACCCACGCCAGATTGACCAACAGCGGCTGATAGGGCTGCAGGCCGCGACCCAGGGCCGGCGACAGCGCCGCCGCCGTGCGCACCACCCCCTGGCCAAAGAGCGTTTGCACCTCGTGATCCATCACCACAAAGCGCAGCACCGTCAGCATCAAAGACGCCACCACCGCCGTCCACACCGCCGCGGCGCGCGCAGAGACCTTGCCGACCCTGGGCTGGCCCTTGTCTCGGGCGTCAATGCGGTCCCACGGCTCTACCAGCAGGTGCAGCCACAGCTGGGTCAGCACCCCGCGGCGGGCGGCGGGTTGGGGCGGTGCGGTCACGGGCGGAACGGCAAAAGGCTGGTCGGACATGGGGACTCGCGGGCGCGGCAACACCGCGCAGTGGCGGTCCGCACTTTGGCGCAGGGACCGCCCAGCTGTCTACCGCCAGCGCCCCAACACACCCCAAGGCTATGTTATCTCGTTATAGATATTAGCAATTTTATCTTGTTCTAAGGAACTCTTGCTTTGACCGCCGCGCCGCTGGTTGCGCTGGCTGGCGAGGTGTATAACCTGGGCGGCGGAGGCGAAACGGTGGTGAATCAAGCGCGCATTCTGGTGGTCGGCAACGATCCCGAAACCCTACAGCAGATTGGCCTGGTGACCAAGCCGCTTGGCTACCTGTGCATGCACGTGGTCAGCGCCGAGGAGCTGCGACGGCGGCTGCGCGATCTCAAGCCTGAATTGGTCATTTTGGATGGAGATTCTGCCCTGTGCCGCGAGCGCAGCGTGCTGGCCGAGCTGGTCGAAGCCATCCGCGCCCAGCCGCTGCGGCCGCAAACGCTGCTGCTGGTCCGCACCGATGACAGCATGCGCGAGCAGCTGTGGCAGGCCGCCCAGTCCGACGACCTGATCGACAAACCCCTGGACAACCTGGACATGCACGTGCGCGTGCGCTCGCTGGTGCGGGTGCAGCGGCTCACCGCCCAGGTGACGCGCGACCGCGACGTGCTCAACGCGCTGTTTGAGCTAGCCAACGCCAGCGGGACGATTGCCAGCACCGATGAGGTCCTGCAGGCCCTCGCCCGGCGAGTGGCGGAGTGGACGGGCCTGGCTCACGTGGTCATCACCCGCGGGCCGGCCAGCCAGCCGGTGGTGGTGGCCGATGTGCACTTGCAGCCCGGCAGCCGCGCCAATGCCCTGATCGAGCGCCGCCATGCCGAGCTGATGTCGCGCGGCGAGATGTGGCAACTAGATGAAGCAGAGGGCGTTCTGGCAGGAGAGAGTCCAACGGCGCTGCCCTACATTGGGCTGCCGCTGACGGCCCAGGGCGGCGAAGTGCTGGGAGCCCTGCACGCCTTTGGCGGCGGACAGCTGCCGTCGGGCTCGCGGCTGCGGGTGCTGCAGGTAGCCGCCGAGCGCATTGCCACCGAGATCCTGCTGCAGCAGTCCAAGCGCCGCCTGGAAGAAATGGTCGAGTCGCGCACCTCTGACCTGACCACCGCTCTAGAGCGATTGCGCAGCGTCAATGCGCAGTTGTTAGAGGGCAGCCGCGACACGGTGATGAGGCTGGCCCGCGCGGCGGAGTACCGCGATGGCGACACCGGCGAACACGTCGAGCGCATGAGCAGCTACTCGCAGCACATTGCCAAGCAGATGGGCCTGGCGCCGGAAGAACAGGCTCTGCTCAAGCTGGCGGCGCCGATGCACGACGTCGGCAAGATCGGCATTCGCGACTCGATCCTGCTCAAGGAAGGGCGGCTGACGGCGGAGGAGTGGCAGATCATGCGCCAGCACCCGACCATTGGCGCCCAGATCCTGGCCGGATCGCGCTCTAAGCTCCTCCAAATGGCTGAGGAAATTGCACTGTCGCACCACGAGAAGTGGGACGGCAGCGGCTACCCAGGCGGGCTGGCGGGCGAGCAGATTCCGCTGACTGGCCGCATTGTGGCCCTGGCCGACGTGTTTGATGCCCTGACCACCCCGCGGGTCTACAAAGACGCCTGGGGGGTCGAGGAAGCGGTGGCGCACATCCGCCGCGAGTCGGGCCGGCACTTTGACCCTAAAGTCGTTGAGGCTTTTGAGAAATGTCTAGACAGCCTGCTGGCCGTGCGCGAGAAATTCCTAGAGCCGGCCGGCCCATGAGCCGGGCAGTGCGGGCCTGTTTGCCGGCCAGCCGGCCGGTGGCCGCGGCGGTGGTCCTGGCGACGGTGCTGGCGGCTGCGGCGATGGTCGGCTGCGCCAAGCCAGCTGAGCCTGCGGGTGGCCAGACGGTGGCGACATCTGCAAAAGTTCAACCACCAAGTGCACATAACATTGGGTCACCCCCTGCCGGAGCCAACCAGGGCCTGGGCGATCCGCTGGACCGGCGCAAGCGGCCGGCGCCGATCATCGGCGGCTGTGGCCTTGGCTGCAGTACGCCAGAGGCGGCCGTCAGCCTGTGGCTGGCCCAGCTGCAGAGCCAGGACCGCGTGACCGGGCTGCGGTCGCTGGTCGACTGGTCGGTGCTGACCGTAGACGGCGAGGAGCTGGGGGCACGCTGGGCAACGCTGTGGGCCGACCCCAGCCAGCACCCGGAGCGGGCAAGGCAGATCGACGAGTGGCTGGCGCGCTGGAGCCGCTGGGTCGAGAGGCTGGCCGACCCCCAGGGCTGGGCGGCGATGCGCAAGAACGGCGTGCGCCTGACCCAAGTCGACGAGCGGACGGCCCAGGTGATGCTGCGCCATCCGCCGCTCCAAGCCGATGAAACGGCCGCGCAGTGGCGGCTGGTGTGGCACCTGCGCGGCGAGGAGTGGCTGCTGGCGTCGATCGAGCACCGGCCCGCAGCCGCGGCGGTGCCGGGGGCCGGGCCATGAAGCGTTGGCTGGTACTGCCAAGCTTGTGGCTGGCGTGGACGCTGGAGCTGGGCTGCACGGCTGAGCCGCCGGCCAGCCCCGCCACCTGCAGCAGTGACCTGCAGGCCTGCCCAGCCGGCATGACCTGCCCCAGCGCCGCCCAGTGCCTGGCCGCCCCTGGCTGCGCGGCCAAAGGCTACTGCCGCCCCAACGGTCCCATCTGCAGCCCGGGGTGCGACGGCGACTGCCGCGCCGCGCTGGTGTGCCGCCAGTCCGGGGCCTGCAGCCGCCAGCAGCTGGACTGCGTAGCGTCCTTAGAAAGCGATTGCCTGGCCAGCGATCTGTGCCGCTGGGAGGGCGCCTGCCACCTCAGCCCCAGCAGCGGCACCTGCGGGCCCACGGGTCCGGCCGACTGCAAAGCCAGCAGCCAGTGCCGCACCGATGGCCGCTGCACCCTGGCCAGCGGCCAGTGCGTGGCCGCCACCAGCGCCGACTGCGCCGCTGCCGACATCTGCACCAAGCGCGGCCGCTGCCAGCCAAACTCGGGCAAGTGCAGATGAATCTCCGGATTTTCTAGATTTGCACTGAGCGCCGCCGCTAGCGGTGCAGCCGCCCGGCCGCGGGGCCGCACAGCGCCACGACATCGGCCTGGCTGCGCACCCGCTGCGGCTCAGCGCGGACAAGCCGTGGAAAAACTCTATCCGGCAGGCTAAGTTCTTTGGGGCAGCGGCCGGGCAAGAACAGGTGGGCGCTGCCCGGCTCGACCACCCGCAGGCGGTGGTGGTGCAGCCCGGCCAGCGGCAGGTCGCACAGCACGCGGTGCTCGCTGCCAGCTTCGGCCACCGCCAGCTCAACGTCGCACTGCTCGCCGATCGACTGCGGATCGGCCCGATCGACCATCACCGCCACGGTGTGCATGCCCACCAGCTGCACCGACTGGCTCAAGGACTCCGCTTGCTGCTGCGGCGGCGGGCTGAAGTACCATGCCGCCGGCGCCTGCAGGTCGGCCAGCCCCAACACCCGCAGCAGCGTGGTCAGGATCAGCACCAACAAGCCCCACGGAGTCGGAGAAACCTCTTGCATCGGTTGCTCTTCCTTGGCTACTGGACCAGCGTTGCCCAGTCATCGACATACACGGTGGCTGAGCCGGCAAAGGCGGGCGGCACGTCGTACAACCGGACAAACCCGCGGACAAATGCTGCCTCGGCGGGCGCGGTGTAGGCAAAGCTGACCTGGGTCCAGTCGGCGGCGTCCAGGGTGTAGGTTGTGCTGAACTGCGAGCTCACCACCGTGGTCTGGTCGGCCTTGTAGAAGGTCAGGCTCATGCGGCCGCGGCCGGCGGGGTCATTGTCAAAGATCCACGCGGAAACCGAGACTTTCTGGCCAGGCTGCACGGCGATGTACTGGCCGGCGACAAAGTCCTGGTTGTCGGCAGAGGTCCAGGTCAGCTTGCAGGAGGCCACGCCGCTCTTCTTGCTCAAGGTGGTGCGAGTCGCCGCCAAGGCCGCGCCGACTTTGGTGAAATCGGGCGGAGGATCGGCGTCGCTTGCCTCTTCAAAGCCCCAGTTGCTCTGGTCGTACACCGGTGCCGCGCCGCACTTGCTGACGTTGACGTTGGTCAAATCGGCGGGGCCGTTGAGCAGGTGGATGCGGTGGCTGGTGCCAAACTGGGTGATGGCGCCCGACTTGAGGTCAAACGTCGCTCCGGCGCAGAGGTTGGAGGCGCCGTCGACGCGCAGGATCTGCTCGCCGGCCCCGGCTGCGACAATCACGCCGTCAAAGCCAGAGAGCTGCTTGACCACAAGGCCGGTGCCGATCACGGCGCGACTCTCATAGGCTTCGCCGACCATGTCTTTGCTGATGATGTTGAGGTTCAACTGGGTCGCGGCTGCGTCGGCGATGTCGATGACCGTCAAGCTGTCTACCCCGGTGATCTCCTGCTGGCCGTTGTAGGTGGCGTACTTGGTGACGTGCAGGTTGACCAGGTCGCCGACCTTGGGCTTGGTCACCGTGTTGGGGTTGAGGTAGACCATCATGCCGCGCGAGATCGAGCCATCGTAGAGAAAAAAGCCCATACCGAATACATGGGTAACGATCTGTTTTTCAAGATAGAAGTCGACGACCCCCTCGGTGCACGCCAGCAGCGACTTGATGTTCTTGCCGGCGCCGCAGGTGTTGACGGCCGGCACGTCAGCCACGTCTTTGGCAACATCGGCCGCGGTGTCGGGCTTGACGTCGGCCATGGTGTCGGGCTGCACATCGGCAACCGCGTCGGGCTTGGCGTCGGGCTGCACATCGCCGATCGTGTCGGGCGCGATGTCGGGCTGCACATCCCCAGCGACTTCTTGTTTCGCGTCGGGCCCGGGCGTGTCGGGCTGGCCGGCGTCGGTCTCGCCACCGGACAGATCCGGCTGCGGCGAGTCAAGCTGGGCGAGGTCTGTCTGGGCAGTGTCCAGGACGCTGGTGTCCGAGCCTGTGGCGTCGACCTTGGATGCGTCGCCCACGCCTGAGTCGGCCCCGCCCGCGTCAGCGCCGCTGCTGGCATCTCCGGCGCCAGAGTCCCAACCAAGAGAGTCTGCGGCAGCATCCCAGACACCAACTGGCCCATAGCCGACACTTCCCGAGGGTCCGCAGCCCACCAGGGCGGCGCAGGCCCACCCAAGCGCGCTGCTTGCCACTACCGCAACTACTCTCATCCTCTCCCCTTTTCTGCCCGGTTGCGCCCGGCGCCGTGGCCTTGCCCCAGGGCATGCGACTCAGGTCTCGACCGCCAGAGTGTACACCAAGCCGGCGGCCCTTGGCACGCCCGGCTGGGGTCGTCAACTGCCAGTCGCCGGCGGCCCTTGGCACGCCCGGCTGGGGTCGTCAACTGCCAATCGCCGGCGGCCCTTGGCACGCCCGGCTGGGGTCGTCAACTGCCAATCGCCGGCGGCCCTTGGCACGCCCGACCGGGGTCGCCAACTGCCCATAGCCGACGGCCCGCAGTTGTGCGATGCTCGCCGACAGGACCGAATTCCCGACGGAGACCCGGATGGCGAAACAAGTTGGCAGGTTGGGGTGGCGGCGCGCGACCCTGTTGGCGACCCTGGCGGCGTGGACCCTGGCGTGCGACCAAGAACCGCCGGTGCTGGCCGAAGCGACGCCCGCCGCCGTGACCGTCAAGCTCGATTTTGCCCACAAGCCCCTGCCCGAGGTGCCGCTGCCCATCGACTTGGCGACGCGCTACGACGCCGCTTCGCCGACCAGGCGCCGGCTGAATGCCTCGGTGCTGGCGACCACGGTCTTTGAGCGCGACACCCGCGAGCGCATCGACCGCATGGACGGCTGGGGCGTCTTCGCGCCGATTTCCATCCCGTTTTCTGGCGCCATCGACCCGATGTCGGTGCGCACGGCCCACGCGGACGGCTTTGACCATCCAGAGAATGACGCGATCTACGTGGTCGACCTGACGCCCGGGTCGCCGCAATACGGTCAGATCCAGGACCTGGACATCGGCCACGGGCAATACCCCACAACGCTGGAGGATCTCGACGGCTACTGGGAGCACGACGCCCGCGGCCAGACCCTGAGCGTGGCCCTGGAAGAAGTCGACGAAGACGCCAACGGCAACGGCGTGCTGGATGCCGGCGAAGACAGCGATCTGGATGGCGTCTTGGACCAGCCCAACTACTTGCCGCCCTTTCAGGCCAAGACCAACCAGCCGGCCAAGACCGATCTGGTGGCCCGCGCCAAGGCCCAGATGCCGTTCTATGAGCGCGAGACCAACACCTTGCTAATCCGCCTGATGAAGCCGCTGCGCACCCGCACGACCTACGCGGTCTTGGTGACGCGGCGGGTCAAGGACGCCAAGGGTCAGCCGGTCGGCTCGCCCTTTCGCGGCGTCCACCACGCGGCCCAGTACGCAGCGCTGGAGACCCTGCCTGCGGTCTTGAGCCAGCACCCCAAGACCTTTGGCCAGCTGCGCGCAGAAGATCTAGCCTTTGCCTGGACTTTTACGACCGGCTCAGTGCTGCAGGACCTGCAGGCGGTGCGCAACGGCCTGTACGGCAGCGGCGTGCAGAGCCACCTGGCCAGCGAATTTCCCCCCGACCTGAGCAAGCTGTGGCCAGTGTGGGACAAGACGACCGACGACGACGGCAAGTCCCGCACCCCCAACCTTTTTGTCATCCCTGGCGAGAAGATGTTGGACATTGTCAAGCTGATCTCTGCTGCCGGGATTGGCTTTGACATCAGCCCCGGCACCGCCTACGGCGACCGGGCCCTTGAGAGCCTGCAGTACGTTGACTTCCACGCCTTTGGCAGCTTCGCGACGCCGATGCTGATGCCGCGCAAGGACGCTCACGGCCAGTGGCTTTCCTACAACCAGATGAGCTGGCCCGACGATCTGGAGCACAAGCCGGCCAAGGCCAGCGCCGAGCAGGTCACCTTCTGGCTGGCGGTGCCGCGCAAAGAAGTCTCGCCGCGCAAAGACGGCAAGCCCGCCGGCGTGGTGATCCTGGGCCACGGCTACACCGGCAACAAGATGACAACTATGCAATTTGCCGGATATTTTGCTCGCCACGGCTTGGCCACCTTGTGTCTGGAGAACGTCAGCCACGGCTTTGCCGGCCTGAGCAGCAGCGACATGGAGCTGATTGAGGGCGTGCTGGGCAGCATCGGCCTGCCCGGGGTGCCGGCGGCCCTGACCGCCAACCGCAGCTGGGACCAGGACGGCGACGGCGAAGAGGACTCCGGTGGCGATTTCTGGACGGCCTACACCTTTCACACCCGCGACGTGCTGCGCCAATCCGCCGTCGACTACATGCAGCTGGTCAGGATCCTTCGCGCTTTTGACGGCAAGCGCACCTGGGCCTTTGACAGCAACCACGACGGCAAGGTCGACGCCAAAGACATCGCCGGCGACTTTGACGGCGACGGCGTGGTCGACATCGGCGGCCCCGACGCGGGCGCCAGCGGCAAGGTGCCAATTGGCATGACCGGCTCGTCGCTGGGCGGGATGATGGCTGCGATCATGGGCGGTTGCGAGCCACACATCAAAGCCGTGGTGCCAATGTGCGCCGGCGGCGGTCTGTCAGACGTGGGCGTGCGCTCGATCCAGGGCGGCGTGCGCGAAGCGGTGATGCTGCGGGTGATGGGCCCGCTGTACATCGGTTACCCAGAGAAGGACGGCGTGACCACCATCAAGGCAGTGATGCCGCGGCTCAATGGCACGGCGCGGGTGCCGGTGGCCCAGGTGCCCACCCTGCAGCCAGGCGACTCGGTGCTGGTCGAAAACCTCAGCAACGGCGAGTACGACTGCGCGCGGGTGCTGCCCTCTGGCGGCTGGCGGGTGCACATCGCTTCGTCGGTGGTGCGCGACCAGCCGGAAAAACACCGCCTGCGCTTCTTTGCCGGCGACGCCTTTGTGCCGGGGGTGCGCGACGAGGCCGAGGGCAAGGCCTGCAAGCTCAAGGCGGATGCCAAGCTACTGAACACGGTCGACAAGTTTGGGATGAATGTCGATTTTCATTTCCAGTCGGTGCCGCTGAAGTACCTGCAGGGCCAGCCGCTGGCCCCGCTGGCCGAAGGCATGGGCCTGCACCGCGCCCGCCCCGAGCTGCGGCGCTTCTTGGGCTTTGCCCAGCTGGTGCTGGATGCGGCCGATCCGGCGGTGCTGGCTCAGCATTTCCAGTCGGGTGAGATGAAATTTGCCAACGGCGACGTGGTAGATACCCACGCCATAGTGATGACGACGATTGGCGACATGAACGTGCCGCCCTCTACCGGCGCCTCGATTGCCCGCGCCGCTGGCCTGTTGGACTACAAGACGCCGCGCGCCGAGTGGGGCAACCGCACCACCGCCCAGGTGCTGGTCGACAACGCCGTGCTGGAAGGCGTAGACAAGATCCCCTACTGGAAAGCGGAGATCCCCTACATCGACGCGACCCAGCGCTCGGTGCACTTTGACGTAGAGGACCTGTCTGGCTCGGCGGCTCTCTCGGCCACCCCAGAGCAGGCGCCCTTTGGCCTGGGTCACGACGGTTTTGCCGCGCCGCGCCTGGCCACGCCGCTGTGGAAGTACGGACTTGGCAAAGACAAGTCCGGCGGCCTGTCGGGCGCCCTGTTTCCCTACGTGATCCCGACCGGCAAGCACGACATCGACTTCCCCGGCGAGCAGACCGACCGCTCGGCCAAGACCTGCAAGCAGCCGGCCCACGCCCAGGATCCGGCGTGCCTGCAGGCGGCCAAGCAGGGCTACTTTGACCACGGCGCGCTGTTGATGGAGGGCATTGCCCGCTATATCGTCACGTCTGGCAAGGAGTTTCCGCTGCAGCCGTGCCAGTCGACCTGGACCTGCCCGGGGATTCCACCGGTGCCGGCTGGCCGGTACTGAGCGGCAAGCGAAGGTCACTTGGCCAGGTGCCGCCAGCCAAACTTGGATCACGGCCAGATGCGCGGGCAACTGCGCCGCCAGCGTGGCTGCTGCCGCTTGGTCGTAAGAGGGTGTTTACATAAGACCTCCGTGCCGTCGGCGGGCGCGGATTCGCGATTTACCAGCAATTACGAGCCCTGCGGCTTGCCAAGAATTCGCCCGGCCAATGAAGTGGCGGGCTATCATAGCGCCGCCCGTCTTCACGGGCGGCCCGGTCTGGCCGTCTGCGGAGGCAGACGGCGTCATGATAGCCCGCTGCTTCAGCAGCCGGGTTGAAAACCATCTGAAACGACGCGCTATTGCCGCACAGGGA
>CAIXGW010000351.1 GCA_903919145.1 uncultured Myxococcales bacterium
ACTTCACCAGCTTGTACAGCTCGTCGCGCGCCGCCGGGCCGACAAAGGTATTGGCGTGCAGGCTAAACCCATCCATTTGCGCACAGTTTCGCCCCTGCGGCCGGGGCAGCCCGCGGAGCTGGGCCTTGTTCTGCAGGGCCACGCTGTGCCTGCTCACGACCTGGGTCTTGCCGCGGGCGCACGTCCCGAGGCCAGGCGCCTTCTGCGCGTCAAGGGCGGCTGGGTGGCCACGTTCGCGGCGGTCTTCCCCGACGGATCGCAGCCCACCACCTGGGTCGCCGTCGGCCTCACGGATGCGGGTGCCGTGTCGTGGCGACTCACCGGCAAGGCCGCAGTCAACGATGGCAGCGGTGAAAGCCTTGGCGCTTTGCCAGACGGCGGCGCCCTACTGGCGGTGGCCGTGCCTGGCGAGTCGCTCGTGCAACGTTGGCATGGCTCGCCTTGGCCGGTGAGCAACCCTATAAGATCGCGCCCTTGCAGTGAGGTGGCCACATGGACCTGCTCAACGTCACCGCCGTGGAAACCACGCCTGATTACAGCCTGTTGCTGACATTTGAAAACGGCGAGCGCCGCCGCTTCGACATGACGGCGGTCTGGGCTTCGGGCTAGGTCTGTCAACATCGTGCGGGCCCTGCGCTCAATGCGCGCGTCCCCTAGGTCCAGCGACGCCAACCCTTCGCCCAGTCCCTGACTCTTTGCAGCCTTCACCACTTCGCCCTCTCGACGGGCATGTGCGCCCGAAAGTCCGGGCTGATCGTCCTATGAAATTAGCTGGTTTGCAAGACTGTGTAGGATCCGTAGCCTGGACCCACACCCACTGCTGGGCCGCTGCGGGCGGCGGCGGCGGCGCGGCGTAGGCGGCGTGCAGGTACACGGCGGGCCGCAGCGGGGCTGGCGGTGGCGCATAGGCGACCGGACCCGGCAGCGGCAGCGCCAGCTGAACCTGAATCTGCGGGTGCCAGCCCCCAGGACCAGCGAGCGCTGGGGCGGCAGACGCCGCGGAAGTCAAAACAGCAACCACCAAGAAAGACAGCAAGCGCAATGACATAGAACCTCCAGGCTGAGGCGGAGAAGGAATTTCCCGCAGTCTGAAAGGCCAACGCGCCACGCGCCAAACGCTTCACGGCGTCTGCGCGATTGTGCTGTGGGGTAGTCCAGGTGGGTGCCGCTGGCGTCAGGCGTGCGGTGCAGCCTTCAAGAGCCGCTCGGCGGTCGCCGGAATCGCGTCAATGTCCGCGCCCAGCGCCATCGACAGGGCGTTGCACACCGCCGGCGCCGGCCCGTCCATGGGCAGCTCGCCAATGCCCTTGGCGCCAAAAGGCCCGTAGCCGTAGGGATTCTCTTCAAAGCGCACGCGGATCGTCGGCACGTCGGCCATGGTGGGCAGCACGTAACCGGTCAGGTTGGCGTTGCGCATCGCGCCCTGGGCATCCAGCACCACCTCTTCCCACAGCGCCCAGCCCAGCGCCTGAACCACGCCGCCGGCGATCTGGCCAATCGCCATGGTGGGATGCAGCACCCGGCCGATCTCCTGTAGCGCCACAAAGTCCAGCAGCGTGGTCTCCATGGTGGTGGTATCGACTTGCAGGTCGCAGGCATACACTGCCCAGGCGTAGGTGCCATAGGCCACGCCTTTGTACGCCTTGTCATCCCACACCACGCCCGGAGGCGGCATGTAGTCGCTCCAGCCTTCGCGCACTTCGGGCCCCTGCTTGGCGGCATGGGCCAGGGCAGCCCGCAGGACCGCCGGCTGATAACCCGCGCCGCGGCCATCGGATTGCACCGACGGTCGGCTGTGCTCGCGGTCATCCCGGGCGCCGTGCAGCAGCCCCGCCGCCTCGATGCGCTTGACCAGGTCGTCGCAGGCCTTGGACACCAGGTGGCCTACCACCATCGAGGTGCGCGACGCCACGGTGGGCCCCGAATTGGGCACCTGGGCCGTGTCGGGACGAATCACCCGCACATCCGCCAACGTCAAGCCCAGCGCATCGGCGGCCACCTGGGCAAAGATGGTCTCTGCGCCCTGGCCGATCTCGGTGTTGGCCGTGCAGATCTCGACAATGCCATCGGCCGCCACCCGCACCTTGCACTTCGACGCCAGGTAGACTTCGCCCGAGCCCGTAAAGCCGCAGCCGTGCATGAAGCTGGCCATGCCGACGCCCCGGCGCAGCGGCAACCCGCGGGCTCGCTGGTCTGCATTGAAGGCTTGATAGTCCAGGCGTTTTTCGGTCCAGCCCAGGTCGGCCAGCGCGGTGTCGGTCCACGTGCCCAGGTCCACGGCCTCTTGGATGACCTGCCCGGTCGACAACGTGCCGCCAGGCTTGACAAAGTTGCGCCGCCGCAGCTCCGCCGGGTCCATGCCAAGCCGGTCGGCCACGCGGTCGAGGTGGCGCTCCATCGCAAAGATGGTCTGGGGGGCGCCAAAGCCGCGGAAAGCGCCGTTGGGCGGGGTGTTGGTCAGCATCGCCTTGGCGTCGATGCGCACGTGGGGGATCTCATAGGGTCCAGCGCAGTGCAGCGTACCGCGAGACAGCACCACCGGCGTCAACGTCACATAAGCGCCGCCGTCCATCAGGATGTCGGCCTGCAGGGCCAGCAGCTTGCCATCGGTATCGTGGGCGCTGCGCAGCCGGGTGCGGCACGGGTGGCGCTTGGTGGTGCACAGCATGTCTTCGACGCGGTCGTAGATGATCTTGACCGGCCGCCGCGCCTTCATCGACAGCAGCAGCGCATGGCCAGCCAGAATCGACGGGAAGTCCTCTTTGCCGCCAAAACCGCCGCCGGTGGCCGTCTGGGCGATTTCTACCAGATCATCCGGCAAGTTGCACAGGTGCTTGACGGCGGTGTGCACGTAGTAGGGGCACTGCATCGACCCTTCAATGCGCACCTTGAACGGCCGCTTGGGCCAGCCGGGATGGGCCGCGTCGTGGGGGTCCAGCTGCACATCGGCCATCATGCCCTGCGGCTCGATGTAGGCCTGCTCCTGGGCGCCGGTGTGATAGGTGCCTTCGACCACCAGCGCGGCGTTGGCAAACACCTGGTCAATGGTCGCCTGCTCTTCGCCAGCGCCCTTGCGAAGGGTCAGGGTTTTCAGCGCATTGTCTGTACCGCGCTGGACCTGATCGGGGCCGGGCTCCTGCTCGTAGTCCACCAGAGCGGGCAGCTCCTCGCAGATCACCAGCACCCGCGTCGCCGCCCAGCGCACCAGCTCTTTGTCTGGATGGGCCAGCAGCACCACCGGCTCGTGCATGTGGCGAAACACGTCGCGCACCAAGTACGGCTGGTCGCGCTCTATCAGCTGGACAATGTTCAGATCGACGAGGTCTGCCGCCGCACCGCCGTCGCCATGAGAGCTGTCGGGAGCGTGGACGGACTTGACCCGGGCTGGCACGTCTTTGGCGGTGACGATGACAAACTCGCGCCAGTCCGGCCCCTCTAGAAAACGCACCGCCTTGACCACGCCGCGGGCGATCGGCGTGCGCACGGTGGCGCCGTACCAGCCGTCAAAGGCCACGTCGTCGATGTACTGGGTCTCGCCCTTGACCTTGGCAAGACCATCACTTCGCTGAGGATTCTTGCCAACATGCGGCAGGGCGGCGGGGCGGGCGTCGTGGGCCATGCGGGACTCTACAGGGCGCGTCGGCGCCGCGGGGATGCAGAATACAATGGGGGCTGGGGTTTGCCAAAGGGCCGGCCAGAGGGGGCGTCGGACAGTGCCCTAGGGAGTGTCCGATGCGCGACCGAACCACAGTGGGGGCGGAGGTGCCGGACCACCACGATGGGCTTGGCAACGCGGTGCTCGCCGCAAGAAATGACGTTATGTTAGCTGCTTACCCTAAGCATCCCGAGCGGTTTGTCAACGGCAGGCCGGTCGCCAAGGTGGCGCCCGACAAGGCCTGGATCAACCCGCCCGTGGCCGAGCTGAACCCGGACCTTCCCAGTTAGAGGGTGTTTACATAAGACCTCCGTGCCGTCGGCGGGCGCGGATTCGAGATTTACCAGCAACTACGAGCCCTGCGGCTTGCCAAGAATTCGCCCGGCCAATGAATTGGCGGGCTATCATAGCGCCGCCCGTCTTCACGGGCGGCCCGGTCTGGCCGTCTGCGGAGGCAGACGGCGTCATGATAGCCCGCTGCTTCAGCAGCCGGGTTGAAAACCATCTGAAACGACGCGCTATTGCCGCACAGGGA
>CAIXGW010000352.1 GCA_903919145.1 uncultured Myxococcales bacterium
CGGTCTTGGGTACTAGTACCCCAAACCCCAAGTGCGTTGCGGGTTCCGGAACGGACGTGGTTTGGGGTACGGAAGAAGACCCAGCAGTAGGACCCAAGACCTGTGAACAAGAACCGGGTGCAACCCGGATCGAATTAACGGCCTTGGGTACTAGCCATGGAGTACGGGCTCTGAGGAGATGGCAATTGCGCTACGTAAGCACCAGAGGGTCCGCAGCCCCGGTCAGCGCCGCAGAGGCTCTGGTCGCCGGGCAAGCCGCGGACGGCGGGCTGTTTGTTCCAGAGCTCTTCCCCAGCTTGCCAGGGGGTCCCGAGGCACTGGTGGGGCTGACCTTGCCCGAGATCCTTGCCCAGCTGCTGGACCTCTTCTTTGGCGAATTGGGCCCCGGGGTGGCCGAGCGGGCGGCCCGGCACTGCCAACACCACTTCGCTGGCGGCCAGTTGGCACAGCTGCAAGAGGTCGGCCCGCGCTGGGTGCTGGAGCTGTTTCACGGCCCGACCGCCGCCTTCAAAGACGTGGCCTTGGGCACCCTGCCCGCGCTGCTACAAGAGGCGCTACCGCAGGCTCAGAAGAGGGGGACCCTCTCACAATCTAGTATGCCGCCTAGGCTTTTGGTGCTGACCGCCACCAGCGGCGACACGGGCTCGGCAGCCCTGCACGGCCTAGGCGACACCCCCGGCATCGGCACGCTGGTGTTCTACCCCGCCAGCGGTATCAGCGAGCTGCAGCGCCGGCAGATGGTGTGCTGCCCGGCGGCGGGGATCCGGCCGGTCGCCCTGCACGGCAACTTTGACGACGCCCAGCGCGCAGTCAAAGCCCTGCTCAGCGACCGCGAACTGGCCAGCCATCTGGCGTCCAAAGGGATTTTGCTGGGCAGCGCCAACTCGATCAACATCGGCCGGCTGGTGCCACAAGTCGCCTACCACGCCTGGGCCTGGGCCGAGCTGCGCCACCGCGGGGTGCTGGGCCGTGGCGAGCCCATGGATTCAGTCATTCCGTCTGGCAATTTTGGCAACCTGCTGGCGGCGTGGTGGGCGCGGCGGCTGGGCATCCCCCTGCGCCGCCTGGGCTGCGCCAGCAACGCCAACCATGTGCTGGCCGACTTCTTGAGCACCGGGCTGTACGACGCCCGCCGGCCCCTGACCGTAACCAGCTCGCCTTCAATGGATATCCTCATCTCGTCCAACCTAGAGCGGCTGCTGGCCGAGCAGCTGGGCGACCCGGCGCTGCTGGCCGACCTGCAGGCCCACCTGGCAAAACATCATTGGTTTCAACTATCAGACAAAGCCCTAGGCAATGTCCGAGAGGTGCTGGTCGGCGGCTGGACCAGCGACCAGCAGACAGTGCAGACCATCGCCGAGGTGTGGCGCCAGCACCACTACCTGCTGGACCCGCACACGGCGGTCGCCTGGCACCAGGCCGAGCTGCACCGCCAGCCAAGCGTCGCCCAGCTGGTGGTCGGCACGGCTTCCCCGTGGAAGTTCACTGCAGCGCTGACCCAAGCCCTGCAGCTGCCACCAAGCGGTGACGAACAGCGCGATGCCCAGGCGGTGTCCGCGGCGACAGGCTTGCAGCCGCCCCCTGCCCTGGCGGCGCTCTGGCACGCCCCCGTGCTACATTCCCACGAGTGCCAGCCGAGCCAGACCCTGGCAGAATTGCTCGATTTCGCCAACCAGGCGTGGTAACCGCCCAAGGAGCCCCCGATGCAAGTCAGCGTACGCGTGCCAGCCACCAGCGCCAACATTGGCCCGGGCTTTGACGTGGTCGGCCTGGCGGTCAACCTGTTCAATACCTTCACTTTTTATGCCAGTGACAGCGGTGACAGCGTGGCCGGCGGGCCGCCAGAGCTGCGCACCCCGGACCACCTGGCGCTCAAGACCTGTCGCAAGCTGCTGATGGAGCGCGGGGTTCACTTGCCCGGTCTGTCGCTGGAGGTCTCTACGGAGGTGCCGCTGGGGGCCGGTCTGGGGTCCTCTTCGACGTGCATCGTCGCGGGGGTGGTGGCGGCAGGCGCGCTGGGGCAATTTGGCTGGGATCTTTATGAGATCGCAAGACTTTCTGCCGAGCTGGAAGGTCATCCAGACAACGTGGTGCCCGCGGTGTTTGGCGGCTTGAACGCAGCGGCGTGGCAGCACCGCGTCGATCGGCCGGGCGAGCTGCACTGCACCCAGCTGCCGCTGCACGCCGACTGGCGGCTGGTCGCGCTGACGCCGGACCGCCAGGTGCTGACGCACCACGCGCGCGCCTTGCTGCCCACGCAAATTCCCCAGCGCGATGCTGTGTTCAACCTGGGCCACTTGCCCCTGCTGCTAGAGGGCCTGCGCCGCGGCGACCCCGAGCTGGTGCGCATCGGCTGCCAAGACCGCATGCACCAGAGCTGGCGCGCCGCGCTGATTGCCGACTACCAGCGGGTTGAGCAGGCGGCTTTGGCTAGAAGCGAGACCGCCGCGGTGTACGTCTCTGGCGCCGGCCCAACGGTGATGGTGCTGACGCTCGGCGACCAGCCCGAGCTGGCGGCGCACCTGCAGCGCGAGCTGGAGGGTCTGACCTTGCAGTGGGCCGTTCGGCAGCTGCGGCCGTGGCTGGAACCCGTTGCCGGCTGACACGCCAACTTTCTGCAACAAACTCATGGATCAGACATTGCCCTGGGGAGTGTCCGACGACACGAGCTGCAGGGTCTGACCTTGCAGGGGGCCGTTTGGCAGCTGCGGCCGTGGCTGGAACCCGCCGCCGGCGGACACGCCAACTTTCCGCAACAAACTCATGGATCAGACATTGCCCTGGGGAGTGTCGGACGACCTACGCAGTCAGCTTCAAGCCCGTGATGATGGGCTGGTCGGCGGTGGCAAAGACCTCCAGGATCCGCGCGTGCTTCCTGCGCTTCATCTCGCCGAAGATGCCGCGACCCTTCTGAAAAGTTGCCCCCAGCTCTATGGCCGCCTGGACAACGGCCTCGCTGCCCTCCAGGGCCTTGCTGACCACGTGGTGATCGGCCAGTTCCTGACCGCCGGCGCGCCGCCCGCTGAAGTACAGTTCTTCTAGCTTGTACATGGGCATCGCCTTCTCGACGATGGCCATCATCCCCGGTAGAAACGGGATGTTGACGTCGACTTCGGGAAAGCAGAAGAAGCCGCGGTCGCTGCGCATCAGCCGAAAGTCGCAGGCGCAGGCGAGGATGGCACCGTTGCCAAAGGCGTGGCCGGTAATGGCGGCGATGACCGGCGCGGGAAACGTCAGCACTCGGGCAAAGATGCTGTTCAAGCCGTTGAGAAAGTCTCGCAATTCGCCATGGCGGGCCCGGTCCGCCGCGGCGGCTTGGATCCACGCCAGGTCTATGCCTTGCGACCACGTCTTGGCGTCGCTGGAGGCCAGGACCACGGCGCGGACTTCTGGGTCGGCCTCTATGGCGGCCATCGCGGCCAGAAATTCGCTGATGAACAGAGGATTGTGGCGGTTCTCTCCGTTGTCCATGCTCAACACGGCGACTGAGCCCTGGCGCTGCCAACTGATGACGGACATGCTGCCTCCTGTGACGGTTCTGTTCAGGGTTTTTCTTTGTTAGACAAGGGATTAGCTGCATTGCTGGGCGGCTTTGAAGAACCCTCTGGCCCCGCAGAACCCGCTTGTTCCCTGCCGCCCGCTTGCTCTGCCTGCCAGCGGCGCAGCCCTTCTAGCAGCGCGCGGTAGATGATTTGGCCCATGACGCGCTCGCCCTGAGCGGTGAAGTGGCTGTAATCACTCCAGCCCAGGCCATCGCGGACCCAGCGGCCCATTGCGCCCTCTCCGCCCATCGCTGCGCGAGTGTCCAAGAACAGGCAGCCAACCTCCTTGGCCATCTTGCGCTGCCAGCCGATGATGCGTACGACTGCGGGATCGCTGATGATCTTTCCGCCCTTCCTGATGCCGTGATCGCTCGGCGCCATCAGGATGCAGGCCACATCGCTGCGGCCGGCCTTGAACAACGTTACGACTTCGCTCATCTTTGTGGTGTAGGAGTCCTGGCTCAGCTTGTCTTGGCGCTCATTGCCGCCGTAGTTGAGGATGAGCAGGTCGGGGCGGCGCAGGGCCATCGTCTGGGTCATGGCAGCGGCATCGGCCTGAGTCCAGCGAACGCCGCGGGCCCCCACTTCGCCAAGGCTGTCATACACAAGGCCGCGCTCGCGCTCCAGAGCCACGCCGTGCACGCGCATGCGGCCAGAGCTCACGCGCCAAGAGCTGGCGTGCTTGCCTTCGGCTGTCTGCCAGACCTTGACGGCTTCGGTGCCGGCGGGCTCAGAGACGTCGAGCCGGTCCATGGCCTTGCCGTCGACCTTGAGGCTCAAAGACGCCTTGCCCAGGCTGCGGTAGTACAGGTGCAGCTGGCTGGCTGGCTGCTTGGCGCTGTTGGTCAAGGTGAATTGCTCGCCGGGGCCCCCCTCTACCGTGACGCCGCCGTAGCCGTAGGATCCGTCGCGGGCGTTGCCGCTCAAGAAATTGAAGTCGCGCCAGCCGGTGCTGACCGCGCGGGTGATGCCCTTGTGCGCGTACCACTCGGTGCGCCCCTGGACCAGCGTAAAACCATGGCCGCCATCGCCAAAACGCGCGTGCAGCAGCAGCCGAGCCACGTGGGTCAGGCCGTCATTGGCCAGGTGCGAGTCGCCCCAGTGGCCGATGCGAACCTTGGCGCGCTTGCCGTGGGTCAGATCGGTAAGCGCCTGGAAAAACGGTGCCAGCAGTTGGACATCGCCTTCCAGCCACACCTTCTGGCTTCCAAGCAGCTCATCGGTGATCACAAGCGCTTCTGTGGATGTCACCGCGCCTGCCAGCGGTGCTTCTTCTTCCGCCGTGGCCGCTCCTGGCAGCGCCACCCCCGCGGGTACACCGGCCAGGGCTGCGATGTCGCCTTCCGAGAGGTCGTCTTCGGCAGAGGTGGGCTTGGGCCCGTCGCCCGGCCCTTCCATGCGGGTCGGCGCGGTCAAAGTCGCTGCGCGAATCAGCGGTTCTACATCCAGGCGGTTCCAGTAGCGGTAGTCCACCCACTCGCTGCTGAGGTAGGGCACCAAGCTCGCCAGCGCCAGCACCGCTGCCACCAGATACAAGCGACCCAGCGGTCCCAGCGGAAACTGGGCCGGAGCAGCACCCGGCTCGCCCAAAGCCGCGGCAAACGCAGCAGAATCGCCGCGACTGGCCGGGGCGGCGGCGGGGACGGTAGCAGCAGGCTCGGCAGGCAGGATCGTCACGGCGTGGGCACCCAAGGCTATGTTTAGTCCATGATAATACACTAGAACTGAAAGTAGATGAACGGCACCGCGTCGGTCTCTGCCACCGCGCCCATGACCAGCGCCACACCAGCCAGCGCGGCCCCCTGAGCCAGGGCAGGCCACTGGCGAAACTGCAGGCGCAGCCGGTCGGCCCACTCAGGCGGGGCAAAGTGAGCCGCAAAGCCCACCGCCAGCACCGCCCAGGTGCCGTTGTCGACCCGGGCCAGCCCCCAGCCGTTGCTCACCAGCGACCAGCTCAGATCGCCCGCAGCGGACAGCGACGGCGCCCGAAACAGGATCCGCGCCAACACCACAAAATGGAAGGTCAAGGCGATGCGCCAAAGGTTCTGTTGCCACGGCAGCTGGTCGTGGGTCCAGCCCTTGGGGTACTTGCGGTGCTGGGTGCGGTTCCAGGCAATGGCCACGCCGTGCAGCAGACCGTAGAGCACAAACGTCCAGTTGGCGCCGTGCCACAGGCCAATGAGCACCAGCGTAATCAAGGTGTTGCGATGGGCCACCCACACCGAGCCTTTCGAGCCGCCAAGCGGAAAGAACACGTAGTGGCGCAGCCAGGTAGACAGGGTGATGTGCCAGCGCCGCCAGAATTCGGCCACCGTGCGGGCGCGGTAGGGCCGCAGAAAATTCTCTGGCAGCTTGACGCCCAACAGCCGCGCCGAGCCAATCGCCACATCGGTGTACCCAGAAAAATCGCAGTAAATCTGCAAGGTATACGCATACAGGCCGACCATCACCTCGGCGCCAGAATACAGGTGGGGCTGCGAGAACACCCGATCGACCAGATTCAAAGCCAACCAGTCGGCAATGCAGACCTTTTTCACCAGGCCCTTGGCAATGCGAAACAGGGCCTCGCCCACATCGTCGTGCGCCAGCTGCGGGTTGCGGTGCAGCTGCGGCAGCAGAATGTGGGCGCGCGAGATCGGCCCGGCGACCAGCTGCGGAAAGAACGTGGCAAACAAGAAGAAGCGCAGGATGTTGCGCTCTGCGGGCAGCTCGCGGCGGTAGACGTCAATGACGTAGGCCATCGACTGAAAGGTAAAGAAGCTGATGCCGACCGGAAGCGCCGCTTTGATGGCGGGTGCCGCAAGCCCAAGCCCCAACAGGTTCAGGGCCGCCACTGCGTTTTCTGCAAAGAAACCAAGGTACTTGTAATAGCCCAGCAGGCCCAGGTTGACGCCAACCGAAGCCAGCATCAAGAACTTGCGCCGCCCAGCCAGACTGTCGGGGGTGTCCTGCAGGACCCGCGCCATCGCCCAGTCCCAGGTCGCCGCGCCCAAAATCAGAAGGATATAGCGAGGATCCCAGGCCATGTAAAAAAGGCAGCTGGCGACCAGCAGCCACACGGTGCGGCCCCAACGCCAGCGCAGCAGCAGCCAGAATCCGGCGACCACCACGGCAAGAAACACCATGTAGAGCAACGAGTTGAACAGCATGCACGCCACAACGCGGTTCGAAAGGGGCCAGGGGGGCGGCGGAGGCGGCCAGAGAACCGGGGTTCCGCTCGGTCAGACTGTCCTTGGGGCCAGCTGGGTCTTGGAGCTTGGCGGGGCTTGCCCCAGCAGGCCCCTAGCCCGCGGCGCCCTTGACCACCCACTGGCGCATCGCTTCGCGCACAGGTGCCCAGCTCGCCTCGCTTTTGCGCAGGTTGACGAAGCCGACAAACAGCTGGTCGATAACCGCCTCCAGCTCGTCCAGCAGAGCCAGGCGCTCGTCAATGGCGTGGCTCTCGCCCTTGCCCAGCAGCACCGGCAGCTTGGCATTGGCAAAGGTCAGCGTCTCGGCGTCTAGGCTGACCTGATACTGGCGCTCGCCCACGTCAAGGAACAGCCGCGCCCGGGCTACCTTTTTGCCGACCCGCAGCGCCGTGCGCGCCTCTTCTGCCTCGGCCGGAGCATCGGCCTGAACAGTGCTGCCTTCGCGGACGTTGCCGCCGGTCTCCAGGGTCAGCCGCTGGCCAAAGGTGACGCCGATGGGTCCCAGCTCGCCGCCCTCTACCTTGCCGCCGTTGTGCTCGGCCTCAAACCACAGCCAGGTCAGGAACTCGCGACCCAGATAGGCGAAACGCTCTTTGGAGGTGTCCATGGTGCCCTGCTACGGCGGCCCAACTCGGATCGGGCGCGGAAATGGGTGGCGGTCATCGGTGGCGGCGGCTGGCTGAAGAATCCGCAGGCCGGCGGCGGTCTACTCGCGGATCAGGTGAAAGCGCTCGGCTTCGACCAGGGCCAGGCCATCGATGTCCTCTTCGGACATCCCGCGCAGCCACAGCACGGTCAGCAGGCCCACGGGGCGCAGGCTGATCTCAAAGGTCTTCTCAAACAGGTCGACAAAACGGCCCGCTACCGACTTGGAAGTCGAGATCATCCGTACTTCGCCGGTCTGGATGTTCCACACCACGTCGGTCAGAGACAGCTTGGGCAGCGATCGGAGCCGCAGCTGCTTTTTCATCTCAAGCTTGAGCACGTCGAGCTCTTTCTTGGCCAGCTTCTCTCGCCCTTGCGCCTTGCAGCGCAGGTTGGCGGCTTGGTCCACATAGGCCTTGAGCGTGCCGGCTGGCACCTTGAGCGTGTCTGTCCGCAGGCGAAACAGCACGTTGCCAGAGGGCGTGACCAGGGTGGAGGGATCGAAGTCGGCGGCAAAGGCGTCGTCAAAGCGCACCCAGCCCTCTACCTGCTCTTCTTCGGACCCCGGGTCGATCTCGCGAAAGGCCTTGGAGGCAAGCTGCTCGCAGGCGCGCTCTTCAAAGCCCTCTGTCACCGGCGCGGCGACAAAGCGAAGGTAACTGACGGTGCCGCTGGATAGCCCCATGATGGCCTCGACTGGATGCGCTCGGCAGAATTGCCCTGATTCAGACCACCATGCCATCGGTGGCCCGGGCCCGATTGGCTCTGGCTGTGACAGGTGCGGAACCGCAGAGAGGCGACGGCCATGCGCTGCGGCGGGCGACGATCTAGACCCCTCTGCGCACCCTGTCAACGAAACAAGCGGCAGGCGCAGCGGGGGCCGCGGCAAGCAGCTTGAATTCTGCGATTTGGTCCCGCACAATCCTGCGTCTCCGCGGCCCCTGCCGCCGCACCAATTGAGGATTCATGCGCACTTATCGCTCTTTCGCCGCTGCGGTGGCTCCGATCGCCCTGGCCGCTGCTCTGGCCACCACCGGCTGCAAGAAACAAGAAGCCGCGGCCCCGGCCGCCAGCGTCGACCCGGCCAAGGTCGAGCCAGCCAAAGAAGCCCCCAAGGCCGCTGAGGCCAAGCCCGGCGAAAACCCTGCGGATCCTGCGGTGGCCCCGCCGGCCGCCGTCAGCACCACCACCAGCGTCTCGGTGCTGAGCGACCCGTGCCCGGCTGCTGGCGAAGACCCGGCGTCCTGCCCCAAGAAGCCGGCGACCGTCGACGACAAGATCAAGGTCGGCCACATCCTGATCGGCTGGAAGGGCTCGCTGCCGGGCAAGCCGGTAGAGCGCAGCAAGCCAGAGGCTCTCAAGCTGGCCAGCGACGTCGCCCACGAGGCGCGCAAGCAAGGCAGCGACTTTGTCGCCCTGATGTGGAAGAACAGCCAGGATCCGGGTCCAGGCGTCTACGACGTCACGCCCGAGATGCGCAAGCGCTTTGTGCCCGAGTTCACCGCCATGGCGACCTCGCTGGGCGAAGGTCAGGTCGACGTGGTCGAGAGCCGCTTTGGCTACCACGTGATGAAGCGCGTGCCGTTTGACTTTGTGGTGCCAGAGAAGCCGCTGGAAGTGGTGTGCGCCGACGCCTGCCCGGGCGAGGGCGAAGACCAGGCCAGCTGCCCCAGCAAGCAGGATCCGGCTCCCAAGGAAGTGGAAGTGACCCACATCCTGGTGGCCTACGTGGGCGCCATGCGCGCCGCGCCCGAGGTCAAGCGGACCAAGGAAGAAGCCAAGAAGTACGCCATTGAGCTGACCCACAAGGGCCGGGCCAAGGGCGCGGACTTCGCCAAGCTCAAAGAAGAGGCCAAGAGCGACGATCCCGGCCCGGGCACCTACCCCATCACCGCCGACGCGCCGATGATCCCGCCCTTCAAGACCATGGCGCTGCGCCTGGGCGTGGGCCAGGTCGATGTCGTTGAGACCGACTTTGGCTTTCACGTGATGCGCCGCAACAAGTAAAGCGCGTTGGCGGCAACCCTGTGGGGTGCCGCCAGCGGCCGCGACCTGAGCCCGGGCCCCCCGCCACGGCGGGTTGCGTCAGGATAGCCTGGGGGGTTCCCCCCCGGGCTATCCCCATTTGGCGGGCTGGCCAGCGGCCCGCCGCGGACCTGCCCGGACCTGCGCGGTTGGCAGGCGCCGACCAGCCCGGCCGGCAGCTTCGGCCTGGAGCAGCCCTGCCAAGCCCTTGGCGGGCAGGCGCGGCAGCGGCTCCTCTTTCGACACGCTACAGGTGCACCATGACCGCGAACTCCAACCCTGACTGGCGCGACGAGCTCCCGCACCTCCAGCTCCAGGCAGAACAGCAAGTTGCCCTAGCGGTGGACATGGCTGGGCTGCGGCAGCTGGAGGTCGACCTGTTGGGCGCCAAAGGCAGCGTGACCACTGCGGTGCGTGGCGTTGGCGCCGTTGCCGGACCAGATCGCAAAGAGTACGGCCAGCTGGCCGGCAAGCTCAAAACAGCGGTCGAGCAGGCTGTGGCCGAGCGCCGTGGCCAGCTGGAGCGCGCCGAAGTCCAGGCCGAGCTCGCCGACGCGACCTTTGACGAGACCTTGCCCGCCGACGCCGTGCTGGCCACCCAGCCTGGCCCGCCGCGCACTGGACACGTGCATCCGCTGAGCCAGGTGCAGGGCGAGGTCGAGGCGGTGTTTACCTCCATGGGTTTCCACGTGCTGGACTACCCTGAGGTAGAGAGCGAGTTCAACAACTTTGAGGCCCTCAACATCCCGTCTTGGCACCCGGCCAGAGAGATGCAGGACACCTTTTGGTTGGATGACGGCCACTTGCTGCGGACCCACACGTCCAGTGGCCAGGTGCGGGCGATGCACCAGTTTCAGGCGCCCTTCCGCGCGGTGTTTCCGGGCAAGGTGTTTCGCTATGAGGCCACCGATGCCAGCCACGAGCACACCTTTCACCAGCTAGAGGGCTTGCTGATCGACCGCCACGTCTCGGTCGGCCACCTGCTGGACTCCATGCGCACGCTGCTGTCGGCGATCTTTGGCCGCGAAGTGACTGTGCGGCTGCGCCCCGGCTACTTTCCCTTTGTAGAGCCTGGCTTTGAGCTTGACGTGCAGTGTCAGCTGTGCGGCGCAACGGGCTGCGCGGCATGCAAACACTCGGGCTGGCTGGAGCTGCTGCCGTGCGGTTTGGTCCACCCACAGGTGTTGCGCGCCGGCGGCCTGGATCCGGCAGAGTGGCAGGGCTGGGCCTTTGGCCTGGGCCTTTCGCGCTTGGTGATGATGCGTTTTGGCGTGCCCGATGTGCGGCTGGTTCTCGGCGGCGACTCGCGCTTTCTCTCGCAATTCTAGTGTTCTAACATTGGGTCACCCTGTGTCGCGCGCCCTTGGCCGCGGTCCCTGGGGCCAGGAGCTGCCATGCTAGTTTCGTGGAAGTGGCTGTCGCAGTTGGTCGACACCAGTGGCGTGGATCCAGAAGCTTTTGCTCAGCTTTTCACCTGCACGGTGGCAGAGATCGATGGCGTGCACCGCTGGGGGTTTGGCCTGCAGGGCGTGCTGGTGGCCGACGTGGTCGCAGTGGCTCCGCACCCCAATGCCGACAAGCTGCGCCTGGGAACCGTGGATCTGGGCGGCCGGCAGGTGACGGTGGTGTGCGGCGCGCCCGATCTGCGCGTGGGGATGCGCGTGCCGTTTGTGACGCCGGGCACCACCTTGCCATCGGGAATTACTGTGAAGGAAGGCGAGGTTCGCGGCGTGCCCAGCCCGGGCATGCTGGCCTCTGAGGCGGACCTGGGTCTCTCTGACGACAACAGCGGACTGCTTTCTCTAGACGGCGTCGCGGCTCCAGCTGGCACGCCGCTGCCCCAGGCCCTGTCTTTGGAAGACGTGCTGTACGAGGTCGACAACAAGTCGATCACCCACCGGCCCGATCTGTGGGGCCTGTACGGCATGGCCCGCGAAGTGGCGGCGATGCTGGGGCGGCCGCTGCAGCCCCTGAGCACCGAGGTGGCCTTGGCAGAGGTCGCTCCGCTGCAGGTGTCGGTGGAGACGGCGGTTTGCCCGCGCTATGTGTGTGCGCGCGTGGGCGGCGTGCGGGTCCAGCCTTCGCCGGTGGATGCGCGCCTGCTGCTGCGGCGGCTGGGCGTGCGGCCGATCAGCAACGTGGTCGATGCCACCAACCTGGTGATGCTGGAAACCGGCAATCCTCTTCATGCCTTTGACGCGCGCTTTGTCCGCGGCGGCCACATCGCCGTGCGGCAAGCCGGGGATGGCGAGCAGATCGTGACGCTGGACGGCCAGACCCGCACCTTGACGGCGGCCGACACGGTGATTGCCGATGGCGAGGGTCCGGTGGCGGTGGCGGGGGTCATGGGCGGTGGCAACAGCGAGATCCGCCGCGACACCGAAGAAGTCATCCTGGAGGCCGCCGCCTTTGATGCCGCGGCGATCCGCAAGACTTCCATGCGGCTGGGCCTGCGCACCGAGTCCTCTGCCCGTTTTGAGAAGGCGCTGGACCCAGAGCTGCCGCTGCTGGCTGCCAAGCGTTTCCTTAAGCTTCTGATCGAGTTGAGCCCTGGGGCGCGCGTCACCAGCGCCCTGCTTGACGCGGGACCGCACCGCCTGCAGCCGCCACCGCCGCGGGTCATTGCCACCAGCGCCAGCTATCTGCGCAGTCGCCTTGGCGTTTCGGCGGAGGAGCTGCCTGACACCTGGCTGCGGACCTGCCTACAGCGCCTGGAATTCCGCGTAGAGCAAGACGGCGACCTGTTGCAGGTGGGCGTGCCGACC
>CAIXGW010000353.1 GCA_903919145.1 uncultured Myxococcales bacterium
GACAGGGTCCTAGGGCGATCGTCTTGCGAGCGCCCAGGCGGGCGAAATATTGGAATTCACTTCCAATATTTCTTGCCCGACTGAAAAAAACGCAAAATGGCACGGAGCCTGGCGGGGATTATCCCGACAGGCTCCTAGGCTGGCAGTGCGTCCCTTGTCGAGGTTTCCATGGACTTTAGCGCCACTACTGCTCTGGTCGGCCTGTTGGTCGGCTTCTTCGTTGGCTTGACCGGTGTAGGCGGCGGCGTGCTGCTGGCCCCGGCCCTGATCGCCCTGGGGATCCAGCCCACGGTGGCGGTCGGCACCGACATGGTCTACGGCACCCTGACCAAGCTGGTCGCCACCCTGCGCAACATCCGCGCCGGCCGGGTCAATTGGCGCTGGGTAGGCGCCCTGGCTACTGGCAGCGTCCCCGCCGGGCTGGTCGGCAGCTTGGTCGTCCACTGGCTGCGCAGCCACCACGCCGATGCAGAGGGCATCCTGCTCAAGGCCCTGGGCGCGGTGCTGGCCCTGGCAGCCACCCTGTCGCTGGTGGGCGAGCTGCTGAAGTACAAAGGCCTGCTCCACAGTCGCTTTGACTGGACTCCTACCGATCGCCGCAGCTTTGCGCGAGTGGCGTTGTTTGGCGCAGCCATTGGCTTTGTGGTCGGCCTGACTTCGGTGGGTTCTGGATCGCTTATCGCGCTACTGCTGGTGTTTGGCTCCAAGTTGGCCCCGCGCGACCTGGTCGGCACCGACATTGCCCACGCCACCTTGCTGGTCGCCGCTGCCAGCTTGGCCCACGCCGGCATCGGCACGGTCAACTGGGGCCTGGCCGCCAACTTGCTGTGCGGTTCGATCCCCGGCGTGCTGCTTGGCTCGCGGCTGATGGACATTGCGCCGGCGCGACCGCTCAAGGTCGGCATGTGCTCGCTGGTCTGGCTGGCCGGCGCCCGCATGCTATTGACCTAGGGACTGGCCGCGGCACGGTTCGACAGCACGGTAGGGCAGCAGCAGTGGCAGCGGTAGCGCGACGGACCCGCGGCATTGTGCTAAGTCTGCCGCGCCGGCGGTCGCACGCTGGCCCCTTCCTTCCGCGCTTTCCCAGGACCCGCCCATGCCCACGCTGCCCGCTTGCCCCGCCTGTCGATCAGAGCTCACCTATGAAGATGAGCCCAATTACATCTGTCCAGAGTGCGGTCATGAGTGGCCTCAGGTCGCCGCGGTCAGCCCCAGCCCCGCTGCAGCCGCTGGCCTGGTCGTCAAGGATGCGTTTGGCAACCTGCTGGCGGACGGCGACTCGGTCATCGTCCTCAAAGAACTCAAGGTCAAGGGCTCTTCGCAGGGCGTCAAGATCGGCACCAAGGTGCGGTCGATCCGCCTGGTCGAGGGCGACCACAACATTGACTGCAAGCTCGACGGCATTGGTGCAATGGGCCTGAAGTCGGAGTTCGTCAAGAAGGCCTGAAGCTACCTCGAACCCAAGCCCGGTGAAAACCCAACGCGGACTTGAGGTTCGATGGTCGTAGCCACTGGCCTTGGACCCGGGCAGTTCTCTACTTGGCGGGCGGCGAAATCACCGTGTCCAGCACGTGAATTACGCCATTGCTGCCCAGCACATCGGTGGCAATCACTTTGGCGCCGCCCACGGTCACGCCGCCGTTGGCGTCCACCGCGATCTCGACCTCGGCGCCATTGACGGTCTTGACCTTGCCGGCCTTGACAGCGCTGGCGTACACCGCGCCAGAGACCACATGGTAGGTCAGCAGGGCTTGCAGGGCCGGCTTGTCAGCCAGCAGTTTGTCCAGGTCAGCCTTGGGGATCTTGGCAAAGGCTGCGTTGTTGGGGGCAAAGATCGTGAAGGGTCCTGCGCCGCTCAGCGTGGTCACCAGATTGGCGGCCGTAACGGCGGCCACCAGGGTTGAGAAATCCGGATTGCCCACGGCGACTTCGACCACATTGCCCGGTGGCATCAGCACGGTGTCAATCACGTGGATGACGCCGTTGCTGGCCTGCACGTCGGTGGCGGTGATCAGCGCGTTGTTGATGTACCACTTGCCGTCTTTGCTGCTCAGCTTGGCAGGCGCGCCGGCCACCGTCTGGATCACCCCAGCCTTGACGTCTTTGGCCATCACCGCACCCATCAGCGCGTGATAGGTCAGCACGGCCGTCAGCTTGGCTTTGTCGGCCAAGAGCTTGTCCAGGTCGGCCTTGGGGACCTTGGCAAAGGCCGCGTTGGTCGGCGCAAACACGGTAAACGGACCGGGGGTCTGCAGGGTGTCTACCAGCCCGGCAGCCTTGACTGCGGCGACCAGGGTGGAGAAATCCGGATTGCCCATAGCCACTTCGACCAAGTTCTTGGCTGCAGCCGCAGTGTCTGGGGCAGCCGTGTCGGTAGTGGAGGTGTCGGCCGAGGTCGCGGTATCCGCAGCCGCTGCGTCGCCGCCGGTAGCTGCCGTGTCAGAGCTGCCGGAGTCACTGCCGCCAGAGCTGTCAGTGGTGGTAGTCGTTGTAGAGGTGGCCTTTTCTTCTTCGCTGCAGCCGGCAGTGGCCAGTGCCATTGTCAACAGTGCTGAGCCCATCTTGTAGAATCGAGTTGCCTTCATCTTGCGCTCTCCGTGGTCCGACAGGTTGCTGCCGGGTAAGGCTGGTGCACAGCAGCGCCAGTTTGGGGTCAGATGCTCGCAGGTGGCGCGGCGATGCGCTGGTCTGCTGTCATTTGTCCCTAGAGCCAACGGACCAAGGGAGCCACGGCGCAAACAACAGCAGCCATGCGCCCTTGTGTCTCTGGGTCGGAGAAGAGCGGTGAGAGCTTGGAGGGCACGGCAGCCCGCAGGGCCTCAGGTCCACAGCCCGTGGGCGAGCTGGGGCGCGGTGGCGCAACGGTCGCGCTGGCGCCATTGCGGGCCTTGCAGCCGGCTGAGGTTCAGTGGTCTAGTACATCGAACCGCGGCTCCGCAGTGGGTTCCAAGCGAACCGGGGCTTGAGGTGCGAAAGAAGACCCAGCAGCCGTACCCAAGGCCAGGGAACAACAGGCCGCTGCAACCTGGCGCCAACCAGCGATCTTGGGTACTGGCATGCAGCGCAGCGGCGGCAAACAGCCTCTGATCCATAGGAAGACCCATGGCCGTTCAAGTCAGGTCCTTGCCCAACGGGCGCATCGTCTCGCGCGACCGCAGCCGCAGTACCCCAGGCGTCGTGCTGGTGCGGGCGCCGTGGCGCGACATGTACCACACGCTGATGGTCCTTAGCTGGCCGCGCCTGATTGGCGGGGTGCTGACCATCTATCTGCTGCTCAATCTGTTGTTCGCGTCGGCGTATGCGCTGTCTCCCGGCAGCATTGCCAACGCCCAGCCTGGCAGCTTTACCGATGCTTTTTCCTTTAGCGTTCAGACTTTTGCCACCATCGGCTATGGCGCCATGGCCCCCGCCAATGAGATCGGCCACGTGCTGATGGTGCTGGAAGCCTTTGTGGGGATGCTGACCACAGCCCTGGTCACAGGCGCGGTCTTCTCCAAATTCTCGCGACCTACAGCGCGGGTGCGGTTTGCCAAGGTGGCCGTGGTGAGCCAGCGCAACGGCGTGCCGCACTTCATGTTCCGCATGGCCAACGAGCGCGGCAACCAGATCGTCGAAGCGCGGGTGCAGGTGTCCTTGGCCCTGTGGGAGCGGACCGCGGAAGGCGAGCTGATGCGGCGCTTTCACGATCTGCGGATGGTCCGCGCCCAGAACATGATGTTTGCGCTCAGCTGGACTGCCATGCACGCCATTGAGCCCGACAGCCCTCTGTACGGCCAGACCCAGGCCAGCCTGGCCGAGGCTGAGGCCGAGCTGGTGGTGTCGCTGGTCGGCACGGATGAGACCATGGCCCAGACCGTCCACGCCCGCTGGTCGTACCTTGCCAATGAAATCCTGTTTGACCACCGCTATGTAGATATGATCGGCATTGAGCCAGATGGCCGGCGGACCGTGGCGCTGGCGCGCATCGACTCCGCTGTGCCGGTGGCCGCTGCCTCCCCACCCTGAGCGCGGCTGGCGCACCGTTGGGCTCGGCCCGCTCATCCAACCCATGCAGGCGCTTCCGCGCCGGAGCTACGCCCATGCCCCTCCTCTTTCGCCCCACAGACCTGCCGCCGCGCCGGCGCTGGATCCTGACCGCCGCGCTGACCGCGCTGACCGCCACCGCCTTGCTGCAGGCGCGCCCCGCCAGGGCTTGAGGCTGCTCAGTCCCCGCCGGTCCGGTGGGCATGAAAGCCAACAACCAAGAGGGGGCCAGCCCCTCCGCAGGCTCCGCCGGCAGCGCTTGGTCGTGGCTGCACGGCCGGGTCAGCATAGAAGGCCGCGATGCTGACCTGCGCCGCCACCAGGTCGCGGCCTGGGTCGGCCGGCCGGTGGGCAACTGGCTGGTGCGCGGCATTGCCGGGGCCATCCTGACTGGCGACCTGCGCAGCCAGGGGCAGAGCCACGCCATCCAGCCGGGCCTGCTGCTGGGCATCGCCGCCACCCGCCAGTGGCTCGATCAACAGGGCTGGCGCCCCTACCTGCGCAACAGCTTCGCCTTGAGCGGCTCCAAGGCGGCGCTGGCCAGCGGCGGCACGGTGGCGGCCATGGACCTGCGCATCGGCGTCGACTCAGGCTGGCGGGTGGGCCCCGGCGAATTGTACGCCACTGCCAGGGGATTTGGCGGCCCGATCTTTTGGACCGCCCCCGGCCGCAGCGAGACCGGCACCGACCGCTACAAGTTTCAGCTGGGCGGCGGCGCAGCGCTGGCTGTCGGCAGCTGGGTCGTCTTTGCAGAGGCCACGCCGCTAGGCGAAATCGGTGTCACGGCGGGCCTTGGGCTGGGATGGTAGGGACGGCGCGGTCCGGCAGCGGGCGCGGTATCGCCAGCCGGTTGCGGCGACCCGTGGACCTCGGCAGAGGCCCGACACTACCGTAGGGAATGTCTGATCCGTATTATGCCTAAGGAATTTGGCGACTGGCCCAGACGGCGCGCGGCAGAGGCTGCAGGTCACGACAACCGCCGCAGCGCCCGGCTGGCCTTGCAGCGCCACACGGGCAGGCTACACTGCCGGCCATGAGCGAGCCGCACAGCGATCCCCAGCCAGACCCGCCAGAGCTGCCCAGGCTTGGCGGCGGCATTGCACAAGCGCATGGTCAGGCGGCACAATTGCCGCAAGCGGCCGACTCAGTAGCGCAGGAGCCAGGGCCGGGACCGTCCGAGCTGCCGGCCCTGCCGGCGCGGCGAACCGCCGACCCGCCGGCCTGGACGGCCCCTCAAGCCGAGCGGCTGCCGTGGGTGGAGCCGCCGCCGGCCGCCGCCGCCCCCTCTGCCGCTGCGGCCCCTGCGGCGGCGCTGGCGCCGCCGATCCGCCCGCCAGAAGGCGGTGACCTGGATGCGCAAGACCCAGCGTTGGCTCCGCGCCGCGGCACCTCAGCTGTGCTGCCAGCGCTGCCAGAGCTGGGTGCTGAGCCCGAGTGGCGCGACCGATGGCGCGGCTACGCGGCGCTGGCAGGGTTGCTGCTGCTGGCTTTGGCCTTGGCCATCCCGCAGTGGCAGCGCCAGCGCACAGAGAACACCGTGCCCCAGGCCAACACCCTGCTCAAAGCGGCAGAGCTGCTTGGGACTTTGGCCAAGCCCGGCGACGCGGTCGCCTTTGCCCCCGGCTGGTCCAGCCACCAGCAGATGCTGTTCCAGCAGCGCTGGCTAGACAAAGGCTGGGACCCCAAAGCCGATTTCCTGACCGCCCATCCCGTGGACCTGTGGCAGGCCGATGGCAAGCTGCGCCTGTGGGTAGTGACGACCCACGGCTGGTCAACACGGCTCAACCTGCCGGCCCAGTCGCCCGGGGTCAAGCGGCTGGAACAACACAACCTGGGCCACGGAACTGCCGTCGAGCTCTACAGCTTGCCAACTTCGACAACGGTTTTTGATGTGCGCAAACAATTGGACCGCACCGCAGCTCAAACCGGCGGCCCGCAGGACTGGAAGGCGTGCACCTGGCAGCCGGCCTCTGGGCGCTTTGGCTGCGGCGGGCCGTCTTGGCAAGACGTCTGGCAGGATCTCCAAGAAGTCGGCAACACCCGCCGCGACTGCATCTACCTGCACCCGCCCCACGACCGCGGCGCCGTGCGCGTCACCGCCACCGAGCCCACCGCGGTGCGGGTCCAGGGCTGGTTCGGCAACCGCTTGTGGGCGATGCGCCACGGCCCAGAGGGGGCGCCCGTGCGCTTTCGGGTGCTGGTCGGCGGGCAGACCAAGTTTGAAAAAACCGTGGCGACCGACGATTTTGGCTGGCATCCCTTTGAAGTGGCCTTGCCGCCAGAGCAGCGCGGCCAGCCTGTGACTTTTGAGGCCTACAGCGACAAGGAAGCCTGGCGCGAATTCTGCTTGGATGCCCGCCTGCAAGGCCCTTCTGCCCCTCTGACCGCAAAGGCCACCCCTTGACCAACCCTTCGCAAATGGCCAACTCCACAAGACAATCTCAGCTTCTTTCTTGGTACGCCGCCCACCAGCGAGCTCTGCCGTGGCGCGCCTCGCCTGGCAGTCCGCACATGGACGGCTACAGCGTGGTGGTCTCTGAGCTGATGCTGCAGCAGACCCGCGTGGACACCGTGCTGGACTACTTCAAGCGCTGGAAGGCCCGCTGGCCCGGCTGGCCCGAGCTGGCGGCCGCAGAGCTTGATGAGGTGTTGGCCCAGTGGACCGGCCTTGGCTACTACAACCGCGCCCGCAATCTGCACCGCACGGCCATAGCCGTAGTCCAGCAACACGGTGGCCAGCTGCCCCACGACGCAGCGCAACTGGGCGCCCTGCCTGGCCTCGGCCCCTACACGGTGGGTGCGGTGCGGTCGCTGGCGTTTGGCCTGCCGGCGGCGCTGGTCGATGGCAACGTCGCCCGGGTGCTGACGCGCTGGCACGCCCTGGTTGGCGATGGGGGGACCCTCATCAAACCCCTTTGGCAGAAAGCGGAATTAGAGCTTGAGGTCAGCGGCCCCGCCCGCGCCGATCCGGCCAGCTGGAACCAGGCGCTCATGGAGCTGGGCGCCACGGTCTGCTCGCCCAGAAAGCCGCAGTGCGCCGCCTGCCCGGTGGCTCAGCACTGTCTGGCGCTGGCCCAGGGCCTGCAGGACTCGATTCCTCCAGTGAAACAGCGCGCCGCCAGTGCCGAGGTCCAGGCCCACTACGCCGTGGTGCTGAGCCCAGCAAGCAGCGGCCTGGGTGACCCGCTGGCGGACCGTGTGCTGCTGGGTCAGCGACCGCCCACCGGGCGCTGGGCCGGGCTGTGGGAACCGCCAGGTGCCGAGCAAGGCGATCCGCAGACCCTGCAGCAGTGGGCCAAGGCCCAGGGATGGCAGCCGCTGCGCGACCTCCCGGCACTGCAGCACGTCTTGACCCATCGCAAGTACGCGGTGACTGCTGGCGTCTATGCCGCGGCGGACCTCGGCACAGTCAGCGCCGAGGTCGACCTGCAGCCGCTTGGCTACGTCGCGGCGCGCTGGCAGCCCCTGGGCCAGGCCTTGGGCGCGGTCACGGGGCTGTCGCGCTTGGGTCAGCGCCTGCTTGAAGCCGCGCTGCAGCCGGCAGCTGAGGACGGGCAGGGGTCTGGCCCAGCCACCACCAAGCGCCGCCGCCCGCCGAGCCCGGCCTAGACAGCCGTGGCGGACTGCCGCCGCACGGGCCTTGCCGGCCAATGGCAGGCCAACCTTGCGCTTCTTCGCCGCTTCTGCCCCACCTGCGAACCCTTGCGGCCTGTTGGCGGCTCAAACATAGCGGAATTGTCGCCAGCCCTTCCGTTTGGCGCCATGATGCGGCAAGTTGTAGCAGGCAAGGTCTGTGCGGTGTCACTGGCTGGCGTGCGCGAGGGGGAGGAAGGGAAATGGGGATTACCTTTGTCGAGAAGGGCGACCGCTCCCGGGTACGCGCGCACGCCAAGGTTGGTTTGGTGCTGGCAGGCGGGGCGATTTCCGGCGGCGCGTTCAAGATCGGCGGACTCATTGCCCTCAACACCTATCTGGGCAACCGCGCCGTCACCGATTTCGACATCTACGTGGGCCTCTCTGCCGGCGCCTTTCTGGCCGCACCGCTGGCCGCGGGCCTCTCGCCTGAAGAATTGCTCAAGTCCATAGACGGCGTCTCTAGCAAAATCAGCAAGTTTGGTCCACTGGACTTCTACCAGCCCAACTGGCGCGAGTTTGCCACCCGGCCCTTGCGGCTGGCCTTTGACGGCTTGGCCGTAGCCCCCGCTTTCTGGCAGTCCATGGCCCACCACTTGACGACCCACCGCCCAGAAACGCTAGAGCGCGCCAGGACCTTCCTTAAGGATCCGGGGGTAGCCACGGCCGAAGCGCTGGTCACGCCGCTGATTGAAGACACGGCCTTGCGCACCGGGCTCGGCTCGGGACGCTCTTACCTGCCCTCTGGCCTGTGCGACAACCGCGGCATTGAGAAGTTCATCCGCACCAACCTGCGTCATAACGGAATACCTAACGATTTCAGGCTTATGAATCTCGAGCGCGGCAACTCGCTGTACATCGCTGCCACCAACCTGGACACCGGCGAAGGCGTCATCTTTGGCCACGACGCCGACACTTCGGCCAGCATCAGCGAAGCAGTTCAGGCTTCTACCGCAATTCCAGGGTTTTATCGGCCGCCGCTCATCCGCGGCAAGCACTACTTGGATGGCGGGGTCCGCCGCACGGCCCACATCAGCCAGGCCACCGACCGCGGCGCCCAGCTGGTGTTTGTCTATAACCCGTTCCGTCCGTTCGTCAATTACCATGCCGATCAGCTGCTCAACAACAAGTCGTCGCTGGCCGACATGGGCATTGGCACGGTCATCAACCAGGCTTTCCGCACCCTGCTGCACACCCGATTGATGCTTGGCGTCGAAAAACTGCAGATGAACCCTGACTTTCACGGCGACCTGGTGCTGCTGGAGCCCAGCGAGACCGACATCAAGTTCTTTGGCACCAACCCGCTGAATTTCTGGCAGCGGGCCGACTCGGCCCTGCACGGCTATGTCAGCGCCACGGCGGCGTTAGAGCGCCACCACGACCGCCTCAAAGCCATCCTGCAAAGCTACGGCATTGTCGCCGATGTGGACCGCCTGCGCGGCCGCATTGAGCAGATCCGCCACCACAACTTTGACAGCACGGCGATCATGAAAGAACTGCAGCGCGAAGTGCACCGCGGCCCCGCCGACAAAAAGCGCGAAACGCCGCCGCTGCGGGTGGTCAGGGCATAGCCCAGCCGCCGAGGCCTTTTCCGTCAACGGCCAGCCAAGCAAGGCTGTCAAAACACTTGGGGCAATCAGGGCAATCAGGGCAAGCAAGGCAAGCAAGGCAACGTCACTGCCCGGATCCTCAAGCCCCTTGGATGCGCAGACTCAGGTCAGCTGCGACGACCGAGTGCGTCAGCGCGCCCACCGAGATCAGGTCCACGCCCGTCTCTGCCACCGCCCGGACTCGGTCCAGGGTCATGTTGCCGCTGGCCTCGAGGAGCGCGCGTTTCGCGTTGATCTCAACGGCTTGCAGTAGGGTCCCCCTGTCCATGTTGTCCAACAGGATCACCTCAGCGCCGGCTTGCAGGGCCTCGCGCAAGCCCTTTAGGGTCTCTACCTCGACCTCTACCCGCAGCAGGTGCGAGCCCACGCCGCGCGCCCGCCGCACTGCCTCGCCAATCGAGCCGGCGGCGTGGGTGTGGTTTTCTTTGACCAGGATCCCGGCGTCCAGAGCGGTTCTGTGGTTGTAGCCACCGCCCATGCGGACGGCGTACTTGTCCAGGTTGCGGTAGCCGGGCAGGGTCTTTCTGGTGTCGGTAATGCGCGCGCCAGTGCCGGCCACGGCGTCGACAAAGGCGCGCGTCTGGGTGGCTATGCCGCTCATCCGCTGCAAGAAGTTGAGGCCAGTGCGCTCGCCGGTCAGGATCGCTGCCAGCGAGCCGCTGATCCTGAGCACCGGCTGGCCGGCCTGCACCTCCTGACCTTCGGCCACCAGGATCTCAACGCCGAGCCGAGGATCCACCCTCTGCAGCACCTGGGCAAACAGCGGCGCCCCGCACAGCACCGCCGGTCCTTTGGCGCGGACCCAGGCCTCGCCAAGCTGTCCCGAGTCCAGACAGGCCAGGGTCGCGTGGTCGCCGGTGCCGATGTCCTCTGTCAAGGCCATCTCTACCAAGGCGCGAACTTGCGGGTGCTCAAACCACATGCAGACCTCCAGTTGCCGCGCCAGCCGCGCCGCCGCGCGACGATACGCCAGCCCCGCGGCCAAAGGCAATTGCCGCGGCGACCGCAAACCGCTACCCTTGCGCTGCAGCGTTTTCCTGCCCCTGCCCACGACGCGATGACCCAACCTGCTGAACAAATTGTCGATCCCAGCCGCGGCCCAGAGATTCTCAGGCTGCGCCAGCTGTCCAAGACGTTCCGCGTCGGCTTTTGGGCAACGCGGGTCCAAGCGGTGCGAGACGTCAGCGCTGTGATGTACCAAGGTGAGTCTATTGGCTATCTTGGCCCCAACGGCAGCGGCAAGACCACGTCGATCAAGTGCATGCTGGCGCTCATCCAGCCCTCTTCCGGCAAGATCGAGCTGTTTGGCCGGTCGCCTACGGACCCCCTGGCGCGGGCGCGGGTCGGCTACCTTCCTGAATCTCCTTACTTTTACGACTACCTGACCCCAGTTGAGGTCTGCGAGTACGTCGGCAAGCTCTACGGCCTGGACGCCCGCACCCGCAAGCAACGCACCCAAGAGCTGCTGGGCCTCGTTGGTCTAGATCAGGCGGCAAAGCGGCCGTTGCGCGGATTTTCCAAGGGGATGTTGCAGCGCATCGGCATCGCCCAGAGCTTGATGGCCGATCCGGACCTGCTGATTTGGGACGAGCCGCTCAGCGGCCTGGACCCGTTGGGTCGCAAAGAAGTCCGCGAACTTATGATTGAATTGCGCCGGCAGGGCAAGTCGCTGTTCTTCAGCTCCCACGTCCTGACCGACATTGAGGCCCTGTGCGACGGCGTGTGCATCCTCGACCGCGGCGTTGCGGTGGCCCAGGGCCGCTTGGCTGACCTGCTGCGCCGCGATGCGCTGGAGTCCGAGGCTCTGCTCGACCTGCCCGCCGACCCGCAGCTGGAGGCCGGGCTGCGCGCCGAGCTGGCGAAAATCCCCGGCTTGGCTCTGCAGCAGCTGCCCACCGGGGTCCAGGCCGTGTTGCCGACCCAAGCCGTGCCGGCGCTGATCCAGGCGCTGATGCAGGGTGGCGGCCAGCTGCGCGAACTGTCAGCCCGCCGCGATTCTCTAGAGGATCTGTTCATGCGCAAGGCCTTGCAGCGCAGCGATGGAGGCCAGCCTTGAGCCAGCACGTCAGCCAGCACGGCCTCAAGCTGAGCATTGGCGGTCCGGCTGCCATCTTGGCGCGGGTGGCGGCCATCGTCGGCAACACCGTGCGCGAAGCCGGGCGCGCCAAGCTGTTCTATGGCCTGCTGGGCGGTGCCTTGTTATTGCTGGCGTTTTCTGTGGTCCTAAGCGACTTGGCCCTGGTAGACCAAAAAGCCCGGCTGGTGCAGAGCTTTGGCATGGCCGTGATTCCGCTGATGTGCGTGGGCACCGCCATCTTGCTTGGCGCCGTGCTGCTGCACAAAGAGATCGACAAGAAGACCCTGTACGCCATCCTGCCCAAGCCGATTCGCCGCAGCGAGTTCATCTTGGGAAAATTGCTTGGCCTTTCGACTCTGCTGTTGGCAGAATTGGCGGTCTTGACGCTCTGCTGGTGGGCGGTGCTGGTGCTGCGCGGTGGCGAGCTGACGGCGCCGATGCTGCGCGGCATGGGTCTTCAGTACGTTGAATTGCTGTTGGTTACTTCGATAGCGCTATTTTTCTCGGCCCTGTCGCGGCCGGTGCTGAGCGGCGTACTGACCACCGGCGTGTTCATTGCCGGGCGCGTTACCTATGTCATCAACGATCTGCTGAGCGCCACCAAGGGCGTCTTTGCCGAGGTGCCGGCGATGCGGGCCCTGGGCAAGCTGCTGGTGGCTGTGGTGCCAGATCTGGGCACTTTCAGTGTCTCGGATCAGATTCTTCAGGGCTGGGAGGTGCCGTGGACCTACGTGTCGGCGGCCACCCTCTACGGCCTCTCTTGGGCAGCGGTCTTTGCGATTGGCGCAGTGCTGCTGTTTGAGAGGCGCGATTTCACCTAAGTGGCAAGCAAAGCCACCGGTTTGCGCCGGTAGAAGGCGCCGACTGACCGTTCCATTGCCAAAGCCCCTCTGCAATTGCGGGGCGAAGGCTTGGGCACCCAAAGCGCCAGTCTGCAAGGCAGGAACAACCTATGGCTCAATTTGCATCGTCTTCGCGCTGGCTGCGCTGGGCCCCACCGGCGGTGGCGACCTTGCTGGTGCTGGCGAGTCTGGGCGTGCGGGCCACCCTGGAGCAGCAAGAGGCGTGGGCGCGGGCCGTGGCCTTTGAAGCCAAGGGCGATACCGAAAGGGCTGTGGAGGAATACCGTTGGACCTTACGCTGGTACACACCCTGGGGCCCAGCGGTCGACGACGCCGCGGCAGCCCTGGTGGACCTGGCGCAACGCCACGCGGCTCAGGATCCAGAGACCGCGGTCCAGGCCTGGGACGCCCTGCGCTCTGGGCTCATCGCCGCCCGTTCTCTGTACCAGCCCCACGCCGAGCTGGTCGATCGCGCCAGCCGCGAGCTGCCGCCCTTGCTGGTGCGGGTGGCCGACCGCCGCGGCGATCGCCGAGAGCCGGCCAAGCTGCTGGTGCGCTTCCAGGCCGACTACTCCCGTCCGGTTGGCGTTAATCCCTTGACTTCGCTGGCGGTGTCCGCAGGCTTTATCGCCTGGATCGCCGGCCTGTGGTTTGCGGCGCGGCGCGGTCTTGACGCCAACGGCCGCTGGCAGAGGGCAGGCTGGCAGGGCGTTGGCGTGGCGGTCTTGGGTTTTGCCGCCTGGGCCACAGCGATGTGGTTGGCATAGAGGCGAGCCAGGTTCGACAACTGATTGATCTTACACTGTTCTAGGTGTGCCATGGCCAAACACCCTGCAATGCCGGACTCAGAACTGCGCGGCTTTGAGCGCATCGCCGTGCCGCTCATGGAGCAGGTCAACCGCTTGCATCCGCTGCGCCGCGCCACCCATAGGGTCCAGGGCACGGCGATGGGCGGGCTGATCCATTTTGTGGTCAACAACTTGGTAGAGGCCCACGGCCTGGAAGAGCTGGCCCGGGCCCACGTGCCCCGCGGCCTCATCATCGTCTCTAACCACAGATCCTTCTTTGATTTCTACTTTCTGGGCACCTGGGTCACTTTTCACACCCCCCACTGCAAAGAAGTCCAATTTCCGGTCCGGTCGGACTTTTTCTACACCAACCCGCTGGGCCTTGCCGTCAACCTGGTGGTGGCGGGCGGCTCGATGTGGCCACCGGTATTCCGCGACGAGCGCCGCCGCACCCTCAACCCAATCGGGGTGCACCAGATCGCCCAGGCCTTTGGGCCAGGGGTGATGATGGGGATCCACCCAGAGGGCAAGCGCTCTAAGCTAGAGGATCCCTACTGTTTTCTGCCGCTGCGCCCCGGCCTTGGCCAGCTGCTGGACCTGGTAGACCCAGAGGTGCGGGTGGTGCCGGCGTACGTTGTCGGCACTTCTTCGTCCGTGCAGCGCGAGGTGGGGCGCAACTTTGGCCCCAAGGCCAAGCGCGGCGAGCCGATCCGCCTGTGGTACGGCCCCGTCCGCTCCGTCGGCAGCATCACCGCCGCGGCCAGCGATGCCCTGGAGCGCACCGAGATCGCCTTTGCCGGCGTGCGCGACCTGGCCGAGCAAGACCGGGCCCGCTACGGCGCGCAGGTCCGCTGAGAACCGCACGGGTCTCTGGCGCTTGGCCAGCTAGCCGTTCAAGGCTGCCAAGTAAGATCCAGGTAAGATGCCGAGCAAAAAAAGGACCCGCCTGGGGCTGGCCAGCGGCTTGCGGTGTCATTAGTATGGCACCGGGGCGATTGCGTGACATGGCAGTGACAGTTGGGGTCACCAAGCCGGCTGCCTGGTCAGCTGGCCCGGCGTGGCGCCCTACCCCTGCTGGACAGGAGCCGCCCAAGCGGCACTGAGAGACCCGGTTCGCCGTCCAATTCCCCAAGGAGCCCGCTGATGAAGCCGATTGCCCTGCGCGACAGCCACCGCTCTCGGCCCCTGCCAAGCGACCACGCCCCGGGCGGATGGGTCGTTGTCAGCCCTGACCACAGCTACCACAAGCTAGACGCCGTGGCCGGCTGGGTCTACAGCCACGCCGACGGCAGCCGCGACATCGCCGCCTTGACGGCCGGTCTGCGCGCTGACGTCGATGCCAACGCCGACGCCGCGCTGGTTTTTGAGGCCCTGGACCGTCTGGCCGACGCCGGCCTGCTGCAGCAGCGCAGCGCGCCGCCGGCCGCCCTGTCTCGCCGGGTCCTTCTGCAGCGGCTGGTGGGCGGCGCGGCTCTGACCGCCCTGACCGCGGCGCTGACCCACGCTCAGACCGCTCAAGCGGCCACGGAAGGCATGTGCGGCGCCGAGAAAGACCTGATTGACGAGATCGCCTACCTGCAGACCACCGAAGGCGAAGTGGCCGACGCGCTCGACGCCTATGTCGAGAAGGTCGACGACGATCCCAAGGCCGACGAGTACTTCCTCAAAGCCCTTATCCGCCAAGATGAAGTGGTCAAGGCCCGCGAGCGCGACTACGCCGACAAGCTAGAAGACGCCACCTTGGACCTCGCCGAGTGCAAAGCCGGGCCAAGCGACAAGCACGCCAAGAAGGCGCTGGAGCAGCGGGCCACCCACTACCAGCAGCGCCGTCAGGAAGCGCAAACCAAAGAGCAGCTGGCCAAGCAAGCCTACAAGGTCCGCGTTGATGACATCAGCGACAAGGAGTCCAGCCATAAGGCCAAGATCGCGGCGTCGCAGCAGCCCGAAGAACTCCAAAAAGAGTTGATCGCGGCGTCGCTGGTGCGCAACGAGCGCCGCCACAAGGCGATGACCTACCGCGTCAAAGAAGAGAGCGGGCAAAAAGAGATCCGCAGCCTCAAGATCGACGAGAACGTGGCCAAAAAGGCGCAGCAGATCAAGCAGCAAATGGTCGACGCGGCCGAGCGCAGCGAGCTGCTGGCTGAAGCCTACACCCTCAGGGCCAGGGAAGAGGCGGAGAAGAAGGAAAATAGCAGCGTCATTCAGAAGCGTGTCGATGAAGCCGTCGCCCAGGCGCAGATCGAGGCCAAGAAGTTGCGCGCCGCCGAGGTGTCGTCAAAGTACTCTGAGAAGGAGACCCAGCAGAAGGACTACAACCTGTAGCCTCTGCGTACTGCCGATGAGGCCAGCGCTGTCATGGCGCTGCTGCCCGTGGGTCCTGCGCCGTTGCCGTCGTCTGAGCTGGGTGGGTCAGCTCAGGCGCGGCAACGGATTGCAGGCCCCTCTGTGGTCGGGGCCGGCCGACGCCACCGACCGCGGCCTGGACCGTTTGCCTCCTCTCCGGACCTACCAGCCAAAGACTCGCGGTGAAGCTGTGCAGACGCTACCATCGATCGGCAGGCGGTCTGGCCAGCTCAGCAGCTGCCAGTGGGCAATCGCATTAGCGCCACGGCGTCCGCCGAGCCAGCGCAAACGGAGAAGGCGTTGAAGTCTGATTGTCTGCAAAGGGCGTGTGCGGTGGCGGCAGCCGTGGGCGCCGGTCTGGCAGGCTGCGCTGCCGAGCCAGCTGCTGACCAGCCAGTGGTGGTGCATTTCCAGGCCAGGGCCGGAGCCCAGACGGTGGCCTGCGGCGCGGCTTTGACGGGGCTGGGCAGTGACAAGCGCGACGCCCAGCTGCAAGACCTGCGCTTCTACCTTCACGATCTGGCGCTGCTGGACAGCAACGGCGCTGCAGTGCCCGTCCAACTGGATGCCTCGCCCTGGACGACCAGCGCCTCAGCCGGCGCCAGCCAGCTGCAGGTAGCCCTGGTGGACTTTGAGGATGGCAAGGCCGCTTGCGCCAACGGAACTGCTGGCGTGCATACCGCCGTCAGCGGGCTGGTGGCCGCCGGGCACCACTGGAAAGGGCTGCAGTTTCGGGTAGGCGTCCCCGAGGTTCTGAACCACCGCGACGTGCTGACCGCGCCGGCGCCGCTGAACTTGACGGCGATGTTCTGGTCGTGGCTGGGTGGCTACAAGCACCTGCGCATCGACCTGCAGACCGGCCCCGGCACCGGCTGGAAGCTGCACCTGGGCGCCAGCGGCTGCGACCAGACCGCCAAGGGGACCGTCTGCAGCCACCCCAACCAGGCGTTGATTCGGCTAGAGAATTTTGACCCTGCGACCCAAGCAGTAGAGCTCGACCTGGCCAGCCTGCTGAGCCAGACAGAGCTCGGCACCAAGCACAGCGGCTGCATGGCCGATCTGGACGATCCGCTGTGCCTACCGTTGCTGCACGCTCTGGGGCTGCCGGGCGGGGCAACGGTAACTGCCGGTCCACCGCAGCGGGTGTTTGTCGCGGCGCCAAAGGGGTAGGTCATGAAGCTTGCCCTGCCATGGCGCGCCTGGTCAGCCCTGCTGCTGTTGGGGCCGGGTTGCGTGGCTGAGGAGCCGGCGGTCGCCGAGCCGCCCGCCTACGCGTGGCAGCTGCCGCCAGGGCTGCCCACCCCCAAAGTACCGGCCGATAACCCGATGAGCGAGGCCAAGGTCGCGCTGGGTCGGCGACTTTTCTATGACAAGCGCCTCAGCGGCAACCAGAAGCAGGCCTGCGCCTCTTGCCACCAGCAGGCGCGCGGGTTTGCCGATGAGCTGGCGGTCGGCGTGGGCTCCACCGGCCAAAAGCACGTGCGCGGCTCGATGGCGCTGGCCAACGTCGGCTATGCCGCGGCCCTGACCTGGGCCAACCCAACTGTGGTTTCGTTGGAAAAACAGGCCCTGGTGCCGCTGTTTGGCGAGGCGCCGGTCGAGCTGGGTCTGGCGGGCCAAGAGCAGAACCTGCTGCAGCGGCTGAGCGCCGATGCCGCGTACCCCAAGCTGTTTGCCAGCGCCTTTGGCTCGCCGACGCCGACCGTGCAGCGGCTGGTGCAGGCGCTGGCCAGCTTTGAGCGCACCTTGGTGGCCGGCAACAGCCCCTGGCACCGCTACCTGCGCGGCGAAGCGACCGCGGTGGATGACGCGGTCAAGCGAGGATCCAAGCTGTTCTTTTCTGAGAGGTTAGAGTGCTTTCACTGCCACTCTAGCAGCCTGTTCAGCGACTCGGTCGACTGGGTGGGCAAGCTGGCCCCAGAGATGGCCTTTCACAACACCGGCTTGTACAACCTGGGCGGTAGCGGCGCCTACCCCGCCGGCAACCAGGGCGTCTACGACGTGACCGGAAAGGCGAGCGACGTCGGCCGCTTCAAAGCCCCCTCTCTTATCAACATCGCCGTCACGGCCCCGTACTTTCACGACGGCAGCGCTGCCACCTTGGACGCGGTGATCGACCACTACGCCGCTGGCGGGCGCAAGCAGGCTGAAGGTCCGCTGGCCGGCGATGGCACCGCACACCCCAACAAGTCGCCGTTTGTGCGTGGCTTTACCCTCAGCCCCGCCGAGCGCAGCGATCTGCTAGCTTTCCTGAACGCCTTGACCGACCAGGCGTTCTTGACCGACCCGCGCTTCGGCGATCCCTTTGCGGGGCCCTGACCGATGTATCTGCGAGTTGTGATTTCGTAGAATTGTGTTTGGAATCAGCGTTTTGTCCCTGGGGCGGTTGGTCACGTAGCGGATCGCTTCAACACGTGCACTTCGCCCAGAATCCGCGCCTTCGCTTCGTCGCGCTGCCGCTCCAGGTCGTACCGCGACTGCAGGTTCATCCACAGCTCTGCCGACGTGCCGAAGTAGCGGGCCAGTCGCAGCGCCGTATCCGCGCTGATGCAGCGAATGCCGTGGACGATCTCGTTGACCCGACGCGGCGGTACCGCAATGTCTTTGGCCAGCCGGTACTGCGACACGCCAAGCGGCAGCAAGAAGTCCTCCAACAGGACTTCGCCGGGATGGAGCGGTGGCGACCTGTCGCTCGGGGCCGTCTCCCGATGGTGTTCGTCCTTCACCTCGCCTCCTCCTTCCAGAGCAGCCTACGCCGCATCCCGCAGAAGCTTGACCGCCTTGGCCGGCCGTGTCCGTCCCAAGTCATGCGCCGCCTGCAGGTTCATCCAGAACTCCGGCGTCGTACCCAACGCCTGCGACAACAGCCACGCCGTCTCGGGTGTCACGCCCCGCTTGCCACGCACCAGTTCGTTCACCCGCTGTACCGGCACGCCAAGGTGCGCCGCAAACGCGACTTGGGTTACGCCGAGCGGGGCCAAGAACTCTTCGAGCAGGATTTCGCCAGGGTGCGTCGGGGTACGGTTCTGCGGCAACATCTTGACCTCCTAATGGTAGTCGACGAGCTTGACGTCCTCGGCCTGACCGTCGACCCAGCGGAAGATGATCCGCCACTGGTCGTTCACGCGGATGCTCAACCAGCCTTCCAGATCGCCGTGCAGCGCCTCCAGCCGGTTGCCCGGCGGCGAACGCAGATCCTGAACGGCAGCTGCGGCCACGATCATGTCGAGCTTTCGCACCGCCGCCTTGACCAAGGCCGCGTCCAGCCGCTGAACCTCGCGGGTCACATGGCCGTGAAAGACATCCGTGGTGCGTTGGTCGCCAAAGCTGCGGATCACGCGGGTCTCAGCGCCGCCAACACGCGGCTTGGCGTCAAGATAGCGGATACACGGATACCGTGCAATCGTGATTGGGATTCGACCAGCCGTGACGGGTCAAGCGGCCCGAACTATGTCCTTGCAGCGGGACAAGCCGGGCAGTGCGGGGCGTTCATTAGGTCGGTCTTGCCTGTCATAAGTCGTTGAAACTATATGACGGGCTATACATTAAACCGATGTTTGGCCTCTTGTGATTTCAATGGGTTGCGGGCGGAATCCCCGTTTTGTCCCCGGGGCGGCTGATTGACCGCTCAGTCAGGTCTCCCCATCGTCATGCCCGCCATTCTGCCGCGTCGGACCCAGCGGATCAACGCGATCGGCGTATCCGAGCGCCCAAGACCAGTCGACCTGAAGTCCGCGATCGCCTCGGAGTTGCGCGTCCGCCACGAACGCCCGAATGTCGTCAGCCAGTCGCCATCGGCCAACCAGCGCGACGTCAGACACATCGTACTGCTTAGCCACTTCGAGCATCGGCGCCGCCCAGACTTGCGCGTAGAGCTCGGTCCGCCGATAGACAACCTGATGCGGATTCATGGAGTACCGCCGTGTGGCTGCCCCGATCGATCGAGGCGCACGATTCTGGTCGAACCGTGACTCGCATGTCCACACCGCGCGCCACGGAAGCCTTTTGGACCCAGTTCGCTTGCGTTCATCCGTTCCATAAACTAGCATGTTCCACATGACGCGGAACAACCACAAATCCGAAACAGACCTGCTGGGCCGCCTCACTGATCAACTGCGTGCGATGCTGCCCTCGACTTGGCGCGTGGAAGTCCACGTCGAACGGACCCGCGAGCGGCGCAGCGAGGTCGATGCGGTCGTTGAGTTGTCGGCGCCCAACACGAGCCCTGTGAAGCTTGCCGTCGAAGTCAAGAGCCGTGTCCAGGCGGTCGACGCCGAGCGCGTTCTGCGCAAAATTGCCGCGTATACAACGGGGGTTCCGTTCATCTATGCGGGCTTTCTTGGGCACCGGGCGCGCGAGCGCATCATCGAGTTGGGCGGCAACTATGGCGACGCCACCGGCAATTTCCGCCTCGCTGTCGCCGATCCCGTGGTGTACCTCCAGAGCAATGGCGAGGCGCGCGATCCCGATCCGGCGCCGCGCCCGCTGGTGAGCCTCAAGGGCCCGGCTGCGGGACGCGTGGTGCGCGGGCTCTGCGACCTCCGGCCGCCCTTTGGCGTCCGCGAGCTCGCCGTCCGGTCAGGAACGCCCGCAGCAACGATCTCCCGAGTGCTGCAGGTCCTCACCGATGACGCGTTGATAACGCGGGGTCCGCGCGGGGCTGTGACCGATGTCGCCTGGGAGAAGCTCCTTGCCCGCTGGGTGCAGGATCACGAACTGACCAAGGCAAACCGCACGTCCACCTGGCTCGCTCCACGTGGTCTGTCCAGCGTCTTGTCCAAGCTGCCGGGGATGGTGGACCGGTATGCGATCACGGGCTCGTACGCGGCAGCCCAGTTCGCTCCGATAGCGCCGCCGCGCCTGCTCACGATGTACGTGGATGACGTGCGAACCTGCGCCGAGAAGCTTGATCTGCGACAGGCCGATGCAGGCGCCAACGTGTTGCTCGTGGAGCCATTCGATCCGGTCGTCTATGAGCGCACATTGGTGCGCGACGGCTTGGTCCTGGCCAATCCCAGTCAAGTTGCCGCCGACCTGATCACAAGCCCGGGCCGCGGTCCGGCCGAAGCTGTGGCGCTACTGGCGTGGATGAAGGAGCACGATGACCTCTGGCGCACCTGAAAGAGAGTATGTTCTGGCCCGCCGTGTCCTGCTCGACGCCTTGGACGCGCTCGGCGGCCACCGCGACGCCTGCGTGTTGGTAGGCGCGCAGGCGGTGTACTTCCACACGGGTCCGGCGGATATCGCCGTGCCCGAGCACACGACGGACGCAGATCTCGCAATCGATCCAAGGATCCTGGAGGCGAGTCCGCTGCTTGGACCAACGCTCATCGCCGCAGGCTTCCGCGCGACTGGCCGCCCTGGCACTTGGCTCGGCGACGAGGATGTCGAAGTCGACCTGATGGTGCCAGCGACGCTGGGCGGCGGCGGTCGCCGTGGCGCGAGAATTCCGCCGCACGATAACAACGCGACACGCAAGGCGAAAGGTCTGGAGGCGGCGGTTGAAGACTGGTCGACGCATCGCGTTGCGTCCTTGGGGCCGGATCGCGACCATCGCGGCCACGTGATCCGCGTCGCTGGGCCTGCCGCACTGCTGGTGGCGAAACTGCACAAGATCGCGGATCGGGTGGGCGAGGCCGATCGTTCGCAAGACAAGGACGCACTGGACGTGCTGCGCTTGCTTCAGGCGGTTCCGACACAGGTACTCGCAACGAGTTTGCAGCGGCTCCTGACTGCTGACGTTTGCGCGACTGTGGTCGGGGAAGCGATTAGGCACTTCGAGCAGCTGTTCGCGACTAGCAAGCCGCTTGGCGCCGAGATGGCCGTCCGGGCAACCGGCGGTCTGGCTGACCCTGAGACGATCAGGGCTTCCTGTACAGTCCTGGCGCGCGAACTCCTGAGTGAAGTTAGGCGAGAGGCGCGTCGGCAGTAGCGGCCGGCGCTGTCAGAATCTGTCTGCCCTGCGGGACACGCCGAGCAGTGCGGGGCGTTCATTAGGTCGGTCTTGCCTGTCATAAGTCGTTGAAACTATATGACGGGCTATACATTAAACCGAAAGTTGCAAACATCGCCGTCGCGCAGCACGTACTCCTTGCCTTCCATGCGCTTCTTGCCCGCCGACCCCACCGCCGACTCGCTGCCCAACACAAACAGGTCTTCGCAGTTGTAGATCTCGGCCTTGATAAAGCCGCGCTCAAAATCGGTGTGGATGACCCCGGCCCCCTGCGGCGCCGTCCAACCCTTGCGGATCGTCCACGCCCGAGCCTCCTTCACCCCCGCGGTGTAGTAGGCCTGCAAGCCAACCAGGTCAAACGCCGCGTGGGCCAGCCGGTCGAGACCTGACTCGTGCAGGCCCAGGGCTGACAGGAACTCGGCGCGCTCGGCCTCGTCATCCAGTTCGGCAATCTCGGCTTCGGTCTTGCAGGAAAGCTCAATCACCGCAGCGCCTTCAGCCTTGGCCAGCTCGCGCACTTTCTCGACGTACGGATTGGGCGTGCCGGGATCCGTCGTATTGGCCACATACAGCATCGGCTTGCGGGTCATCAACTGCAGGCCGCGCAGCAGCAGGTCTTCTTCCTTGGTGACCTCCAGGTTGCGCGCCGGCTGCCCGGCATTGAGCAGCGGAAACAGCCGCTCGAGCAGGGCCACCTCTGCCTGTGCGTCCTTGTCTCCAGCGCGGGCCAGCTTCTGTTGCCGATAGATGCGCCGCTCGACCTGCTCCAGATCCGCCAAGCCCAGCTCAGTGTTGATGATCGCCGCATCTCGCACCGGGTCGACCGTGCCTTCCACGTGGACGACGTCACCATCGTCAAAGCACCGCAGCACATGGGCAATGGCGTCGGTCTCGCGGATGTTGGCCAGAAACTTGTTGCCCAGGCCTTCGCCTTTGCTCGCGCCCTTGACCAGGCCGGCGATGTCGACGAACTCCATGGTGGTATAGATAATCGTAGGGGTGCCGACGATCTTGGCGATGCGGTCCAGCCGCGGGTCGCGCAGGGGCACGATGCCTTTGTTGGGCTCGATGGTGCAGAACGGGTAGTTGGCCGCCTGCGCGCCTGCGTTGGTCAACGCGTTGAAAAGTGTGGACTTGCCCACGTTTGGCAGACCGACGATGCCGCAAGACAGACCCATGAAGCGCTCCACAAAAAGCCGGCGCTGGGCCGGCAAGGGGGCGGTATTGCACCACGTCGCCCCGGGATCTTCAACCACAATCGACGGCGCTGCTATTCCGCGGCCGCACACCAGCTTGGGACGGGCAGCCTTGCGGACAATGCTGTGACCGTGCACCCAGCGCGGACGCTGCTTTGCCCTCGTCTCGCCGCGGCGGATCTGCTGTAGTGCAAGGGCATGCAGCCGCGGCACCCAGTGCGCCCGGCCCAGCAGCCCCCGCGGAGGTAGCCATTGGACCACGGCAGTGAACCCACGGAAGCGCCCGCCCAGCAGCAAGGGGCCAAGTCCTCTCCAGGGCAAGTGCTTTTTGCCGCTCCCGCGCAGCCGGCGGGCACCTACAAGCTCGACCTCAAGCTGGGCTTTCGTTGCAACAACAAGTGCGTGTTCTGCGTGCAGGGAGACAAGCGCGACCATGTCTCTGACTTGACCACAGAAGAAGCCATCGAGCGCCTGCGCAACGGCCGCGAGCGCTGTGACGGCCTGCTGCTGACCGGCGGCGAGATCAGCATCCGCGAAGACGTGCCGGAGATCATCGCAGCGGCCAAGGCTCTGGGATACACCACGATTCAGGTCCAGACCAACGGCCGGAGACTGGCTTACCGCAGCTATGCCCAGGCTTTGGTGGATGCCGGCGCAACGGAGTTCAACCCTTCCTTGCACGGCCACGTGGCGGCGCTGCACGACGGGCTGGTGGGGGCCAAGGGCGCGTTTGTGCAGTGCGTGGCCGGCATCAAGAACGTGGTCGACCTGGGCCAGCGGGTGCTGACGCAGACGGTGATTACCCGCCAGAATGTGATGTACCTGCCGCAGATCGCACGCCTACTGGTGTCGCTCAAGGTGCATCAGGTGCAGTTTGCTTTTGTGCACGCGCTGGGGACGGCGGCAGAGACCTGGGACGAGACAGTGCCGCGCTATCGCGATGTGCAAAAGTACCTGCCGCTGGCGCTCGACCTCGTCAAAGCCGCACGGATCCAAACGATTACTGAGGCCGTGCCCTTCTGCTTTCTGCGCGGGCGCGAGTGGGCGGCCATCGAACCGCGGCTGCCAGACACCACGGTCTATGACGGCGACATCGAGATCGGCGACTACGACCGCTACCGCAATGAGGCCGGCAAAGCCCATGGTCCGCCGTGCCACGCCTGTTCCTGGAGCGCGGTGTGCGAGGGGCCGTGGAAAGAGTACCCGGAGCGCTACGGCTGGGAGGAGTTTGTCCCGCGCAGCGACCCGCCGCCGAATTGGTAGGCCCAAAGGTCACCGGGCCAGGCTGCCTCTTGCGACGATCCGCGCCAGCCCTGCGGGGTCCAGCTCGCCCAGGTGATCGACCACCAGCTGAGCGTGACCCAGCAGCGAAGCGGGCCGCGAAGACGTCAGCGCCACCGCAGCAATCCCCGCCGCCAGGGCCGCTGTGACCCCTTGGGGCGCATCTTCCAGGACCACGCAGCGGTCAGCAGTCATGCCAAGACGCTGCAAGCACAGTAGAAATACGTCTGGCGCCGGTTTGCCGTGGTGGATGTCGTCGCCCGTGACCACCGCGTCCAGGTGGGCGCCGATGCCCAGCACCTCAATGGCCAAATTCACATTGCGCGACGGGCCCGACGAGCCGATCGCCAGCTTCCACCCGGCCGCGTGCAAAGAAGCAAACAGCGCCAGGGCTCCGGGA
>CAIXGW010000354.1 GCA_903919145.1 uncultured Myxococcales bacterium
AGTAGCGCCGGATAGTCCGCCGCGAAGGGCCAAACGAGGAGACGGGCAATCCGCCCTTTAATCTTGGAATCGTTGATGAAGCAGAATTCAGAGACATCTGAGCTCGCCCAAGGCGCCGACGGTGAAGCCGGCGGCGTCGAACGCAGCGCCGAAACGAAACCAGAGAAAGAAGCCAGCGAGAGCCCACGGTTAACCGGGTTGATGGCGCTTGTGTGCGAACGCAAGAACCTCAACGCGGCTTGGAGGAAAGTCGTCAAGAATAAAGGCAGCGCTGGTGCAGACGGTATGACCGTCGAGGAATTGCCCACTTACCTGCGGGAACACGGCACGCGGCTGCGAGAGCAGTTGCTGGCAGATAGCTATAGACCGCAGCCGATCAGGCAAGTGACAATCCCTAAACCGGATGGTGGCGAGCGCGTGCTCGGCATCCCGACGGTGGTCGATCGCTTTGTCCAACAGGCGATTTTGCAGGTACTTCAGCCGATATTCGACCCAACCTTTTCGCCGTACAGTTTCGGCTTTCGGCCAGGCCGCAGCGCTCACGATGCCATCGCGTGCGCCAAGCAGTTTGTGCAGGAAGGTCGGGCGTGGGTCGTGGACCTGGACCTTTCGAAGTTTTTCGATCGGGTCAACCACGACATCCTGATGGGGCGACTGGCCAAGCGGATCGACGACAAGCCCCTGCTGCGGCTGATTCGGCGCTATTTGGTGGCCGGAATGTTAGCAAACGGCGTGGTCATGACGCGCGAGGAGGGCACGCCACAGGGCGGTCCGCTCTCGCCGTTGCTGGCCAATGTGCTCTTGGACGAAGTGGATAAGGAGCTGGCGCAACGCGGACATACGTTCGTGCGTTTTGCCGACGACCTCAACGTTTACGTTGGGTCCAAGCGAGCGGGCGAACGGGTGATGGAAGCCCTACGGGGTAAGTACGCAAAGCTAAAGCTTCAAATCAACGAGGAAAAGAGTGCAGTGGCGCCGGTCGGAGACCGTAAGTTCTTGGGGTTCACGCTACGCGTGTACAAAGGCCAGGCGCGGACGATGATTGCCGACAAGTCGGTTGCCAAGTTCAAGATGAAGGTGCGCCTGCTGACCTCTCGGAACAGCGGACGCAGCATGGGCCACATCACCCAACGTCTCAACCTGTATCTACGCGGCTGGTATGGCTATTTTGGCCGTGTCGACTGGCAGAACACGGTGCAAGACCTGGAAAAATGGACGCGACGACGGCTGCGACTGGTGCAGCTCAAGCTATGGAAGCACCCCCGCGGAACCTACAAAGGTCTCGTGCGGTTAGGGGTCGACCCTCGTCGCGCTCGTGAGGTAGCGGCTCATGCCGGGCGCTGGTGGTGGCTTAGCGGCCACCACACCAACGGCGCTCTGACCAACAAGTACTTCGACGGGCTCGGTTTGTACTGCTTTACGAAGCAACAGCAGGCCGCGCACTCCTTGAACCGCCCGGTGCGGACCCGCACGCCGGGTGGTGTGGCAGGGGACGGCAGGTGATGAGCCTGCCGCCCCTATGCCGATCCGGAAAGGCCAAGCCCCTAGGCCTTGCCCTTCCGCCCCTTACCGGCGCGCCGCGCCTCCGGCCGCCACGCCCGCAGGTCGGCGCGGGGGCGGCGCCTTGCTTGGGCGCCTCTTCATCGACAAACCGGGCGAAATACTGGCCCATGCGCCGGCCGCCGCGGGCCGGGTCGGGGTCGTCGTGCCACTGCTGCAATCACGGCACCAGCTCGTCTAGCCCGGCCAGCACCGGCAGCAGCTTTTCGGCCGGCCAGCCCCCATTGGTCTGGCGGTCGTGGTACAGCGCGGCCAGGGCCAGGGCGC
>CAIXGW010000355.1 GCA_903919145.1 uncultured Myxococcales bacterium
GGCGGCGTCGGTGGTGGCGGCGTCGCTGCCCGCGGCATCGGCGGCCGTGCCGTCAGAAACCTGAGTATCGGCCAGGGTGTCCGCAGTAGCAGCGGCGGCATCGCCAGCCGCATCGCCAGGGGCCAGGTCGCCGGCGGCCGCGTCTCCGCCGGCGGTGTCGGTCACCGCAGCGGAAGAGGTGGCCGGAGTCGAACAGCCAAAGCCTGCTCCAAGCAAAGCAGAACCGGCCAGCAGCGCCCAGGCGGCGCGAGGAAGCATCCATCGAGAGCAAGCGTTCATGGCGTCACCAGGCCGCAGTCGGCGCGGCGAGTGGATGGTGGCAGAGTGCCAGGGGTTGGCAAATTTCTGGCCAGCCTCAGCGCACCCAGATGATCGGGTCCTTGAGCACATTCCAGCCCACGCAGCCAATGTGAATCGACGGGTAGTTGGCCACAGTCGCGACGCTGAGGGTGCTGGTAGTGGCTACGGCGGCGCCCAGCACCGCAGCAGGGATGCCCATGCCCGCATTGAAGTGGGGATTGCCGTAGGAGCGCGGCGCCTCGCTGGGGGCCTGATTCAAAATGAGCTGTTGCACCACGTGGCAGCCGGCCGGGTTGACAAATTCCTTGCCCTGCCAGGTCCAGCCGGTGGCCGACGGGCTGGCAGCCGTGGCCTCCAAAGCAGCGTTGGGGCGGCCGTTGTAGGCGATCGCTGTCACCTTGGCCGTGGGCAAGGCGGCCAGTTTCCAGAACGCCGCCGCCGAAGACAGGGCCACCTCGGTATGCGGCACCGTGAAGTTGAGCTTGCTGATGGGCGAAACGTGCACCAGCGAGGTCCAGCCGCCGCCCTGGGTCACCATGTCGCAGTAGGCTTGAAAAGCCCCAGCTTTGTTGGGATCCAGCCAGTACAGACCGCTCTTGCTTGAGGGCTGGGTCGCCAAGATGACCTTGCAGGACGGCGCGGGATACTGCTGGGAGCCAATGGTGCACACGCCGGTCACACAAGCGCCGCCGCTGGCGCAGGGCGTGCCGTCGGCCGCGGGCGGGGCCGTGCAGCCGGTCTTGGGGTCGCAGGCATCCGCGGTACAGGGGTTGCCATCGTCGCAATTGACCTTGCTTCCGCTGCACTTTCCGCTGGCGCAGGCATCGCCCGAAGTGCAAGCACTGCCATCGCTGCAGGGGCCCACGGTGGCCTTGGCGACGCAGCCAGTGGTGGGGTCGCAGGCGTCCGCTGTGCAGGGATTGCCGTCGTCGCAGGAGGTGACGGCGCCGGGAAGGCAGGCGCCGCCTTTGCAGCCGTCGCCGCTGGTGCAGGCGTTGCCGTCGGAACAGCCCAATGAATTCGAAGAGTAAACACAGCCTTGGGTCTTGTCGCAGCTGTCGCTGGTGCAGGGGTTGGCGTCGTCGCAGACGGTGGCTACGCCGGGAAGGCAGGCGCCGTCTTTGCAGGCGTCGCCGCTGGTGCAGGCGTTGCCGTCGGAACACTCCAATGAGTTCGGCGAGTAAACACAGCCTTGGGTCTTGTCGCAGCTGTCGCTGGTGCAGGGGTTGGCGTCGTCGCAGACGGTGGCCGTGCCGGGAAGGCAGGCGCCGTCTTTGCAGGCGTCGCCGCTGGTACAGGCGTTGCTGTCGGAACAGCTCAATGAATTCGGCGAGTAAACACAGCCTTGGGCCTTGTCGCAGCTGTCGCTGGTGCAGGGGTTGGCGTCGTCGCAGACCGTGGCCGCGCCGGGTAGGCAGGCGCCGTCTTTGCAGGCGTCGCCGA
>CAIXGW010000356.1 GCA_903919145.1 uncultured Myxococcales bacterium
CTTCAAGGCTTTGCCCCCAGAGATCCAGCAACTGCTGCTGCAACAGTGGTGGGTCCGCACCCTGCGGCGGCGCGGCTATACCGTGCCGGTGCTGCTGGGGCTGATCCTGGCCGTCGCGATTTTTCAAGCCCAGGCGGACAATTGGCTGGGAGCCCACACGGCGACCCGGGTGCTGCTGGTCAGCGCCTGTGTGCCCGACCTGGTGCTGCGCGGCGAGTGGTGGCGGCTGGCGACTTGGTGGCTGGTCCACGCCGATGTCTGGCACATGATGATCAACGCCTTGATGGTGCTGGTCATTGGCCGGCCGGTAGAGGCGGCGTTTGGTGGGGCGCGGCTGTGGCTCATCTGGTTGGGCTCCGGGCTGGCGGCGGCGGTGGCGCTGGTCGTGACGCCGGAGTCGACCTGGACGGTGGGCGCTTCGGGCGCGGCGATCGGCCTGCTGGGCGCGCTGGTGGGGCTTGGCCTCAAGCTGCTGCCTGTGCTGGGGCCGCGGCTGCGCTGGACGATGGTCGGGGTGCCAGCGCTGGCCCTGGTGCTGCTGCTGTCGCTGTCTGGCGAGCGCGTCGATCAGGTGGCGCACCTGGGCGGGGCGCTGGGCGGCCTGGCGCTGGGGCTGCTGCTGCGCCCGCAGTTCCTGCCGCTGTCGCGCAGTGGTAGCTGGCGCTTGGCCGAGCCGTGGATGCGCCTGCTGGCGCTGCTGGCCACGCTGGGTCTGGTGGCGGCGGTGGCGGCGGCGGCCAGTGCTTTGCCCCATCCGCTGCGCTGGCCCGCCTACAAGACCGACGAGTTTCGCTTTGACGACCTACAGGTGCGCTACCCAACAGAGCTGCGCCGCGGCACGCTGAACAAGCAGGGCCTGCGCTGCCGTGGCGACCTGACCGACGGCGCTTGGGCGCTGCGTACCGGGCGAATGCCGTGCTGGCCGCTGCCGCTGTCTGGCCTGCTGGTCCTGGGCCAGAGAGAGGCGCTGTTCTCCATGGATGCCGGCGACCAGGCCGCCTTTGAGCGAGCCAACGCCTCCGGGCAATTTGAGCAGCGCCAAGAGGGCGTGCTGGTGTACCCGCTGGGCGATCAGCTGGTTTGGGTCATTTTTGCGGAAGAACCGCTGCTGCCGACCTACGCCAAGGCCCTGGCGCCGATCCTGCCGCCGCCCGGCTCGGCCCGGGTCGAAGGGGCGACGTTGCCCGAGGCGCTGACTCCCGTCGCCCTGGATCCGCCGGCGGCCGCCACCGCAAATCTCGCCGCGCCGATTGGCACGACTGGGCCGCGGTGATACCTTGCATCCGCGGCCCCTTGCGCCGTCCAATGGCAAGCGGCCGCAATAGGCGCCGACGCAAATGGCACAGACGCAAATGGGATTGACGGACATGGGACCGACGGACATGGGACTGACCGAAACTGAGGCGAATGTAGGCACGGCCCAGCGCAGCACCTGGATTGGCGGCGTGCTGTTGGTGGCTGTGGCGGCCGCGGTGGGCTGGCGCTATGTGCAGCCCAATCAAGGGGTAGACCGGGTGCGCGGCCTGCTGGCATCGGCTGGGGCAGAGGCCCACGACCGCCTGCTCAGCGAGGGCGAGCTCGATCTGCCGCTGCAGGCCCATCCCAAGGCGCCGAGCCAGAGCGCGCCGACCCTGCGCGGCCTGACCCAGGGGGCGGACACGGTGCTGCTGCACTACTGGGCCAGCTGGTGTCCGCCGTGCCTAGAAGAGCTACCTGAGATCGCGGCCTTGGCCCAGCAGTTGGAGACGCGCGGCTGCAAGATGGTTGCCGTCAGCTACGACGATGACTGGCAGGCGCATGATCAGACGCTAGAAAAGACCCTTGGCACCGCCGTTCCCGCCGCCGGGGTGTGGCTGCGCGATCCCGAGGGCCAAGAAGGCGACCCCGCCAAGATGCTGCGCATGAAGATGGGCACAGAAAAGCTGCCTGAGACCTGGGTAATTTCCAAAGGCAAGCTGCTGGGCCGCTTTGTGGCCGGCCAGCGCTGGTCCAACCCGCGCATCCAGTCGCTGCTGGCCACCCTCTGCCCAGGCAAGAGCGCGCCGTGACCGATCCAGGGCCCGCTCTTGCTGTCGCTGAGCCTGCGCCCGCTGAGCCTGCGCCCGCTGAACCTGCGCCCGCTGAGCCTGCGCCCGCCGACCTCGTGTCCCCAGACCTGCTACCTGCCCAGCCTGCGCCAGTCGACTCCGACGGCCTGGAGGAGGCCGTTCTGGTGGTTCCACGCGGACTTGTGTGGGTGACGCTGGCGGCGCTGCTCCTTACCGCCGCGGTGAGCATCCTTTACGCTCCCGTGGCCCTGCCAAGCGAGGCCCCATCGCTTGAGCTCAGCCAGTGGCCCGGCCAGCCCTGGGAAGTCGCCGAGATGCACGCGCGCACCGCCGCCTTGCTCAAGCGCTATCCACCTTTGGGGGCAGAAGAAGACGGCATCCGCCGCGAGCTGACGGCATGGCTGGGCCGCGAAGCCGAGCTGGGGGCGCTGGCCGCCGAGCACGACTTTGCCGCCCGCCAGCTGCTGGCGACCGCGGAAGAGCGGGTGCGGCGGCTGGTGCTGGCCCGCGGCGAAGACGCCCTGCAGGCGGTGGCGGCCCGCTATGGCGTAGAAGTGCGCATTCAGCTGGACGCTGCCCTGGCCCAGCTGCCGGAGTCGCAGCGCGACCTGCAGCGGTTGGCCGGCGACCCGCGCGGGGCGGCGCTGCAGCAGCTGGCGCCCGGCTTGCTGACGGCGCTGCGCGGCACCGGCATCCAGCGGCTGATGGTAGGAAATCCGTTGGCGCCGGCCGCCCAATTGGTGGTAGAGGCCCTGGCCAGTCAGCGCGTGCTCGATCTGGGGGCGCGGCTGACCCCGCGGCCGGGCCTGCCCACCGACGTGCAGGCGCTGCTGCTGCGCTGGCGGGTCGAAGCCCATGAGGGCCTGCTGCCCCAGCGGCGCGCCGAGCTGCTGGCCCAGCTGGCCGAGCTGGATCCGGGCTATCCGGCTGACTTTACGGCAGGAGTGCTGGCGGCGCGCGCCGATGACTGCGCCTCGGCCGTGCAGGCTTGGGCCCGGGCTATCGGCCGCCGGCAGGAATTGGCCAGGTCGCGGGCCAATTTGCGCTGGTGCACCAAGCGCCTTGAGTCAGACCGCTCTCTGTAAAATTGCCGCTACCGCGGAGCTCTGCCGCCACCGCCGCCGGTTGCGCCTGAGCTGCCGGCGCGGCCACCCGTGCCGCCGCCGCCGGGCGCGCGGTTGGTGGTCGGCTTCTTGATGACCGGCTTGGGCTTGGGCTTTGGCTTGGGCGCCTCTTCGGCCGCGGCTGGCTCCACAGGCACATCCAGGACATCTTCGGCCTTGGCCGGCGGGTCCAGCGGCGGCAGGGCCGCTGGCTCTTCGGCGGGCGCGGCGGCCCCATCGGCGGCGGCGGGCGCGGTGTCGGGCTCGGCCGCTGCGGCCACGTCGGCGGCGGGCAGGCTGGGGGCAGCTGCAACATCGGCAGCGGGCGCGGCGACTCCGGCATCTGCGGCGGCAGCGGGCACGGCGGGGCCGGCATCGGGGCCCGCCACAGCCGGCGGCGCCGTCGCTGCGCTGGCGGCCGACCCAGAGGCCTCTGAACCTACAGCGGCTGCAGCCGTCTCGACCTCTGTCTCGCCGCGCAGGTACCACAGCGCGGCGGCCGCAGCGGCCAACACTGCCACGGCCCCCATCGCGTACAGCGGCGCCCGACTGCCGGAGCCTTTGGGCGGGTCGATCGAGGGGTGGGCCGGCGTCGGCGCTGGGCGTGGGCCTGACCGCGGCGCTGCCGGGGGCGGCGGCGGCGGCGGCGCTGCGGCAGCGGGGGCCATCCGGCGCGGCGGGGCTGGCTCTGGCAACGGGGCCTGCCCCTGCTGCGGAGCCTGGGCCTGGCGCGTCCGCGAGGCTGGCGTGCCGGCAACGGCGGCGGCTGCGGCGACTGCGGCGACTGCCGTGCCCGTCGATAGGTTGGCCGCCCCCTGAGCAGGGCCCACGGCCCCGGGGTTGTTGACAGCGCTTGGCGCGTGGACGCGGCCCTGCAAATGCGACTCCAGGGCTTCGCGCATGGCAGTGGCGTCGGCATAGCGCTCTTGCGGGGTCTTGGCCAGCGACTGGGCGACCACCCGGGCAAAGCCCTCTGAGACCGAGGCCAGCTGCTCCAGATCCGGCGCCGGCTCATGCACTTGCTTGATCATCACCGTGTAGGACGAGTCGCCTTGAAACGGCACCCGCCCAGCCACGCACTGGTAGAGGACCACGCCCAGCGAATACAGGTCGCTGCGGCCATCCAGCTCGCCGCCCATGACCTGCTCGGGGCTCATGTAGGCCGGCGTCCCCAAAGACGTTCCGCTGGCGGTCAGCTGGGTCTCGGCGTTCTTGGCAATGCCAAAGTCCAGGACCTTGACCATGGTCTCGCCGCCGCCCAGGTCGTGCACAAAGATGTTGCCCGGCTTGAGATCGCGGTGCACCAGTCCGACCCGATGCGCTTCGGCCAGGGACCGCAGCACGGCCACGGCAATGTGCGCAGCTTCCTGCTCGGCCATCCGCTGACCCGTGGCGGTGTAGCGCGTCAGGCGTTCGCCCAGCGTCTCGCCCTGCAGGCGCTCCATCGCCAGAAAGAAGATGCCATCGTCCGACTGGCCAAAGTCAAATACCTTAATTGTGTTGGGGTGCTGCAGGCTGGCGGTCAGCTTGGCTTCCATAAAGAAGCGCCGCACCGCTTGCGGTTCTTGAGCCGTGTCCAGCAGCAGCGTCTTGATCGCGACCCGTTGGCCGGTGCCGGTGTGCTGCGCGTCGTAGACGGCTCCCATGCCGCCGCGGCCCAGCGTGCCCAGGATGCGGTAGCGCCCGGCAAAAATGCTCTGGGGCGCCAGATCCGTGGTCGTTGGCTTTCGGTCGGCCACAATGGTCGCCATGCCGTCCGTGGGGCAAAACAGCCCGTCCGTCGACTTTCCGCACTGCAAACACACGCGCATGGCCAGACTCCAGTCGCGGATTCCCCTGCATCGCTTCAGCCGTCGCCTAGGAGAAGAGCCGCGCTCGGAGAATAGCACAAGGCCAGTGCTGGGCTGCAACCATTGGCCTGGCGGGTTTGCCTATCGCCGCCGCGCAAGATGCGCTAGCATCTTGACCCCGCCCAAGATGCGGGCTCGGAGTCAGCATGCGCAGCTATTTGAAAGGATGTGTGATTTGTGCCAGCGTCGCGATCATCGGCGCATGCGGCAAAGACAAGCCGGCGGAACCAGCCGCGGCCGTAGAAGCCCCCAAGCCCGCCCCAGAGGCGCCCGCAGCCGTGGACGCAGCGGCTGTGCCGCAAGCCGCATCGCCCGTCGATGCCCCAGCAGCGGTCACTGCAGCGGCCGCAGACGGCGAGAAAGCCGCCAACCCGGCCTGCGCCCACGGCGGAGACAACCCGGCCTGCGCAGTAGAGATTGACCCCAAGGTGGCCGCCGAGCACGGTCCCGAAGTCAAGCTGGACGGCGAGAAGTTTGGCGCAGGCGTGACCCTGGCCCAGGCGACGGATGCCGCAAAGATCTTGGCCAATCCTGACGAATTCGTTGGCAAGCGCGTGCGGATCGACGGCGAGATCCAAGAAGTCTGCAAGATGGCCGGCTGCTGGTTCAACATGAAGGCGGCCGACGGCAAGTCGATCAAGTTCAAGGTGCAAGACGGCGTGATGACCTTCCGCCAGGACAACGTCGGCAAGCGCGTGGTGGCCGAAGGCGTCATCCGCAAGATGGTCCTGGACATGGAGAAGAGCATCAAGGTCGCCGAGCACGAGGCCCTGGAGCAGGGCAAGCCGTTCGACCGCGCCTCTGTCAAAGAGCCCATGACCATCGTGCGCATCGAAGGCCTGGGCGCCGTGGTGCAGGACCAGAAGTAGCTGCCGCTGGGGCGAGAGCTGGTACCCCAAACCCGAGGCCTGTTCCGGGTACAACCCAGACCGAACCAGCTGTCTTGAGCGCTAGCCCTGTTTCGCCGACCGCACCAGCCGCCAGGCGCTCAGAGACAGCCCGCTGACAGAGAACTCCAACGGCTCAAACCGCAGTCCGCCCATCGGCGACGGCAGGTGGCGGTACAGCTCGTCATCGATCAGGATTTCTTCAGGGCCAGCCAGGTCTTCGCCGAGCTTGCTGGCGATGTTGACGGCGTTGCCAAAGAAGTCGTGGTCCGGCACGTGCAGGATCTTGCCCCAAGACAGGCCAATGCTGACGTGGATGTCGCGCTCGTCAGCCGTGAAATCATTGGATGTCTCAAAGCGATCGGCAATCGCCGCTGCACACTTGACCGCCTGACCCGGCTCGGCAAAGGTGGCAAAGAGATTGTCGGCCTCGTACTTGACCACCTGCCCTTGAAACGCCTCGACCAGCGGCTGGGTGGTCTTCTGCATCCGCCGCACCATCGCCAAGTAGTGGACGATGCCAAAACGCCGCGTCATTCTAGAGAATCCCGACATGTCCAGAACCAGAATCGCCCGATCCAGGCCGTAGGTCTGCCAGATCTCGGCTTCAATGGCGCTGGCTCGCTCCGGGCCGGCGGCGTCGTACTGGTCTACCAGGTCATACAGCCTTCGCATGGGCGTCGCTCCAAGGTCGTTGCGACCCAAATCCGCTGACAGCATCGCAAAGGCTCCCGGAACCTGTCTACAGGAGTTGGGCCGATCCACTGGCACTGGCATCCACTGGCACTGGCACTGGATCGCGTACCGGTCGCCGGGCGGCGGCAGGCCAAGCAGGCGCGGGGCCGGCGTGTTCAGCTGAACATCAAGCCCTTCTTCATGCGCCGACCATAGAAGATCTCTAGCATTTCGCGGCGCAGCCTCTTCTTGACGGTCTTTAGCTCCTCATCTCCCAGCTTGTCGACGTCGGTGCCGAACACGTAGTTGGAGAGGTTGAGGTCCTTGAGCAGCATCTTGGTGTGGAAGATGTGCTCTTGGTAGACGTTGACGTCGAGCATCTGGTAGCGATTGCGCGAGTCCTTGTCGATAAAGTTCTGGATCGAGTTGATCTTGTGGTCAATGAAGAACTTCTTGCCGTTGACGTCGCGGGTAAAGCCGCGGATGCGATAGTCAATGGTCACGATGTCGGACTCAAAGGAGTGCAACAGGTAGTTCAGCGCCTTGAGCGGCGAGATGCGCCCGCAGGTTGAGACGTCGATGTCGGCGCGGAAGGTCGAGATGCCGTTGTCTGGGTGGCTCTCTGGATAGGTGTGCACGGTGATGTGCGACTTGTCCAGGTGGGCGACCACCGTCTCTTTCTTGGGCGGCAGCTCTACGCCTTCGCGCACCACCTGCGACAGCGGAATCGCGCCGGGCAGGGGGCCCGGGCCTTCGCTGTCGTCAAAGGCCATGGTCTTGCCGCTGATCTCGTCTTCGGCGATCAGCATGGTCACGCTGGCGCCCTGCGGGTCGTAGTCTTCTCGGGCGATGTTGAGCACATGCGCGCCGATGATCCGGCAGACATTCAACAGGATCTGGGTCAGACGCTCGGCGTTGTACGCTTCGTCAATGTATTGGATGTACTGCTGCCGGTGGTCCTGAGTGCGGGCGTAGCAGATGTCGTAGATGTTGAAGCTGAGCGTCTTGGTAAGGTTGTTGAAACCCTGCAGCTTTAGCTTCTTCAGCGGCTTGATGGCCATTGGCAATGCGCTCCTGCGCCGGCGGACTGGAGATAGAGCGGGCAGCGGCCAAGGTCGCACGCCCAGAAGGGAACGCGGGGGCAGTACCCGCGGGGGGCGCAGGGTAGGGTACCCACCCTCAGGTTGCAATAGCGCTGGCAATTGGTGCACAGTTCTGCGCCCATGAGCCCACCCCAATCGCCGCCGTCGTCATCTCGCCCTCCCCACCTGCTGCCGCCGCAGCGGGCGCACTTTCATCCACTGTGGCTGGAGCGGCTGCGCTACCTGTGGCACCAGGCCAACCGCACCCACCTGGGGGCGGCGCTGCAACCGCCGGTGCTGATGATCGATGTGCAGAGCCACGCCGTGCTCGGGCGCTGGCGGCGGCAGGTGCGCGAGATCTCGATCAGCGAGGCGCACATTCTGGCCCAGCCGTGGCACGAGGTAGAGGACACGCTCTACCATGAAATGGCCCATCAGTTTGCCGACGAAGTGCTGCAGGCCCACGGCGAGACCGCCCACGGTCCGGCCTTTGCCGAAGGCTGCCGGCGGCTGCGGGTGGCGGCGCGGGCGTCGGCGCAGCGCGGGCCCCTTCAAGACGCGGCTGACAAGGTGCTCAACAAGGTCAAGAAGCTGCTGGCGCTGGCAGAGAGCCAGAACGTGCACGAGGCAGAGGCGGCCATGGCCAACGCCAACCGCCTGCTGCTGATGCACAACCTTGACCTGGCCCAGGCCCACCAGCGCAGCGACTACCGGACCCTGCGGGTGGGGGCGACCATGAAAACGGTCGGCTTGCCGGCCAAGCTGGTCAGCGCCATCCTCACCGAGTTCTTCTTTGTCGATGCCGTGTGGGTCAGCGCCTACGACGCGCTAACCGATGACAACCGCCGTCAGCTGCAGCTGCTGGGCTCTGACACCAACTTGGACCTGGCCCACTACGTCCACGACTTTCTCTACAACGCCTGCCAGCGGCTGTGGAAAGAGCAGGCGCGCCAGCACTCTGGGCGCACCGCTCGCCGCGAGTTTGCAGCGGGCGTCCTGCTGGGCTTTAGAGACAAGCTGCGGGCAGAGAGAAAAGTCAGCCAAGACAGGGGGCTGGTGTGGATCGGCGACCGCGGCCTAGAGGAGTTTGTGGCAGCCGAGCACCCGCACCTGCGCTCAATGACCCGCAGTACGGTGGGCCACACCTCGGCCTTGTCGGCCGGTCGCGCGGCGGGCCAAGAGCTGCGGCTGCACCGCGGGGTCCACAGCTCGACCCACAGCGGCAAGCTGCTGGGCCGATAAGCAGGTGTCAGGTATTTCCAATTGCCAATTAGCCGGGACCTGGGTGCTCGCCGCATGCGCCTTCGCCGCCTCGACTTTCCTGGCGCTCGTCACGACGTCATGAACCGTGGTGCCCGCCGTGAATACTTCTTTGTCGCTGCCACAATCGCCTAGTCGATACCGAGACGTACGGGCGACACCTCCTGATGTCCGTGCACCAGAACCCGCTGCGCGCTGGCGTGGGGCCGGTCGAGGACCCGCTTTGGCCAAGCCACGCCGCCTACGTGGGATTGGTGACCCGCCCCAGCTGGCTCGCGACGGCCGAGCTGCAGGGGCTTTTCTGCGGGCTATGCTGAGTATTATCAGTCGGTCTGTTCTGGGCAAGGCTTCCACCCGACTTTGCCCCCAAGCGCCTGTGGGCGCCGCTCAGTACTGGTGTGGTTGCGGAGCCCAACTTGGCGGCGCCGCTGTGGCAACTTGCCGATGGTCTGCAGGCCGTGCGCCCGCGGGACGGGGCTAATTGTTAATTGGAAATACCTGACACCTCCGCCACTCACGGCAGCCGCGCTTGCCGCACCTGTGCAGTGACCTGCCTCTTCAGCTGTTTGTGCTATGAGGTCAAGCCGGTGTAGCATCGTTGAATCAGGCAGGAGCCAGGATGAACCAGGTGAAGTTGAGTTGCCGGTGTGGGGCCGTCCAAGGCACGGTCGACCTGGAAGGCGCCCAGGGCGGGGTGTGCTATTGCGACGATTGCCGGGCGTTTGCCCATGAGCTTGAGCGCCGCGACATCCTTGACGCTGCGGGCGGAAGCACCGTCATTCAAATCCGGCCCGGCAACCTGCAATTGGCCCAGGGGCACGCCCACATCGGCTGTCTGCGGCTGTCCGACCGCGGCATGTTTCGCTTCTTCACAACGTGCTGCCAAACGCCGCTGGGCAACGTGATGTACAAGCCGCGCTTGCCATTTATTGGACTTTCGCGAGCAGCGCTACATGGAGAGGCAACGCAGTTTCCGCCGCTTATGGGCATTCAAGGGCGCTTTGCGACGGCGCCACCGCCGCCGGGCACGGCGAACACGGTCAGCGTGGGTCAGGCGCTGAACTCGCTGTGGTTCGTGGCTGCGTCGGCGTGGGCGAGCAGAGGCAAGCGCAACCCATTCTTTGACGACAGTGCTGCACCCATAGCCCCCGTGCGCGTCCTCTCCGTCGCTGAGCGGAATGCATTGCGCGCTCGCGATCGCACGGGGTAGGCGCCAGGGGCGGCCGGTACCGGGTGCTCTAACCCGCAGCTTCCGTATCCTGGCGGAAAACCCCATGAAATACGCTATAGTGACCGGGGAGAGGCGGTCGGTCATGCCCATGCCAATCGCCGCGCCGTCTAAGAACCGCGTAAGACGGTCCGCGCACCTGAAACTGGTACGCTGCGCGCAGGCCAATCCCGGCCCGCCCAGCATGGAAGATGATATGAAGCAGCAGATGACCCGAATGGCGGCCCTGGTGGCCTTGATGCTGGCTGCCAGCCCCATGGCCGTAGCCGTGCCTGTCGCCGCAGCCGCAGAAACCACGGCCAAGGCCGACGACGGCAAGCAGGCGGCCAAGCCCGGAGACGCCGAGGCCTCCTCAGACAAGAAGCTTGGGAAGAAAAGCAAGAAGGCTTGCACGGTCAAAGGCGCTTGTTCCACAGAGAAGGGGACCGCGGGCAAATAGCCGTCCTGGTGCATCCAACCCCAAGTGAGAGGCGGGTTCTGGGCAGCGCAAGCTCGATGGCCGAAAGAAAGACCCCGCAGGTCGGCCTGCATCAACCAGCCGATCCCGCACACCTGCGCTTCGGACGACCGCAGCATGGCACCCAGGGACCCTGACGGTCCCAGGCCGACAACCCCGTTGCTGCCGCTCGACGCCGCACTTGAAGGCGAATATCGAGGCTTTGAGCGGGCGTGCGCGCTGCACGGCCCAGAGGCTCTTGCTGGCTACAGGCTCTTGCCGTCAAAGCGGTGCAGTGGCAATTCGTCAGCAGTTTCGCCCACACCGTCTAAACAGCGCACGTTGACGGAGTACATGTGCTTGCCCGTGCCGTCGTGACCGTGGCCAAAGGGCCGCACGCCGCAATTCCGGCAAAAGTAGTGGTGGATGTGCTTCTTGTTGAACTGGTAGTCCGTCAGCGCCTCTTGCCCCTGTAGCAGGCGAAAGTCAGACTCTGGCACAAAGCTCAGCCGCCAGCCCATCTTGCTGCACATCGAGCAGTTGCACGCGTACACGGTCGCCAGGTCGATGTCGGCTTCGAACCGAACCTGGCCGCAGTGGCAGCCGCCGGGGTAGGTCTTCTTCTCGCTCATTGGGGCCTCACAGGGGTGGAGGAGCCAAGGCTACGGTGGGCGCCGGTGGGCGTCAGTTGACGGACCCAACCACGGCAGAGCGCGACCGACGGTGCTCCCTGTTATCTGTCAACCACCTAGTTATTCGTAAACTAGACAAACATCAACATAGGCCCCGCAAATGCTCTGCTGGCGCCTGTCCGACACTCCCCTAGGCAATGTCTGATCCCGATTCCGCCAATGGAATTCGCCCCGCCCGACCGCTAGCCACCCCCCCGGGCAAGCGACCGGCTGGCAAGCCGGGCGATAGGGCGCGGTCCTGGCAGCGCTGCCGCACAGCGGCGGCGGGCCAGGATGCCCCCACCAAGACCCCGCGACCACGCTGCCCTCTCAACGGTTGCGATTCCGGCCTTGCTGCGGCAGTTGGCTCCCGCAGTCTCCGGGGCCCGATGCTGCCTAGGACCGCCAAACTCGCACGCCTCATCGACCCCGAGGTCAAGGCCGCCGCCAAGCGATTCGCAGTCGACCGCGGCCCACGGCGGACCCAGCGCATGAGCCTGAACTAACACATGATTTCCGGGTTGAGGGAGGGGAGCTCCTGGCGTAGGCTGGCGGCTGACGGCTGGGCCCATCTCAGCCGCAGGCGGCACGCTGGTGGCACTCCACAGGGCGGCTGGCGATGCCGCGAGTCCCATCCGCTGGGCGTAGGGCGAGCCCATCGGCAGTTGGCGCGCTCTAGCACGGAAGGATGCATGGAGACCAGACACCATCGAGGGCCTGCGGGCTTCTCTAGCGCTGCGCTTGGCCGTGGTGCTGCTGCTTGGGGTAGGGCTGGGACTGGCGGGCTGCCGAGCGGAGCTGACCGAGGACACCAAGAGCCCCGAACTGGATGCAGAAGTACAGGATACTCAAGGTGTGGACAGTGACGCCGCCCAGCCTCTGGCCGATGTAGGCGCCGAGGCGGGCAGCGACTCCGGCCCTGCGAGCGACGCGGACGCAACCGCCGACGCAGACACAGCTGCCGACGCAGACACAGCTGCCGACGCAGACACAGCTGCCGACGCAGACACAGCTGCCGACGCAGAAACAGCTGCCGACGTGGACACAGCCGCCGACGTGGATGCCCTTGTCGACGCGGATGGGGCCCCCCAGAGCGATGCTCTCGACACCGATGGGGCTGCCGACGGGGTGGCCGACAGCGGCGACGCGACTGGCACCAGCGCGAGCGACGGCGACGGCGGGACGGGCGATGCCAGCCCCCAAGACACAGCTGAGCCGGACGCCCTGGACCTCTGCAAGCTCATCACCTGCAACGACAACAACGCTTGCACCAGCGATACTTGCAGCAGCGGCAAGTGCGTCTACACCTCGCAATCCGGTCCCTGCGATGATGGAAATCCCTTTACAATTGGTGACTTGTGTATCGCGAGCAAGTGCCTGGGAGAGATCAACCCCTGCAATGACCAAAACAGCTGCACCGACGACACCTGCGCCTACCTGAAGGGCTGCACCCACGCGGCGAACGCGGCTCTCTGCGACGATGGGGACGCGTGCAGCGTTGGCGATGCGTGTGCCAGCGGGGCATGCAAGGCGGGCTGGGTCAATTCTTCGGTCTGGTCAAACACCCAGAACCCCAATGGCGTTTGGACGTATGGCTGAGCGACGGTGGCCAGCGGCAGCTTCCCCAAGCTTGGGCCACTGCAAGTGTATGCCGACAAAGACGTCTATCAAGGCCTGATATTCTGGTTTGATAAGTCGATTATCGGCCCTGACTTTGTGCCCTCGATCTTTGCCAACACCACAGCTCAGCCGTTGGTGTGGCTGGATCCTGGGCAGATTTCTCTGCATCCAGGCGCGATCAAGGGCGACATGGCCAAGCCGGTCTATTCGGTGCTGCGCTGGAAGGCGCCGAAATCTGGAAACTACGCCATCAAAGCAACCTTCTTTCCCGGCGACCCGGGCGGCCACATGGTGGCCTTGGTGGCGGTTCAAGGCACTGCGACTACCCAAGCGCCGGTGCTGATCGACAGCACGCAAACGCTGTCGGCCGAGCCGTATCTGGACCAAGGGGCGACCGTCGATTTCTGTGTGGGCCCCAACCCCACGACCGGCTTCAAGTTTGGCACCACGCCCGTGGCGGTGCAGGTCCTGGCCAAGTAGCCCGCGGCGGCCACCCCCAGAGCGCTCGCCACCGCTAGCAGCGTGTCGCAGGCCTGAACCTGGCTGGTGCAAGGACCCATGCGGCTTGCACCAATCGCCGCTGCCGCGGGATCTGGGCAACAAGCGGGCGCAGGCCAACACCCGCCGAGCTTGGGCAACCCAAGGCCGACCCAGCGCTCAGTCGGGCCGGCGTTGATGGCGCTCAAAGCTCAACCTGGCGCGCACCTGCACAGCATGGCTCAGCCGGCGCCCGTGACCCAGTAGATCAGCTCGCCGGTCAGAAAACTGGCGCCGTTGCCGGCAAACGCCCACAGCCACGGCCGGACGCCGCCGCAGCGCCGCAGCCACGCGCCCTCTGCCACGGCAATGGTCAGCTCCATGGCGTAGAGCACCGGCATGTCCCACGCCGCCGGATCCGCTCCTCCGACCAGATCCGCCAGCGGCCAGCGCAATTCGCGCCACAGCGGCGTGGCAATGAACCACAGCACCGGGTGAGTCCAGGTGCTGGCCAGCAGGGCCGCGCGCCAGTTGCCGCGCACGCTCCAGCGCGCATAGATCGGCGCCTCAATCACCTGGGTCAGGGCAAAAGCGCCCAGCCACATCAGCAGGTAGCTGCCGTCCACCATCAAGCGCCACCTGCCGTAGAAAGGGCGGAGTCAGCCCGCCGCACGCCGTGCACCAGCAGCCACGCCGCCACCATCAGCTCCAGGTGGCCGTGAAACCAGGCCAGCTGAAAGTAGCGGTCGCGGGCCCCCAGCAGGTCTGCGCAGGCCCACACCGCCAGACCCAGCGCCACCGCCGCGGCCAGCAGCAGCAGCGGCCGGCCCATGTCTGCCTGCAATGCCTTGAGAGAGCTCTGAAAACTGCGCGGGACACTGCGGCTGCGGTCCTCGGTCGGCACCAGGTGGATCCAGGCTACGTAGTGCACGGTCTGGGCAAAAGCGTAGCTGGCGGTCCAGCGCTGCGACCACACGGCATCTGGCATCGGCGCCAATTGCCACGCCAAATCCTCCAGGTTCAAGGCCGCCGTCGGTCCGCTGCGGACGGCCAAGCTGTCCAGGGCTCCGCTGAGCAACAGCGCCATCCCCGCCGCCGCCATCGCCACGGGCCACCAGTGCAGCTTGCCGGTGCGCGGTCGCCACACCCACCACAGGGCCAGCGCCACGCCGTTGTGGGCGTGGGCCAGCAGCAGGTCCGCCGTCCAGCCCAGGGGCCACGCCAGCGCCGCCAGGATCAGGGCCAAGCCGGCCACCGCCAAGCGCTTTTTTCGCGGTCCCGGCATCACCAGCGCCGCCGCCGCGCAGCCAAGCAGCGTGGCCCGCACCCCAAGGCCGGTGGCGGCGCCCACAGCCAGCGTGGCCAGGGCCAGGGCTACCAGCCTGCGCTGACGGTGAATGCCTTGCCGCACCACCAGATAGCGCACATCGGCCACCAGGTGCGGCACGCCCCAGACCAGGGGGCCTAACGCCAGCACCCAGACCGGGACCAGCGCCGCCAGCGTCAAAGCCACCGCGGTCAGGCCGGCGCCCACCGTCGCCACCCGCAGCTGGCGGTCCAGCAGCCACGGCTTGAGCGGCCGCCCCACCCAGGCCAGCAGCTGCGCCCGCAGCCCATCGGCAGCCGCCGCAAGCGCTTGCAGAGGCCGCATCGCCGCGGGAAGCAGGGGTCCTGAGGAGAGGTGGGGCATCTGTTCCGCTGGGCAGTGAAGCGTCAGCCTAGCCGACCGCTGCCAAGTCCTCAACCGACCCTTGCGCCGATTTGGCCGCCGTGCTTGATTGCACCAGAGGTGTCTATGACCGCTGACCACACTCCGCCCGCCCCTGCCGATCCCCAACCGCCTGCCTCTTCTCAGCATTCCGCCGCCAAGCGTCCGCCCAAGGTGCTGCGCCAGCTGGAGCGCGGGGCGGTGCGAGCGGTGACCGGCTTTGTCAATGGTCTAGAATGGTTGCAGAGAGAGTCCACCGCGGTGGTCGATCGCATGCCCTACGAAGTGGTGGCAGAGCGCGGCCTGGTCAAGCTCCGCCGCTACCAGACGCTTGTCAAGGATGAGGATTTTCAGCTGGGCCAGTCGGTGGTGCACATCGCGGCGCGGCGCCAGCGCTACCCGGTGCTGCTGATTCCGCCGCTGATGGTGCAGCCGTGGATCTTTGACCTGACGCCGCGGCGATCCTTGGTCAAGACCTTGCTGCGCCAAGGGTTTGATGTGTTTCTGCTCGATCTGGGAGCGCCCAAGGCAGAGAACGAGGGCGTCAACTTAGAGAGCTACGTCCTGGACTGGGTGCCCCACGCCATCGACGAGACGGTGCGCGTCAGCGGCGCCGGTGGGCTGGTGCTTTACGGCTACTGCATGGGCGGCTTGTTTGCCCTGATGCACAGCGCCGTCCACGACGACCCGCGGGTCAAGGCGATTGTGACCATCGGCTCGCCCATTGACGCCCACAAGATGGCGCTGGTGCAGCTGTTTGTTCAGAATGCCCACGGCCAAATCCAGGCCCTGTCCAAAAAGCTGGGCAACGTGCCCGGGGTGGTGTCCAGCACGGCGTTCCGCATGACCAATCCCATCAAGGCGGTCACCCGCTACGGCGATCTGTTCATGAACCTGTGGAATGACGACTTCATCAACGATTTTGACGGGATCACTGCGTGGACCAGCCACTTTGTCGACTATCCCGGCGACGCGTTTCGCCAGCTGCTTGAACACTTTATGAAAGACAACAAGTTCCGCGACGGCTCCATGCGCTTTGGCGACCACACCGCCGACCTGGGGCGGATTCACTGCCCGGTCCTGGCCTTTGCCGGCACCACCGACAAGATCGTGCCCCCCGAGGCGGCCCGCGAGATCCTGGCGGTGCTTGCCAGCCAAGACAAGACGTTTCGCGAGGTGCCGGGTGGCCACATGGGCGTGATGGCCGGGCGGGCGGCGCCAGAGATGGTGTGGGCGACCAGCGCGGCGTGGCTGCAAGATCGCCTGGGCCTTCAAGAAGAACGGTAGCCGCAGCAGGCGGAGCTCAAGGCAGCGCCACAGCAGGCGACAGACGGGGGGACGATGGCGGGGTACCAGTCGGTGTTTCGGCAGGGGTTGTTGGACGGGCAGGTGGTGCTCGTTACCGGCGGCGGCACAGGGATTGGTCGGTGTATTGCCCATGAATTGGCGTCTTTGGGGGCTCACGTGGTGCTGGCGGGGCGCCGGCCAGAGCCGCTGTCCAAGGTGGCCGAAGAGATCCAGGCCGATGGTGGCAAAGCCGAAGCGCTGCCCCTGAACATCCGCGACGAAGTGGCCGTCGACGCCGCAGTAGCCGACATTGTGCAGCGCCTTGGCCGCCTGGATGGGGTGGTCAACAACGCCGGCGGCCAATTTGCCAGCGATGCCGCAAGTATCCGGCCCAAGGGCTGGCGCGCCGTCATCGACACCAACCTCAACGGCACCTGGTGGGTCACCCAGTCGGCCTACCGCCACTGGATGGCCGCCCACGGCGGGGCGATTGTCAGCGTGGTGGCCGATATGTGGAACGGCTTTCCCGGGATGGCCCACACCGGCGCCGCGCGGGCCGCTGTGGTCAACCTGACGCAGTCGCTGGCGGTCGAGTGGGCCTCTGAGGGGGTGCGCGTCAACGCGGTGGCGCCGGGCTTTGTGCTTTCCAGCGGTCTGCACAACTACCCCGATGAAGTGCAGGCCATGGCCGCCGAGCTGATGGCCAAGAATCCGGCGGCGCGCTTGGCTACGGAGGCCGAAGTGTCGTCTTCCGTTGTGTTCTTGCTGACTCCCGCCGCGGCCTATGTTACCGGCCACACCATGCGCGTCGATGGCGCCGGCTCGCTGGTCAAGACCCCGCTGTATCCCCTGTCTGAGACCAGCAAGCTGCCTGTCTACAATGGTTTTCATCGCCAGGCCGATGTCCCGGACCGGTTCTTGTAGCCCATGCCGCCGCCGTTTCAGCGCCGACCGCAGTCCGTGTTTCAGCTGCCGCCTGGGCAGGTGCCGCTGGAGCGCGCGCTATCCAAGCTGGGGCTGGCCACGCGGACCCAGGCGCGCCAGTGGATCGCCGCCCGCAGGGTGGCCGTGGATGGAACAATCCAGACAAATCCTCAGTTTGGCGTGGTGCCAGAGAGGGTTCAGCTGGTCATTGACGGGGCGGCGGCCGAGCCCAAGGCGCCGACCAAGGTGCTGGCCCTGCACAAGCCGCGCGGGGTCCTGACCACCCGGGTTGACCCCCAAGGGCGCAAGACGGTTTACGATCTGCTGACCGACGTGCCGGACCACCTCATCCCCGTGGGGCGGCTGGACCAGGCGACCTCTGGGCTGCTGCTGATGACCAACCACACCCGCCTGCACGACCGGCTGCTCGACCCGCGGCTGGGGCTGGAACGCGTCTACGTGGTGGTGGTCGAAGGCCGCGTCGAGGCAGAGCAATTGCCGCGGCTGCTGGCCGGCGTGACCGATCAGGGCGAGCCCCTGCGCGCCGACGCCGCCGAGCTGCGCAAAGCCTCAGGGCGAGAGAGTACCTTGGTGCTGACCCTGCGAGAGGGGCGCAACCGCGAAGTGCGGCGGCTGTGTGCGGCCCTGGGTCATCCGGTCGTCAAGCTCAAGCGGGTGCGCTATGGTCCTGTAGAGCTTGGCGATCTGCCGGCCGGGCAGTGGCGCTGGGTCGATGCAGGGCCGCTGCTGCAGGCCGCGGGCCTGGCCCCTTAGCAGCTGGTGCGCGTAAAGCCATGGTGATCCCAGGCGAAATCGTGGCCCTTCTCGCTGCAGGTCCTGGCTGGCTCTGTCTTGCACCCGCAGCCGCCCTTGGGTCCGCTGCCCGTAGAAATGCGCCCGCGGCCTGGACTTTGCCGCGGCCCGGGGCTTTCTGACCGGTTCTCTTGCGCGTTGCCAGTTTACAGATAAGCTCGGCCAGCGGTCGTTCCGCCTGAGCTTGCCATGCTGCCGCGCCTTTTCTCTGGCCTTTCTGTCTACACCGAGCGGCGGGTCTGGCCCCTGGGCCTGCTGGGATTCTCCAGTGGTCTGCCGCTGTTGCTGACCGGCGGCACCCTCTCGGCCTGGCTCAAGGAGTCCGGACTGACACTGCAGTCGATAGGGCTGTTCGCTTGGGTCGGCATGCTCTACACCCTCAAGGTGCTGTGGTCGCCGGCCGTGGACCAGCTGCCGCTGCCTTACCTGTCGCAACGGCTGGGCCAGCGGCGGGCGTGGATGGCCGTGTCGCAGCTCGGGCTGATGGCCGCGCTGGTGGCCATGGCCCTGGGCGACCCGCGCCAGTCGCTGCTGGGCACCGCCTTGTGCGCGGTGGTAGTGGCGTTCTTCTCGGCCACCCAAGACGTGGCGATCGATGCCTTTCGCGTCGAGCGTGCAGGTGAAGCCGGGCAGGGCGAGGCCGCGGCCATTGCCATCTTTGGCTACCGCATCGGCATGCTGGCGTCCAGCGCCGGCGTACTCTACATGGCTGAATTCCTTAGCTGGCGCACGGCCTATCTGGCCATGGCCGCGCTGATGACCGTTGGCCTGGCGACCACGCTGGGCTGCGCCGAGCCGGTCCGTCCCACCCACCTCAGCGACGACCGCGCTAACCTGACGCCGCTGCAGGTGTGGCAAGCTCGCCTCAGCCGCGCGGTGGTGCAGCCGTTTCGCGACTTCTCTAAGCACCGCGGCTGGGTGGCCATCCTGCTTTTTGCCGCGACCTTCAAGCTTGGCGACGCGCTGGCCGCCATCATGACCAATCCGTTCTTGCTGGAGCTGGGGTTTACCAAGCCAGAAATTGCCAACACAACCAAGCTATTTGGCCTGATCGCCACCCTTGGCGGGGCAGCCATTGGCGGCGCTTTGGTGGCCAAGGCCGGGGTGGTCCGCGGCTTGTGGATTGGCGGCGTGCTGCAGGCGGCGTCGCTGGTGGTGTTTGCCTTGCAGGCGCTGATTGGCCACCACGTGTGGGCGCTGGCCGGCACCATTGGCTTTGAGTACGCCGCCAGCGCGATCGGCACCGCGGCCTTTACCGCCTACCTGGCCAGCCTGTGCTCGGCGCGCTACACGGCCACCCAGTACGCGCTGCTGACTTCGCTGGCGGCGCTGGCCCGCTCTTCGCTGGCTTCTGGCGCCGGCGTGATGGCCAAGTCGATGGGCTGGTTCCCGTTCTTTCTGGCCACGGCGGTAGCTGCCTTGCCGGCGCTGGGGCTGCTGTGGTACCTACAAAAGCAGCGCGTTGCGACCCCTGCGCTGGAAGCCGCGGCCTAGGAGCTGTGACAGAACAGATTGTTCTCTCACGACGCTCCGTTCCCTGCCGGGTGGGTCGCAAGCTCGCGGCTTGCCGGCCGACTCGCCGCTCCGACCAAGGGGGCGGCTGGTCGACTAGATTTGTCACAGTTCCTTAGGCCGGTGGGCGGCTTCGCCACGGTGCAGGCCTGCCTGGTAGTCCAATGGCCAAACTGCAAGCTGCTCCACCCGCCCGTACGCCCACGGCGTCTGGCCCCCGCGCGTCTGGACTCAAGATCCTTGACCATCCGTGGCTGGCGGCCCTGGGTCTAGCCGTGCTGGTGGTCGCCGTGTTTGGCAAGGTAGCCGGCTTTGGCTTTGTCCACTTTGACGATGACCACTACGTCTACCAAAATCCCCAGGTTTCTTTGGGCCTTTCTTGGCAGACCGTGCAGTGGGCCTTCTCTGGCCCCCACTACGGCAACTACAACCCGCTGACGTGGCTGTCTCACCTGGCCGACGTGACCCTGTTTGCCCTGGAGCCCAGCGGGCATCACCTGCACAATCTAGCGCTGCACTTGGCGAATGCGCTGTTGGTGCTGGCCGTGCTGCGCCGCGCGGTGGGGCCGACGCTGGCGTGGCTGGTCGCCGCGAGCTTTGCCGTGCATCCCCAGCACGTCGAGTCGGTGGCCTGGGTCAGCGACCGCAAAGATTTGCTGGCGGCACTGTGGGCGCTGGTCACGCTGGCCAGCTGGGGGCGGTGGGTGGCCCAGGGTCAGCTTGAGGCCCACCTTTCGCCTGGGGGGCAGCGCGCGGCCGGCGCTGCGAGGGGACCCTCTTGGTACCTGCTGTCGCTGCTAGCGTTTTTGGCGTGCCTGCTCTCCAAGGCCAGCCTTGTGACTTTGCCGCTGGTGCTGCTTGTGGCCGATGCCTGGCCGCTGCAGCGCCTGAGGGAGGGCGCGGGCGGCTGGCGGCAGCGGGTAGCAGAGAAGCTGCCTTTTGTCTTGCTGGCGCTGCCGTTTCCGTGGATCACCCACTACGCTCAGCAGCAGCTGGGGGCCGTGGTCAGCGACGGCGAGCTGCCTCTGCCCCTGCGCCTGGGCAACGCCGTGGTCGGGGTCGCCACCTACGCCGGCAAGACCCTGTGGCCCTCTGACCTGGCGGTGCACTATCCCCATCCCGGGCCGGCGCTGCAGTGGCCGCTGGTGTGGCTGGCCGCGTCGGCGCTGGTGCTGGTCAGTGCGCTGGCTTGGCGGTTCCGCCGGGCTGTCCCCGCTGTGGCGGTGGGGTGGTTCTGCTACCTGCTGCTGGTGGCGCCGGTGGCCGGGGTGGTGCAGCTGGGCTCTGCCGCCCGCGCCGACCGTTTTACCTACGTGCCGTTGATTCCGCTGCTGCTTGCGGTTTTTGCGGCTCTGCAGGCGCTGGCGGCGCGCTGGTCTCTGCCCGTGGCAGTGGTGCGCGGGGCGGCGGGGCTGGCCGTGGTCGCGCAGGCGGCGGTGTCCTGGGCGGTGCTGCCGGCCTGGCAAGACACCGAGTCGCTGATGCGCCGCGCCACCCAGGTGACCCAAGGCAATGCGCTGGCCCACTATGACCTGGGCATGGCCTTGGAGAAGCGCGGCGATGCCGTGGCGGCGCAGGCGCAGTACCAGCTGGCCTACCTGGCCAACCCGCTGGACTCGCGGGCCAACAACAAGCTGGGCAACCTGGCCATGGCCGCCAAAGAGCCCTCCAAGGCGATGGTCTTCTACCAGACTGCCCTTCGCGCTGACCCAGCAGACTTGGGCATTGCCGCCAACTTGACGATTGCGCAAGAACTGGCCGGCGATCTGGCTGGGGCCGAGGCGGGGCTGCGGGCGCTGCTGCAACGCCAGCCAGCAGACGGGGCGGCGCGGCTGCGGCTGGCCCACCTGTTGCTGAGACAACACCGTGCCCCTGATGCGGAATTGCAGTACGCGGCGGCCCTGGCACAAGAGCCCGCCAATGCCCTGGTTATGGACGGCTTGGGCAATGCCTTGTGGATCCAGGGGAAGAAAGGCCTGGCCCAACAGCATTGGCGCCGCGCTCGCCAGGAGCTGGCCAAGGCCGGTCCAAGTGATCTGCTTGGAAAGATAGACCAAAAGCTCAAGCTTGCCCAAGCGTCAGAGGCAGGCCCCAGCCCTGGCGCGCAGCCGTCACAGCCAGCCCCTGCCGCGCCATGACAGTGCGGTGACAGAGCGCCGCAGCAAGCAGAGTCGATTTCGCTTGCACAGGCCGACGCAGGACGTTTACTGAGCCAAAGGCCTTCCATCCTGCAGCCGCTGGGGCAACCCGCGGAGGTGTGCCATGCATCGCGACGTTTTAGAAGCACCGACCCGCGCTGCTAGCCGCCAAAGTGTAGAAATCGCTGCGCTTATCAGCTCTGACTTTGATCAGTTCTGCCGAAACGCGCACACGGTGCTGTACCAAGACGTGCGCAAGGTGCGGGCTGCGCTAGACGTCACCGTGGCCAGCGACCCGTGGAACGAAGCGCTGCAGGCTTTTCATCTGGGGCTGTCAGCACTGCTACAGGCGGTGGTGGACCACATGGAGCGCGAAGACGAGCTGCTGTTTCCATGGCTGCGCACCGGCAGACTGGCGGAGCTGAGGGCACCGGTGCGAGGCCTGCGCATGGAACATCAGTCTTTTGAAGAGGAACTTGAGCGCCTGGCCGGTCACCTGTGCGCTGCCGAAGAGGGGATGCTGTCCCAGTCTACCGGGCCAGCGCTGGTAGCGGCGGTCTACCAGTTTGACGTCCACCTGCGCAGCCACATGGAGACAGAGGACCGTCTGGTGTATGCACGTGTGCTGGATAGGGATTTGACCGAAGCAGGGCCATTTGCCGCGGCGCCTTTCAGCCAGTCTGGGCGTGGCTCTAGCGACCGCTGGAATGCCTCGCTTAAGTAGCAGCCGCAGCCGTAGGACCCTGCAAGCACAGTCTGCCGCTCTATTCTTGCCAGAGTAGGGGCTCGCCAAGCCAGCTGCAGTGGATCTGAAGCCTTGGGTCCGGCTGGGCGGCTAGATCGACGCCGGCACCGGGGCCTGCTTGTCGCCGTCCCAGCGCATCCGGCCAATAATCTTGCCTTCGGAAGAGAAGCGCAGCTCAACGCCGTGGCGGCTGCCATTTTGCCACGGGACCTCGGCCCACTTGCGGCCGCGCTCGTCATAGATAGTGGCGGTGCCGTGGCGTTTTCCAAAGCGCAGCGGAACATACATGCGGACCTGGCCATCGCGGTGGTACTGCACTTCGACACCGGCTGGCTGGCCCGGGTCGTGGTGAAACTCGCTCTGCAGGGCGCCATCGCGGTACCAGGTGCGGGCCACGCCGACCGGCTGACCGCGGCGAAACGGGTAGACGCCGGCTTTCTCGCCGCTGCGGCCAAAGCGCAGCTCGTCGCCTTCTTTGCCGCCGTTCACGTACACCACCTGGCCAGACAGGGCGCCGCTGCGGTCAAAGAACCGGGTCAGCCCCTGGCGTACGCCGTTGACCACCGTGGCGACCATGGCGACTTCGCCGTTGTCGTGAAACTGCACCTCTGTGCCCTTGCCGCGAACGGGGTAGACGCTGCGCAGCTGGCCGTTGGGCCAGTAGACCGACACGACAGCGGCCACTGGCGCCTCTGCCTTGCCGTTGCCTGGCTTGCCCTTGGGTGCCTGCGCAGCCGCCTGGGCCGCCTGGCGGGCGTCCTCTCGCACCAGGTCGGAGTCAGCGGTGTCGTCTGGGGGTTCCAGGACCAGCGCCTTGTCTTGGCCCGCCGGCCGCCCGCCCTCTGCCACCACTGGATCGGCGACCTTGGGCTCTTCTACCAGTTGGTCAGCCTTCCACAGCCACACTCCCAGCTTCTTGCCATTGCGGAAACGGACTTCGGGCCCCTCCTGCAGGTCATCGGCATAGGTCAGCGTCGCCAGCAGGCGTCCTTTGGCGTCATAGACCTTGGCCTCGCCGTGCTTTTTGCCGCGCACCAGCGGGACTTCCATGCGGAGCTTGCCCTCGGCCGTGTAGCGCCTCTCCAGCCCGTTGCCGGCGCCGTCTTCGGCCGGGAATTCGCTCTGCAGCTGGCCGTTGGCCCAGAAGGTGCGCCCTATGCCGACCATCCGGTCCTGCTGCCACTGGTACTCGGCCTGCTTGCTGCCGTCTGGGTAGAAGCGCACCTCTTGGCCGTGGCGCAGGTCCTGGTGAAACGGCAGCTCGGCGCGCAGGGTGCCGTCGCGCTCAAACAGCTTGGCGCGCCCGTGCTTTTTGCCCTTGGCCAGGCTGACTTGCAGCTGCGGCTGGTGGTCCTGGCCCGAGGCGGGGTCGCGGTCGTGAAAGCGCGTCTCAGTGCCGTCTTCGGCCAGGTCGATGTAGGTCCGCTCGCTTTGCAGGGCCCCAGAGGCCCAGTAGGTCTTGACGCCGCAGCACGCCTGACCGCTGCGCCACTCGACCTCGGCCACTTTGGCGCCATCGACGCCGTAGCGGCGCTCCCAACCGTGCAATTGGCCAGCCTCAAAGGGCAGGTCGGCCACCTTGACGCCGTCTCCGCCCAGCCGCGTCGCCCAGCCCTGGCGCACCCCCGCAGGCGTCATTGGGACGACCAATCGCTTCTTGCCGCTTGGGTAGTACTGGGTCTCCGGCCCCGTCACCAGGCCGGCGCGATAGGGTACTTCGGCAGTCAGTGCACCGCTCTGGTCGTAGTAGCGCGCCTGACCGTTCAGCTTGCCGCGCTGGTAGGGCAGCTCTGCAGTCTTCCAGCCTTCTGGGGCGTACACGGTCTCTACGCCATGGCGCTCGTGCTCTACCAACGGGCAGACGCTGCGCCGCTCGCCTGTGGCATAGAAGGTCACCAGTGGGCCCACCGGCACGTCATTGGCGTAGGGAATCTCAGAGATGCGCTGGCCCTGCGGGTCAAATTCCTGCACCAGGCCCTGGCGCTTGCCCTTTACCCACGGCACGCTGCGGGTTTTTTGGCCCTGGCTGTCCAGCGTCTGTTCCTCGCCATGGCGCAGGCCGTCGACCGCCGTCCAGGTGAGCTCGGTGCTGCCGTCTTCGCGCAGCTTCTGCCACACGGCGGTGCGGCCGTCCGCGCTCCAGGTCGCCACCATCAGCTTTTTGCCTTGCTGATCAAAGTGGTCGTCGCGCAGGTGCTGCTGGTCCTGCCAGGTCTGCACCACCGCCGGCTGGCCGTTGCCCCAACTGCGGACTATCACCGTCCGCTCGGCTGCGTGGACCAAGGCGCAAGGCAGGGCGCCGATCACCAGCGCTGCCACCACCGCCCATCGCCGCCATCGGCCGCTTCTGCAGCGGATTGCCAGCCCTTTACCCACCCTTCCTCCAGATCCAAGGCCCACGGCCGACCCCTAGCGCCAATGCTTCCCGCAAACCCTTCAGTGTGCGCTGCGCCCCGGGCCATCGCAAGAGCCTTGAGCCGCCTCCGGGTTGCCGCGACTTTGTGGCTGTCCGGGCCCCAAGGGCTTGAAGTGCTGGACAGCGGGCCGCAGCAACCCTATCCTTTTGGATTCTTGGCGCAGTGGGGATCCTCCCGGCCGCGCCGCAGCCGCTGGTCCATCCAGCATGCCCGCACGCAACTCGCAAGGATCAAACAAGGATGGCGTTGACGTCCCTCAGGCCGCATCCGGCCGACCCCAGGCTGGAAGTGATCGACACTGGCCACAGCGATCCCGCTCACCAGTCCGAGCCCGCCGTCGGTGACCACGAGTACGCCGCGCCCGCGCGGTCGGCCTCTTCGGCGGCCATGGCTGCGCAGGTGCATGAAACTGCTGCAGTTGCCCAGCCGTCGCCCCCGCCCGCCGCGCCGCCAGCGCCGGTAGTTCCGGCCGCGCCCCGCGTTCCGCACCAGCGCCACCAGGTCGCGCCGTACATGGACCTGTACGCCCACACCTGGCTGCACCCGCTGATCCGCCTGCTGGTACTGGACGAGCACGGCCCAATGCCGCGCACCGTACAAGCGCAGGTAGGGTTTGGCGTTCTGCTAATGATGGTGCAGTTCTGCCTTGACATGCTGGCCTGGACTCTTGGATTTCGTTGGGTCTTTGTCAATGCGATGGGCTGGCCGGGCTGGATTCTGGCAGTGGGTTTCGCGTTCCTTATCGCCTCGATTATCTTGATCTTTGAACGGTTTGTCCTTACTGCCGACGTGTATAGCTCTAAGCTACCGCTGCTGCTCAATCCGGCGATCCTGATGCGCATTGCCGTGGTGGTCCTGTTTGCCACGGTGACGGCGATCCCCGTGGAAATGCTGGTGTTCAACGATGTGATCCAGGGGCGCCTCAACGGCGAGCTGCAGGGCGTGCGCGAGCAGGCGCGGCAGCAGCTGCGCACCGATATCCGCAAAGACATTGACGACGTGGCCAATGAGGAGGGCAAAGCCCGCACCCGCCTCAAGGAAGAAGTGCCGCCGATCAAGCTAGAAGGGCTAGAGCTGCCTCAGTTTGACAAGAAGCTGGCAGAGCTGACCAAGACCTACGGCGATGTGACGGCGGAGCTGACCCAGGAAGAGAAGGGCTGGCGCTCTGGGCAGGCCGGCAAGGGCCCCAAGTGGTACCGCCTCAACGACCAGAAGCTGGCGCTGGAGCGAGAGATTGCCGACGCCAAGGCCGCGCGCCAGGCCGAGCTGGACCGCAAGTCAGAGGGCAATCGCCGCGGCGAAGAAGAGGCCGCCAAGCGCCACTTCAACGAGCTGGCCAAGATCAGCGACCGCTACGACCCCCGCAAGCGCGAGCTGGAGAAGAAGCTCCGCGATGTCGACCGCATGACCGATGACGAGCTGCGCCGCGCGACCAAGCGCGAATTCTCGGTGGTAGACGGTTTTGCCCGCCGTTGGAAGCTCCTGAACGATCTGGAAAAAGAAGAGCCGCTGTTTGGCTGGACCAAGTGGGGCGTGCGCGCTCTGTTTGTCGCCTTTGGCTTGCTGGTGCTGACCACCAAGGCGCTGTTCAACCGGCCCACCAAGGCCTACTACGCCGGTCTGGACCCCATGCGGGTCAACGAGTCGCTGCCGCCCAAAGTGGTTTAGGCGGCGCAGCTGGGCAATTCCCTTGAAACAACCTGATTGTGGCGGGCAACCGCGGTGACCCTGTGGAGGACGGTGTGGCCAAGTCTCTCAACCTGCGCGGCACCTGGGCGGTCCTGTCAGCGCTGACTCTGGCGGCGGTGGCGTGCAGCCAAGAGACGGCCAAGCCCAACCCGGCTGCGGCGGCCGATGTGGGCCCAGACGTGGGCGCAGATACCGCGGTCGACAGCGCGGTAGCCGCCGCGGCGGACGCCACCTCTGCAGCGCTGCTGCTCCAACCAGTGGCCGGAGAGGGCAACTTTGCCGTCGCAGCCGCAGGCTGGTATCGCGGCGACCTGCACTACCACACCACCCACAGCGACGATGCCGCAGACCAAGGCGGCGACGACATGAAGGGCGCGCTGGCCGTGGCCGATGCCTTTCGCCACCCGGACTTTGTCAAGCACAACCCGGGCTTGGTCGGCAACGGCTTGGACTACATTGCCATCACCGACCACCGCACCGACAAAGTTCTGCAGGACCCCGATTTTCAGCACCCGCACCTGATCCTGATTGCCGGCGAAGAGTTTGGCGGCGCGGGCCACGCCGGCATTTGGGGCTTCGAAAAGCACATCCCCCACGAGCCAGCCGGCGGCGAGCCGGGCAACCAGCGCATCCAAAATGCCGTCAACGAAGCCCACGCTCAAGGCGCGCTGTTCAGCATCAACCACCCGGCGCAGGACAACATCTGGGCGTGGGACGTCAAGAATGTCGACGGGATTGAGATCTGGAACGGCCCGTGGTCGGCGTTCTATGGGCCCACCAATGAGGCTGCGGTAGACAGCCGCGCCAAGTCGGTAGGGGCAGAGAATCCCTATATTCGCCAAGCGGTTAAATCTGGTGCTGGCGGTGGCTGCAACTTTCAGTCGCTCAAGTTCTGGCACTACCACCTCTCTGACGGCCGCCACCTGGCGCCAGTGGGCGGTGGCGACCGGCACATGCTGCTGCCTGGCGGGCTGCCCACCACGTATGTCCACGCGCCGGCCGAGGCCACGCAGACAGGCAAGGCCCTGGGGCCGCAAGGGATCCTGGAGGGAATTCGCCAGCGCCGCACGTTTGTGGCGCGGTCGCCGTTCTCGGCCCAGGTGGATCTGGAGGCGATCGACAGCTCGGGCAAGGCCTTTGCCATGGGCTCTCAGCTAGTTGCAGGGCAGAAGTACACGCTGAAGATGACGGTGACCCGCGCCAAAGGGGGCGTGCTGCGGCTGTACTCGGCGCCCCTGGGCAAGACGGCGGCGGGCCTGTGGCCAGAGGCGCAGATCGTGCTGGAGGCACCCATCGCAGCAGATCGCGTACAGGGGCAGTGGCAGTGGCAGGTGCCCGCCGGCGGCGCCTGGATCCATGCGCTGGTGCTGGACCCCGTGGGCGCCGATCAGGTCCCCAAGAACCTGAGCAAGCTCGTCGATATCTTTAGCAAGATCCCAGAAGGCAAGTCGATTACTGACATGATCAAGGTGTTTGCCTCCATCGTCGACGCCACCGTGCTGATGTACCCAGAGGACTGCGACCCGGCCCAATGGCAGCCGTGGATGGGCCAGTGCATGACCGCAGACAAAGTGGCGATGACCAGCTATTACATGCCAGAAGAGCTGGGCAAGCTGATGTCCTGGTGGTTTGAGGACGGCAAGCCGTCGCAGTGGTCGCTGGGCGCCATCAGTTCGGCCTTTTTGGCCAAGTAGCTGTAGTTCAATTCGTTTGAGCAAGCTCACCTGAGTGAGGGAACGCAATGCGCTGGTTTGCCATGTTTGCGCCATGTATCTTGATTTGTAGCGCTTGCAGTGACCCCAATCCCAATGCGGCCGCTGGAGCCGGGGCTGACGCCGCCTACACTGCTGACGCCGCCTACACTGCTGACACCGCCACCGCTGGCACCGACGCCCTGGGCAGTGATAGTGCCGCCGACGCCGCTGGCGGGGCCGACGCCCCAGCTGGTTCCGATGCGGCTGGCGCCGACGGAACTGGCGTGGCGGATGCCGTGGTCGATGGCGACGCCGCTGCATCCGGGGTCGACGCAGGTGTTGACTCAGGCATTGACTACGACCTGCTGGACCCCGTCGACAGCGGCCCAGACGGCCAGGACGCGCCGCCGCTGGTGGACTCAGGGCTCTCTCTGGTCTTTGCTCACAGTTCTAGCCAGTTGTATCGCCTAGAGCAAAACGTCTTCAGCCTGGTGGGGACATTTCAATTCAACAAGAACTTTGGTCAGGTCACGGACATTGCTCTGGATGACAACGGGTTTCTTTATGCCGTGACCTTTGACGACCTGTTCAAGTGCGACAAGGCCACCGCCAAGTGCCAGTGGCTCGCCGGCCTGCCCCAGCAGTTCAATGGCCTGACGTTTGTACCCAAGGACGTGGTCACGCCGGGCCAGGCCGCGCTGATTGGGATCGCCAACTCTGGAGACTGGAACTTGATTACCGTGCAGGGCAACACCGCGACCATCAAGAAGCTGGGAGCCTACGGCGGCTTCAGCTCCTCTGGCGACGCGTTTTCGGTCGAGGGCATTGGCACCTACGCCACGGTCAAGAGCGGCTTTGGCGGCACCGACAAGCTGGTCCAGGTCAACCCGGCCAACGGCAGCGTGCTCAAAACCGTAGGCGACACCGGGGTCAGCGACTTGTGGGGCGTTGCCTGGTCGGCGCAGGTGCTGTACGGCTTCTCTGCCAGCGGCGCGGTTTACAGCTTGGACGTGCAGACCGGCAAAGCCTCCAGCGTCCCTGGCCTTTCCGTGCCCAAGGTCGCGTGGTGGGGCGCTGGCGTTTCGACCCGCGCTACCGGCAAATAGCTATGGTCCGGCGCACCGTGCCGCCGACCCGCCCCTGAGGAACCATGCAAGCTGCCAACACAAATGCCATCCTGGCCCTGCCCCGCTGGAAGGTGTGGCTGCTGGCTTCGCGGCCGGCGACCCTGACCGCCGCGCTGGCGCCGCTGGCCGTGGGTGGAGCTTTGACGTGGCGTGACGGGCAGTTTGCCGCGCTGCCCTGGGTGGCGGCGCTGCTGGGGGCGGTGTTCATCCAGCTGGGCACCAACTACGCCAATGACGTGTTTGACTACGAAAAAGGCGCCGACACGGCCGAGCGCAAGGGGCCGCTGCGGGTGACCCAAGCAGGTCTGGTCAGCCCTGCGGCGGTCAAGCGGGCCATGGGGCTGGCTTTTGCCGGGGCGGTGCTGTGCGGCAGCTACCTGGTGTGGCTGCAGGGGTGGCCGCTGGTGGCGCTGGGGCTGGCTTCGATAGCCAGCGGCATTGCCTACACCGGCGGACCCTATCCCCTTGGCTACTTGGGGCTGGGCGATGTGTTTGTGTTTGCCTTCTTTGGGGTGGCAGCGGTCGCCGGTACGGTGTTTGTGCAAACGGGCCTGGTCACACCAGACGCTTGGTGGTGGAGCCTGCCCATCGGCGCGACCTGCACGGCCATCTTGGTGGTCAACAACTTGCGCGATGCCCAGACCGACGTGCTTGTAGGCAAGAGGACGCTGGCCGTGCGCTTTGGCGCTACCTTTGTGCGCGGCGAGTACCTGCTCATGTGGCTGGTGGGGCTTGGCGTGCCGGTGGCGATGGCCGTGCGCGACCACTCGCCGTGGCCGGCGCTGCCGTGCCTGCTGCTGCCGCTGGTGGCCAGGGTAACGGGCACGGTGTGGCGCCACAGCGACGGGCCGACCCTGAACACTGCGCTGGCCACGACTGCAAAATTGCACCTGTTCTCTGGGCTGTTGGCCGCCTGTGGCTTGGTGGTGCAGGGCCTGCTCTCTGGGCGCGGGTAGCCCGCCGTGCCCTCTTGGCTGGCGCTGCCGCCGCGCCGCTATGCCCTGCCGCTGGTCCAGCCGGTGCAAGGGGCCCGCGACCGCCACGGCGTGCTGCGTGGCACTCTGATCGGTTATCAGGCCGGCTCGCAGCAAGCATGGATGACGGCTGCGGATCTGCCTGGCCGGCCGCAGTGGACGGCAGCCATCTTGCGCTTTGCCCACCAGGTCGCCCAGACGGCGGCGCTGCAGGCGGCCCAGGGGCAGCTGTGGCCGGCCTATCTGGCCACGCGCTGGCAGACCCAGCTGCGCCTGGAGATTCCGCTACAGCTGACCGCTGCCCTGGGCGACGTGACCAGCGGCCATGTCGATCGGCTGCTGGCCGAGACGGGGTGCCGCGC
>CAIXGW010000357.1 GCA_903919145.1 uncultured Myxococcales bacterium
CCCCTAGGCAATGTCCGATGCGCCACCGCGCCGGTCCGCGCCTCCGCCGGACACTCCCCTAGGCAATGTCCGATGCGCCACCGCGCCGGTCCGCGCCTCCGCCGGACACTCCCCTAGGCAATGTCCGATGCGCCACTGCGCCGGTCCGCGCCCCCGTCGGACACTCCCCTAGGCAATGTCCGATGCGACACTGCGACGCCGCCCGGCTCGGTCGGACACTCCCCTAGGCAATGTCCGATGCGACACCGGCGACCACGGCAGCAGCCAGCGCGCCATTGCCTACCAGACTCGTGGCGCCTGCGTTAGACTGTGCCCGCACAGGAGGAAGCGATGCTCCACAGCCAATTCCAATTCCAGAAGGCGCGCCGGTGGGCGGCGGTGGCGCTGATGACCGCGGTCTCTGCACTGGGCTGCGAAACCGAGCCCGCGGCGCCCGCAGTGCCCAAATGGCAGATCGTCTTTCAGGAATTGCCGGGTGCGCTGTTCTCTGTGTGGGGCAGTGGACCCAGCGACGTGTGGATGGTCGGCGCCCGCGACCCCAGCAAAGTGGGCTCCAACCCAACGGTGTTGCGCTGGAACGGCAAGGCGTGGAGCCGCGTGCAGGTCGCTGCGCCCGGCATCGACCTGTGGTGGGTCTCTGGCGCGCCCGACGGCGACGTATGGATGGCCGGCACTGGCGGCACCATCGCCCGTTGGCGCAAGTCCACCGGTACCACAGAGGTCCTGCCGACGCCCGGAACCTCGCATTTGTTTGGCATTTTTCCGGTCAGCGCCACCGAGGCCTGGGCCGTCGGCGGCAGCAACGGCGGCCCAGGGGTAGTCTGGCGCTGGGACGGCAAGACCTGGAGCCACGCCGATGTGCCCGCCGCCCTGATCAGCCAGACCACCCAGTGGTTCAAAGCCTTCAAGCACCAGGGAATCCTGTGGATCGTTGGGCTGGATGGCAAGCTGCTGCGCTTTGACGGCACCACGTGGACCAGCCCGCCCAGCGGCATCGAGCGCACTCTGTTGACGGTGCACTGTGCCGGCAGCCTGTGCGCGGCCGTCGGCGGCTCCAACACCGGCGACATCGTCGAGCTGCAAGGCGGCACCTGGAAAAAGGTGACCCCCGGCAAAGTGCCTCAGTTCAATGGCGTGTTCTTGCGACCCGACGGCAGCGGCATGGCCGTAGGCGCCAACGGCAACATCTACGCCCGCAGCACCGCCGGCCAGTGGAGCCCCGTGACGGCCGCCCCCGAGGCGCTAGAGGACTACCACGCCGTGTGGCTCGACAGCAGCGGCAGCGCCTGGGCTGTTGGCGGCCAGCTGCTGGGCTCGCCTCAGGTGCTGGGCCAAGTGGTGCACTTTGGGCCAGCCAAGGTCAGCACGGTGGTGCCGGCCGAGTAGCGCGGCGATCAACGGCCAAGCTACTTGTCTTTTTTGGCAGGTCCACCGCCACCAGCCGCCCCCGGCGCAGGTGCAGCAGGCTCGGAAGAGACAGCCGCCGCTGCCGCCAACCGCGCGGCCCTCTTGGCCTCTGTCTTGGCCCGCCGCTTGACCGCCGCCCGCCGCCGCGCCGCCGCCTCGCGCAGCTTCTCGCGCTTGCGATGGGCCTTGTACTCCGGCTCATCGGTCAAGTTCTTGGACAGGTAGACGTGCTCCTCGGGGTCGCCAAAACCCAGCTTGGTAAAGAAGTTCAGCGCCGCTTGGTTGTCTGCCGCAGTGTCTACCAGCAGGATCCGCGCGCCTTCTTCGATAAACAGCTCGGTCAGCCGGTCCACCAGCCGCTGGGCAATGCCGCGCCGGCTGGCCATGGGGTCCACGCCCAGCCACAACAGGTGCCCATAGGTCCACGCGGAATTGCGCTTCTCTAGGATGGTGCCCAGGGCAAAACCCACGATGCGGTCCTCAATCTCAGCCACCAGACACATCTCAGCATCGGCGGCAAACAGCACGGCGAGCTCATAGTCGTCCCAGGTGCGGTACAGCGTCGGCCAGAGCTCGGCGGTAAACAGCTCTTCGCCCAAGCTGTAGACCTCCGCCAAGTCGTCGATCTCCATCGAGCGGATCTCTACCGCGCCGCGCATTTTGGGGATGGTTGCCGACATGAATTCTCCCAGGCTCCTGGCGCACCAGACCTCAACCAGCCCAAAGACCAGCAGGACAGCCGGCGCGACCGCTTGGGCACGCTCGGCGACTTACCAAACAGAGAAGCTACCGACCCCAAACAGGGTTCAAAATCAGCGATCTAGCTGATGACACCCAAGCGCTTGCCCACGCGGATGAACGCGGCAATCGCGACCTCTACCTGCTCTGGCGTGTGCGCCGCCGACAGCTGCACGCGAATGCGCGCCTGCCCCTTGGGCACCACCGGAAAGAAGAAGCCAATGACGTAGATGCCTTCTTCCAGGAGCTGCGCCGCCATCTCCTGGGCCAGCTTGGCGTCACCTAGCATCACCGGCGCAATCGGATGGATGCCCGGGCGCAGGTTGAAGCCGGCCGCCGTCATGGCCTGGCGAAAGCGCGTGGTGTTGGCGTGCAAGCGCTGGCGCAGCTCGTCGCCTTCTTCAATCAGCGCCAGCGCCTCCAGGCTGGCAGCGGCAATCGCCGGCGCCAGCGTGTTGCTGAACAGGTACGGCCGCGAGCGCTGGCGCAGCAGGGCCACAATCTCTTTCTTGCCGGTCACAAAACCGCCCGAAGCGCCACCCAGCGCCTTGCCCAGCGTCGAGGTAATGAGGTCCACGCGGTCCATCACGCCGTGGTACGCCGGGACGCCGCGGCCGCCAGGGCCAAAAAAGCCCGTAGAGTGGCTCTCGTCGACCATCAGCAAGGCGCCGTAGCGGTCGCACAGGTCGGCGATGCTCTTGAGGTCGGCGACGTCGCCATCCATGCTGAACACGCCATCGGTCACGACCATGCGGCTGCGCTGCGCTTGGCTTTCCTGCAGGCAGCGCTCCAGGTCGGCCAGGTTGCCATGCTCGTAGCGGTACCGCACCGACTTGGCCAGGCGGATGCCGTCAATGATCGAGGCGTGGTTGAGCGCGTCAGAGATGATCGCGTCCTCTTCGCCCATCAGCGTCTCAAAGACACCGCCGTTGGCGTCAAAGCAAGACGAATAGAGGATGGTGTCCTCAAAACCAAAGAACTGGCTGACTGCCGCTTCCAGCTGCTTGTGCACACCCTGGGTGCCGCAGATGAAGCGCACCGAAGAGAGGCCGTAGCCCCAGCGGTCCAGACCTTGGTGAGCGGCGGCGACAATGCGCGGGTGGTTGGCCAGGCCCAGGTAGTTGTTGGCGCAGAAATTCAGCACTTCCCGACCGTTTTGCACGCGGATAGCGCCGCCCTGCGGGGTGACGATGACGCGCTCGGGCTTGGTCATCCCTGCCGCCTCGATTTCTGCCAAGGTATCGGTCAACCGCTGCTGAACACCTGCGTACATGGGGCCTCTGGGGCTGGCGCACGGTGGCCAGCGCGTTGCCTGGGTTCTACGGTTGAACCGCGCTGCCGTCAACCATCGCCGGCCCGCAACTCAAAGGTCAAAAGTTGCCTGCATTCAGATTGTGACGACCTACCGCCTCAGCGCGGACATAGAAGGCATTTTTATGTGGTTTTCCAGCCGACAGCCGAAGCAACGGGACCAACCTCACGCCGACTGTCTACGCAGGCGACATGACCGTGCCCTCCGCGACGGCGGATGGCGCCAGCATAGCTCGCAAATTCATTGACTGGGTGCCTTCTCCGCGAGCCCCGCAACAAAGACTGCCTCTGGCCCCGTTGTGACGCCCCTCTTGCCCTGCTGTGACGCCCCTGTGATACCCGCCGCTGCGAAGTTCCTGCAGACATCGATGCGCAATTGCGCCGATCGCCCGCAGGTGTCATTCTGGCCAAGCATCGAAAAATGGCCTGCCTGGCCGCGGCCCCCATACTGAGGACGATGATCGCTCTCGATGCAATGACTTTGGATGGCGGAGCCCTGTCGGCGGGGCTGGTCGCCGTGGCGGCTGTGCTGGCCCTGCGCCGCAAGAAGGGCGCTCCGCCAGGATTCGCCGCCCATTCGCCCCAGCCGGCCCGCGCGGCCGAAGAAGCCAACCGCTACTACCGGGCCATGGTCGAGCACAGCTGGGATACCGTGGTCGTGGCAGATGCCATGGGTGTTATCTGCTTTGCCAGCGACGCGGTCTGGCGGATGTTTGGCATCACGGCCAAGCAGGCAGCGCGCCCAGCGCCGACGTGCCGTCCTACGTGGCCGCCAAGCTGCTGCACCCGCAGGGGTTTGACCTGCCGGGCCAGCCAGCGTCGCGCATGCCGCTGCAGCCGCGGCTTAGCCCCCTAGAGGCCCAGGCGCTGGGCGTGGCGGGGGCGGCACTGCGGCCGGTGGCGCTTCCCCAGGCTTACCAGCGGTTGCCCAAGCGTCTGCCGGGCCAGGTGCCGGCGGGCCCGGTGGCGCGGCTGGCAGAGACCTACCGCTGCCTGGTCTGCCACCAGTACCAAGGGCAGGGCGGATCGGTGGCGTGGGTGGCTCTGGATGGCGCCGGCACACGGCTAAACCAGCGCTGGCTGCAGCAATTTCTCCGCGAGCCGCTGACCGTGCGCATGGACCAGCCAGAGCGCATGCCGGTGCTGGGCCTCAGCCCGGCCCAGGCCGAGGTGCTGACCGCGTGGCTGGTGGCCAACACCGCCGACCCGCGGGTGGCGCCGCAGCTGCCCCTGGAGCCCGGCCAAATCCCCAGAGGCAAAGCCCTGTTTGTCCAGCACCAGTGCGGGCAATGCCATGTGGCCGACGGCGGTGGCACCATGCGCGGCCCTACGCTAGATGGCGCCCTGCATCGGCTGCAGCCCGATTACGTGGTCGCGCTGTTGCACCAAGGGCCATCCCTGCTGCCAGAACAGCGCCACCCAGCCACAGCCCAGTTTTCACTGGTAGACGCTCGCGCCCTGGCCGCCTATGTGCTAAGCCTGCCGGCGCCGTGGCCGTGGGCCGAGGCCGCCGCACCGTCGCCAGACCAAGGAGCCCAACCATGACCAGAGGGGGACCCTTCCTCAAATCCCTGTGCCTGCTGGGGATTTTGGCCAGCCTGGGGCGGCCGACCAGCGCGCGGGCCGCCGCCTGCTGTGCGTCCTCGGCCGTCTCGGGCATTGGCCGCCTCAACCTGTGGGAGCGCGCCGGCATGGGCTTGCTCAGCAACTACGCCATCTCTACGGGCCGCTGGGACCAGGACGGCCACTTCACCGCCTATCCCCCCGGCTACAGCGAAGCCGAATGGCGCACCGACCTGTGGGGCCAGCTGCGGGTGGCAGAGAACTGGCAGGTCTACGCGCGCATGCCGTGGGTGGTGGGCCTGCGCTCGGCTGAAGGCCTGGGCGACCACCGCGGCGCTGGCCTGGGCGACCTGATGCTGGGCGGCCGCTGGGATGCGATTGGCATCGGCGAAATCCGCGGCTGGCCGGCGCTGGCGATCACCGCCGTGGTTACCGCCCCGACGTCGCGCACCGCAGAGGAGGCCACAGACGACCTTGGCGCCGATGCCACCGGCCGCGGCGGCTGGACCACCGGCCTTGGCATGCAGATAGAGAAGACGCATGCGCCGTGGTTTGTGCGCGGCGACGCGGGCGTCAGTGTGCCGCTGCCGTTCCAGCGGCCTGACAACGGCCCCAGGGTGCGCTATGGTCCCTTGCTGCAAGGGGGTTTGCTGGCCGGTCGCGAGCTGCTGACCGACTCTCTGGTGCTGGCCCTGCAATTCACCGCCGAGACAGAGGCCAGCCTGACCGCCGATGGAGCGGTGCAGCCGCGCACCGATGCCAGCACCTACGTGACCTCACTGGCCCTTTCCTGGCGCATGCACCCAGAGTGGACGTGGATGCTCAACGCCAGCAGCGATGCCGCGGGCCAGTGGCTGGGCGCCCACAATCGACCCGAGCGGTGGTCGGCGACGCTGGGAATCCGCCATGGCTTTGTCGAATGACCTTTGAGGTTGCTGCAGTTCGCGTACAATGACCGAGTGCTGCTGCACCACCGCGAGCTCCGGACACCGCCAAGCTGGCCAAGCGATGGGCCAAGCTGATCGAACGAGGGAGAGACAAAATGCTTGAGAAAACTAGGGTATTTCGGTGGCTGGTGTACGCAAGCTGTGGTTGGGCGCTGGCCGCTTGCGGCGAGGCGGCGACTCCGGCCAGCGCAGCCGCGTCGGACACCAGCGCCGCCGACACGCTGGCAGCGGCCGACGCTGCAGCAGACACGCTGGCCAACGCAGCCGATTCCGCAGGCGGGCAGGGTGCAGCCGATGTAGCCGTGGCAGCGCTGCCGACCCCGGCCGGGCTGACGCTGCTGGGCACTGCCAAATCAGGTGCCGTCCAGGCCCAGCTGTTTGCCGCCCAGCCGCTGTTTACCGGCATGAACACGGTCTTTTACCGCCTGCAGGACTCTCAAGGGGTGCTGATGGAAGGCCAAGCGGTGCAGCAAGCCCTGATGGCGATGACGCCTCCGCACGCTTGCCCGGCCATCCAGTCGCCGCCGCAAGCCGATGGCGATGCGCTGTTTGAGGGGCTGCTGATCCCGCAGATGCCTGGCGATGCGCAGCAGCCGTGGACGGTGCAGCTGGCCTTCACCCCGCTGACGGGCTCGCAGCTGAAATTCGAGTTTGCCGACCTGCCGGTAGTGGCCCAGCCGCTGGTCAAGACCGTCACGGGTGCCGACGGCAAGAGCTATGTGGTGGCCCTGCGCCTGGCGGCCAAGGCCAAGCTGGGCAAAAATCCGCTGACTATCGCGGTCTACCGGGCCAGCGCCGACCAGCTCAGCTACACCGCCGTCACCGACGCTACCGTCAAGCTGACCACGCTGATGGTGTCGATGGGCCACGGTTCCAACGGCAATGTCAGCCCAGTGCACAAGAAAGACGGGCTCTACGATGGCACTGTGTCCTTCAGCATGCCCGGCGATTGGCGCATCAGCTTTGGCATAACTCTCAACGGCGCAACCGTGGGAACTGCCAGTTTTGACTTGAAGATCTAAGGTCTTACAGCACAAGACCCTACATGTGAATCGCCCGCCCATCCACAGCCAGCGCGGCTTCTTTGACCACCTCAGCCAGCGTCGGATGGGCGTGGCAAGCCCTGCCGATGTCTTCGCTGCTGGCGCCAAAGGCCATCGCCACGGCCACTTCGGCAATCAGGTCGCCGGCGCGCGGCCCCAGGATCGCACAGCCCAGCACCCGATCGGTCTCGGCGTGGGCCAGGATCTTGACCATGCCGTCGGTGCTGTTCAGCGCGCGGGCACGGCCATTGGCAATAAACGGAAAGGTGCCTTTGCGATAGGGGATTCCGGCGGCCTTGAGCTCTTCTTCGCTCTTGCCGACCGACGCAATCTCTGGGTCGGTGTACACAATGCCCGGAATCGCGTCGTAGTCCACGTGGCCCCAGCCGGTCACCATGTGCTCGACGCAGGCAATGCCTTCTTCCTCTGCCTTGTGGGCCAGCATCGGCCCGGCAATCACATCGCCTACGGCGTAGAGGCCCGCCACGTTGGTGGCAAAGTGGCCGTCTACGGCGATCCTGCCTCGAGAATCCAGCGCGACGCCGGCGTTCTCTAGCCCCAAGCCCTGGGTGAAGGGCCGCCGGCCGACCGCCAGCAACACCCGGTCGCAGCTGAGCTCTTTGGTCTCTTCGCCGCTGGTATAGGTCACGGTGCAGGTCTCGCCGGTCACCCGCGCCCCGGTCACCTGAACGCCAAGCTGGAACTGCAGCCCCTGCTTGGCCAGGACTTTCTGCGCCAGCGCGGCGATCTCAGCGTCCAGCCCCGGCAGAATCCGCGGCAGGTACTCCAGCACGGTAACCTTGGCCCCCAGCCGCTGCCAGACACTGCCCAGCTCCAGGCCAATCACGCCCGCGCCTATGACCACCAGGTGCTGGGGAACGCTAGGGTATTTCAGCGCTTCGGTAGAGGTGCCTATGCGGTCGCCGTCGAGCTCAACCCCGCGCAGCGGCGTCACTTCAGAGCCTGTGGCAATCAGCACCTTGCCCGCCGTGACCTCGGTCTGGGTGCCATCGGCAGCCGTCACGCCAATTCGCCAGCCGCTTTCGGTCTTTGCCAGCAGCGCGCCCAGGCCCTGCAGCCGCACCACCTTGTTCTTCTTGAACAGCCCTGCCACGCCCTGGGTCAGCGCCCCGACCACGCCGTCCTTGCGCTTCATCATCTGCGCCAGGTCCAGGCCGGCCTGCGAGATGACCACGCCGTGGCGCGCTAGCTCTCCCTGGGCTTTGTGGTAGTGCTCTGAGCTCTCTAGCAGGGCCTTGGACGGAATGCAGCCGACCCGCAGACAGGTGCCGCCCAGCGCCGCTTCCTTCTCGATGCACGCGACCTGCAAGCCCAACTGCGCCGCCCGGATCGCCGCGACGTAGCCACCGGGCCCGGCGCCGATGATCACCAACTCAAAATGCTGAGCACTCATCTCTTGTTCCTCCATGTGGCGCCGCGCCGCTGGCAGGGTGCGGGGGAGCTACAGGTCAAACAGCATGCGCTCTGGCGCCTCGATGTTGTTCTTGATCCGCACCAAGAACTGCACGGCCTCGCGCCCATCGACAATGCGGTGGTCGTAAGACAGCGCCAGGTACATCATGGGCCGCAGCACAATCTGGCCGTTGACGCCGATGGGCCGCTCTTGGATGGCGTGCATGCCCAGGATGGCCGACTGCGGCGGGTTCAGAATCGGCGTGGACATCAGCGAACCGTAGACACCGCCATTGGAAATGCTGAAGGTGCCGCCGGTCAGCTCGTCGATCTTGAGCTGGTTGGCCTTGGCGCGGCTGCCGAGGTCGGCCAGCTTCTTCTCAATGTCGGCAAAGTTCAGCTGGTCGCAGTCTCGCAGGACCGGCACTACCAGGCCTTTGCCGCCGCCCACCGCCACGCCGATGTCGTAGAAGTGCTGCAGCACCACGTCATTGCCGCGAATCTGACCGTTGACCAGCGGAAACGCCTTGAGCGCGTCGACTGCGGCCTTGACAAAGATCGACATGAACCCAAGCTTGACGCCGTGCTTCTTGGTGAATTCGTCTTGCCAGCGCTTGCGCAGTTCCATCACGCCGGTCATGTCGACTTCGTTGAAAGTCGTCAAGATGGCGGCCGTCTGCTGCGCTTCTACCAGCCGCTGCGCCACCCGCTTGCGCAGGGGAGACATGGGGATGACTTCTTCGCGGCGCGCCCCCACAGCCGGCGGCGCTGCCCCGGCGGCTACCGGCGCCGCGGCCTGCCCCTTGGCAGCCGGGGCCGGTGGCACAGCTGGCGCTATGGCAGCCGCTGGGACCGGAGCAGCCGCTGGGGCCGGGGCTGGCACTGGCTCAGTGGCCGCATACACCAACGGAATGTTCAGGCCTTCAGACAGCTTGAGCGCCGCCGCCTGGGCATCTTGCTTGAGGATTCGCCCCCCAGGTCCAGAGCCGGCGACCGTGGCCGCATCCACGCCCGCCTGGGCCAGAATCCGCTGGGCTGACGGCATCACCACGGCGCCCGCCACCGGGCCAGCCACCGCCGCTGCCGGCGCGGGAGCCGCTACCGCCACCGGCACTGCTGCCTGCACTGGCACCGCCGGCTGCCCTGGCGCCACAGCTGCCGACGCCCCAGCTTGCAGGTAGCCAATCACCTCGCCAACGCGGGCTGACTCGCCATTTTGCTTAAGGATCTGCACAATCACGCCGGCCGCCGGGGCGGGGATGTCGACGTTGACTTTGTCGGTCTCCAGAGCCACCACGCTCTCGTCCAGCTTGACGGCGGCGCCCACTGGCTTCAGCCACTCAGCAATCAGCACCTCGCTGATCGACTCGCCCACCGTCGGCACCCTGATTTCCAGCTTGTTCTCAGATGACATGGACTCGACTCCTGACGCTTTTCGGCGAATGTGATCGGCGAAGGTCGCAGTGGCTGCGCCAACCCCAACCAAATGGGGCGCAGCCTAGGGATTTGCGGCAAAGGCAAGCTCGATAATCTGGCCTTGCTCAATGCGGTGAGCCATGTTGGACCCGGTCGCCGGGCTGGCAGACTCGCGGCGGGTAATGCCGTGCAGCGGCCAGCGGCCAAACAGCCGGTCGCCCAGGTGCGACTGCACAAACGTCCACGCGCCCATGTTGTGCGGCTCTTCCTGGACCCAGTGCACCGGCGTCCCCACCGCGTAGACGCTGAGGGCCGCCTCCAGCTCGCGGTCCGACAGAGGGTACAGCTGCTCCAAGCGCAGAATGGCCACATCCTTGATTTTTCGCTGCTTGCGCGCTTCGGCCAGGTCATAGTAGACCTTGCCGGTACACAGCAGCACCCGCCGGCACTGGTCGGGCGCCACCTCAAGGTCGGGGATGACCCGCTGAAACTCGCCCTGCGCCAGCTCCTGCAGGCTGGACACTGCCTCAGGGTGGCGCAGCAGCGACTTGGGAGACATGACGACCAGCGGCTTGCGGATCGACCGCAGCACCTGGCGGCGCAGGCAGTGAAACAGGTTGGCCGGCGTGGTGATGTTGACCACCTGCATGTTGTCTTCTGCGGCCATGGCCAAAAAGCGCTCTAGCCGCGCCGAGCTGTGCTCTGGGCCCTGGCCCTCAAAGCCGTGGGGCAGCAGCAGCACAATCCCAGACAGCCGGCTCCACTTGTCTTCGCTGGAGCTGATGAACTGGTCGATGATGACCTGAGCGCCATTGCTGAAGTCGCCAAACTGCGCCTCCCAGATCACCAAATCATCAGGCCGATCAAGGCTGTAGCCAAAGTCAAAACCCAGCACCGCCGCCTCAGACAGCGGCGAGTCGTAAACCCAGAACTGCGCCTGCTGATCGGCCAGGTGCTGCAGCGGGATGTGCAGCGCGCCGGTCTTGTAGTCGTGCAGCACCGAGTGGCGATGGCTGAAGGTGCCGCGGCCCGAGTCCTGACCGCTCAGGCGAATCGCCCGGCCTTCGGCCAACAGGCAAGCGTAGGCCAGCGTCTCGGCCGCGCCCCAGTCCAGCGGCCGCGCGCCCTGGGCCATCTCCTGGCGGGCCTGCAGAACGCTGCGCTGCAGCTTGGGGTGCACCGTGAAGGTCTCTGGCGCAGAGGCGGCCGCCATCAGCAGCTCGCTCAGCCGGGCCAGGGCCATGCCGGTGTCGACTTCGGCCACGCTGCGGTCCGGCCCGCCCTTGTAGCGGTACCACGGCGACGCCGGAGAGGGCAGGTCGGTGTGCAGCTCGGTGTCGCTGCGGGCCTTGGACAGCTCGTCTTCCAGGCGCTCCTGGGCGCGGTAGATGATCTCCTGGCCCTCATCGCGGTGCAGGCCACCCATTTGCACCAGGTTGTCCAGGTAGCCGTCGACCACGCTCTTGCGCGCGCGGATCAGCTGGTACATCAGCGGCTGGGTAAACGTAGGATCGTCGCCTTCATTGTGGCCGTGGCGGCGGTAGCAGTACATGTCCACAAACACGTCTCGCTTGAAGCGCTCGCGAAACTCCATGGCCAGCTTGATGACCTGGGCTACGCCCTCTGGATTCTCGCCGTTGACGTGAAAGATTGGCGTTTGCAGCAGCTTGGCCACGTCGGTGCAGTAGCGCGACGACCGCGAGCTCTCTGGCGGGGTGGTAAAGCCCACCTGGTTGTTGACAATAATGTGCAGCGTACCGCCCACGCGATAGCCGTGCAATTCGCTCATGTTGAGCAGCTCTTGCACAATGCCTTGGCCGGCAAACGCCGCGTCGCCGTGGATCAGCACGGGCAGCACTTGGCGGTGCTGGCTGTCTCCCAGGCGATCCTGGCGAGCCCGCGCCCGCCCAACAGCAACAGGCCCCACAAACTCCAGGTGCGACGGATTGAAGCACAGCTCGACCTTGACCCGGTGGCCGCTGCGCGTCTCGTACTTGGAGGTGTAGCCCATGTGGTACTTGACGTCGCCGCGGCCCAGCTTCTTCTCGCCGTCTTTGTCTTCAAACTCGCGGAAGATCTGCGCCGGCGCCTTGCCCATGATGTTGGCCAGCACGTTGAGGCGCCCGCGGTGGGCCATGGCCAGCACCACCTCAGTCACGCCTTTCTGGCCGGCCGCATCCAGGGCCAGGTCCAGCAGCGGGATCAGCGACTCGCCGCCCTCTAGCGAAAACCGCTTGGCGCCTACAAATTTCTTCTGCAGAAAGTTCTCAAAAACCTCGGCTTCGGCCAGCTTGGCAAAGATCCGCACCTGCTCGTCGCGGTCAAGCTCGCAGTGATTCTCACTGGTCTCCATGCGAGACTGCAGCCACTCCTTGACGTCAAGGTCGTCAATGTGCATGAACTGCACACCAATCGGCCCACAGTAGGTGCGGCGCAGCTTGCGCTCGATCTGGCGCAGGGTCAGCATCGGCGTGCCCGACAGGGTCCGGGCAGAGAAGGGCAGATCGAGGTCCCCTTCCTCCAACCCATAGAATTCGCGGCACAGCTCCGGGTGACTCTTGGGAACTTCGTTGAGCGGGTCCAGCTGAGCGATCACGTGGCCGCGCACCCGAAAGCCGCGAATCATCATGTCCACGCGCTCTTGCTTGGCATTGACCTCAGCCAGGCGCCTGGAGACTACCTTGAGCAGCTGCCGGCTCAAGCTGGCCGAGCCCTCCATCGCGGCATCCAAGTCGTCGCGGTGGATGCGCAGCACTTCAGTGGCCGTCTCGGCCCGCACATCGGCCGTGCGCACCTGGCTGTAGAACAGGCCGAGCTCGCCGATCTCCATGCCGGGCAGCTTGCGCGCCACCTGCGAGCCGTACAGCGACACTTCCAGCGCGCCCGACACCACAAAGTACATGGCGTCGCCCGGATCGCCCTCGCGGTACACCAGCTGGCCGGCGGCATACTGCAGCGGCCGGGCGATGTAGGCCAGGCGCATCAGCTCGGGCTCTTGCAGGTCGACAAAGGGGGCCCAGCGCAGCAGCACCTTGGCCCGCCTGCCCAGCTCGGCCGGGTCGGCGCCGGGAAGGGCAGCCAGGGTCTGCAGGCTGGGCGACGCCGTGGTCTGCAGCTCGGCAAACAGCAAGCGCCAATCTTCTGGCACCGCCGCGGGATCCTGGCGCCACAGCGTCCACAGGTCCTCTGCCAGGGCCAGGTTGCCGTCATTGAGAAAGCCGGGCTGTTGGGTAGGCAACATCGGTTGCTCCGGGTAGGGTCGCTGAGAGGGGGGCTGGTCGGCGCGGTGACGCGTTGGCGCCGCCCCCAGGGGCGCAACAGGATGCTCGCAGCGCGGCGACTTGTCCATGCTGGCGCAGGCAAAGCGCAAGGGCTGACCAAGATGCATTTGATGTTTCAGCCAGTTGCCGGGCAGTCCAGCGCTCGCCGGCTGTCAATCCACCGGGCCGGCGCCAGCGGCAGCCGCAGCCCAATTCCCCCGGCAAGCAGCAGCTCAGAGGACGAGTCGCGGCGGTGCTGGCAGCGGGCGGCAGGGCGTGGGTCCGGCGCCAGTCCATCGACGCGGCAGCACTAATTGGCTGTGGCGGCGGTCCTGGAAGCCGGTTGCTTGGCTACTTCTCAGCTTTCTCTGGCTTCTCGCCCTTTTCGGGGGCGCCAGTGCGGGCCGACATGTGCAGCGAGTCGGCCTTCTCCTGCATGCTGGCCAGCTTGCGGTAGAGCTGCGAGAAGTGCGGGTTCTCAATGTACTTCATCAACGGATTGCGGCCGCGGAACTCCTGCGAGGTCGCCTGGTCGATGATGTCCTTGAGAATGCGAATCTCTTGGCGCGTAAAGGAGTTGGAAACGCGGACAATGTTGGTCTTGCTCATGGAGATTCCTGAACGGCGATGGGGCCCAAGGTGGCGCTATGGTGACCAGTGCGGCGGCTTTTTTGACCAGACTCGCTCGGAGAGAACGGTGCAGCAGGCCGAAGCGCACAGCACCGCGGCTTCTTCCCGAGGCGTCGATCTTGCACCAGATCGCGGCGATCAGAAAAGGGGCAGGCCCACAACCGAGCAAAAACGCTATCGGTGACCGGGGCAGCGCGCCTTGCCCAAACGCCAGTCTAAAGGGTCCCTTGCATAAGTATGGAATTCTCCGCGCAATCCTCGCGGATCGAAGTCTACCATCGGCTTGATGAAGCCGCCGCGCACCGGCACGGCCGGGTCGATCAGCGCCTCCAGGCCGGCGCATGGCGTAGAAACATCTGGCAGATCAACGGCTTGACAAGCCGGACCCAGGAACACATAGGCCGGTTGGGGCGGCGTCCCGTTGCGACAGAGCTTCTGGTACTCTGCAAGGGTCACAACCTTGGATTCTGGCCCTTCTTCCGACCACTTGCCTACTGGAAAGTCAGCCACCACATGACGTTTCTCCGAGCCGCGCTCGGGCGCCACCAGCCACAGCACGCCGCGCTCGTCGCCCAGTTCGCGGCGCAGGACCTGATAGGCCTGGCCCTGGGCATCCAGCGAATGGGTTGCCGCCGAACCCAGCAGCACCTGCACCACTGCGGCCAGCAGCGCCACCGCCGCCACACCTTTGCCAATCAGCAGCTGAGAGGGCGGCAGCAGGTCGGCAAAGCGCATGGCAAACGCCCCAGAAATCAGCCAAACCGCCATCATCGGCGCCTGGTAGCGCGCGGCGTCGGTCACGCATGCCACAACCACCAAACCGGCAGCCCCCAGCGCTCCGCAGCCGGCCAGCCACGCCAGCAGGGTCCACGCCGCCAGCGCACGGCCATGCACCCGCCGCTGCGCCCACAGGCCGCCCAGGCCCAGCGCCGCCACCGAAGTCGTGAACGCCGTGGCCACCCAAGCCCGGTCCCACCACAGCTCAAAGGACCAGAACACGCTGGGAAAGGGCAGGGCATTCTCTTGCACAGACAGCCGGTTGCCCAGTAGCTCTGGCCGCAGCGACCAGTGCCAGGCCGCCGCCAGCCCAACCGCCAGCGCGCCGACAGCCAGGGCCAGCAGATTCCAGCCGCCCGGCAGCCAGCGCCAGACGCCGCCAGCCACCGAAGCGGCAGAGGCTGAGACACCAGAGCCGGCGGAAGCAGTGGAGGGGGACCCTTGCAGAACATCCTCCAGCTCCAGCGGTTTTGGCTCACTCGGCCCATCGTCGGCGGGTTGAAGGGCCGGCGAGGGCAGGGCACGCGGGCCCCGCGCAACCAGCGACGGATGAAGGAATTCGACCCGGACGTCATCGCCGGCTGCGCCAAAACCGTCGGGGACCAGCTCAGCCACCGCCTCGGCCGCCGCGGTACCCGCAGCACCGCCAGCTGCCAGGCCAGCTGCGCCCGGCTTGAGGCTCAGGGCCCAAGCGCACAACCCAGCGCCCACCGCCAGCATCGGCCCCAAGGGGTGCCCCCAGGCCAAGAGGAGTAGGGCGGCCACAACCCCCACCAGGTCCCAGCGCCCTGCCCTTGGCGGCGAGGGCGGAGAAGCCAGCCACAGCGCAGCCGCCACCAGGAATTGCGCAACCACCAAAGTACTTTCTGAGTGGGCCACCCTCGCCGCCGCCGGCGCGGCCGCCATCACCAGCGCTCCCACCAGGCCAGCCAGCCAGCGCCCGCTGACCCGCCGCGCCGTCACTGCCGCCAGCGCCACCGCCAAGGCCCCCACCGCGGCGGCCCAGCGGCCCACGGCATCGTGGTGGTCGCCAAACAGCGGTACCGTCCAGCGCTGCAGCTGCCACCACGCTGGCCCGTAGTCGGCCAACAGCGCCGCAGCCCGGCCATCCAGCTCGGGCAGCGCCAGCGCCACCCCAAGCTCGCGAAAGGCGTGGTCATCGGCGTGCAGTGGAGTCAGCGGCATCGATCGCCGCAGCGCCGCCGCCGCCGCCAGCACCAGCGCCCCGACCACAAAGGTGATCCAGGTCCGCGGCGGCCGCCAGGCCTTGGCCAGCATCGCCAGCACCAACACCAGCCAGGCCAGCGCCGACGCCACAGCTTGGGGGCCCGCCAATTCCACTGGCGCCGCGCCGCGTTCTATGGGGGTCCCCCCCGGGTTGGGCCTGGCCGCAGCCGCTGGCCCGCGCGGTCGCTGATCGGCGGAGTCGGCGGCGGCAAAGAAGCGCCCGTCGTCGCTGCGGGTCACGGCGGCGGCCAGCTTGTCGATCGCGTCCTTGAGCGGCCCGGCGGCCACGTCGGCCCGCTGTAGCGCAAAAGCCGTAGGCCCAGCCTGCGCCACCAGCTCCAGCTGAGCCCGGCCGCCGCGGGCGTCGCCGACTTCCAGGACCACCCGCTGGGCTTCAATCCGCACCTGCTGCAGCACCACCCCGGGCACCACCTCGGCGCCATCGCGGTGGGGCGCCAGCAGCGCCAGCACCTCGGCCTCGCGGCCCGGCCCAATGTACTGTTGCGCTTGGGCCGTTGTCGGCAGCCCCACAGACTGCAGCGCCAGCGCCGCCACCAGCTGCAGCAGCGCCAACCGCCACGGGCCGACCCGCCGCAAAGGCTTTAGGTGGCAGGGTTTTTTCGAAATGCCGGTCATCGGTTAGGGCTGACCGGCAGGTTCCGCCGGCGGTGGCAGGGGCGCCAGCAGCAGCATGCCCGTTGGCGAGAAGTACACGCCATCGGCGCTGGACTGGCCAAACCGCCCCTTGAGAGAGACGCGCTGGCCGACCAGCAGGTGCCGCGCTTCCAGGTCGCGCTCGCCACCCACCAGCAGGCGCCGCCCCAGCCCATCAGCCTGGTCAGATAACCACAGGTGCGGCGCGGGCTTGCACAGCTTCTCCGTCACCGGGCACACCGAGATCGAGGCCACGTAGCCGCGCACCCACAGCTCCTCGGGCACCGACTTCTTGTCGCTGGTGAGCAGGCCCGACACAGAATACGCGCCATCTTCTGGGTACTTGACCGGCGGACGCTGCGGGTCCAGCTCGGGCACCGCCGGCAGGTCCGCCTTGCCGGGCTTGGGGGTGCGCTTGGCGTGCTCTGGGGGGGCTTGGACGCCACAGGCCGGCAGCCAAGCGATCGCCGTCAGGGCCACCGTCAGCGACAACACAGCATACATCCATGGCTTTTTTGGCATCCTGGCCTTCCAACTGGTCATTCTCCGACCCCTGCGCTGTTGCGCCTACTTGGACAGCACCGGGATCCGCCCCGGCAGCGACACGATCATCAGCGCATCGGGGATGACAAAAACATCAACGCCGCCCAGCGAAGTCGCCTTGCCATCGACCCACGACGTCGCCGCGATGCGGTTGGCGCCGGGCATCAGGTCCACCGCGGCAAAGCGGCCCAGGGTGTCGGTGGCGGTGTTGGTCTTGACGGGCACGGTGTCGTCCTCGTTGTCATTGAAGTAGGCAAAACCCTTGGGCTGAACTCCCAGTCCTACCTTGGCGTTGTGGATGGCCCAGCCGCCGCGGCCGCCGGTCACGCCGCAGTCGCGGATGCGTCCGCCAATCACGCCGTGGGGGTACTCGATCTCGCCGACGCCCAGGGTGTTGGGCACCAGCGTCCACTGGCCCTCGCCAACGATGGTTGGGTTGACGCGATAGGTGTCCTTGTCTACGTACTTGCTTGGCTGCTTGCCGGCGCCCTTGGCATCGGTGTGGCCAGCAAACAGCACGATGTCCCAGTAGTAACCAGGATGCCACTTGTCCTTGGCATTCAAGCCGCGAACGCGGACCACCAGGCGGGTGTTGGTGGGCACGTTGTCAATGGCGTAGACACCGTGGGTGCGGATGCAGATCTTCTGGACGGCGCCGGACTCCTTGCGGCACTCGTAGCCGCCCGGGCAGTCCATGTGCTTAGAGCAGCCCTCGTCGGCCTTTTTGGCGCTGGCCAGGTCCAAGCCGGCCTCGGCGGCCTTGTCTGGGTCAACCGACACCGTGGTGCCAATGGGCTTGCCGACTTTGTCGCTGAGAAAGCAGGCGTCGCGCTTGTCGTCATCTTCTATGCCTACGCAAGCTTCCGGGTGAAACTTGGCCAGCTCAAAGACGGCCACTTCAACGTTGACGGTCACGCCGCCGCCGCCAAAGCGGTCCACGCGGCCCCACATCGTCACCGCGGTTGGGCCGGTCTGGCCCTTGATCTGATCTTCAAACGGTTGATCGACGCAGCCCAGCTCGACCTTGTCTTTGGTCGGCAGATAATCGTTGCCGGGGTCGGTCACTTCAGCGACTTGCTCGGCCTTGGGCTCCACCGTGCAGACGCCCGATGCGCACATCTTGCCGGTGGCGCAAGGCTTGCTGGCGCTGCAAATCGCTTTGAACGATGGCGTGCTGGTGTCCGCGCTGCCAGAGGAATCGCCGGCTGCGCTGGCGTCGGTGGTGGCGGTGGCGTCGGCGGCCAAGCCGTCGCTGCTGCTGGCGTCTGCAGAGCTCGAGCTCTCTGAGCCGCAGGCCATCGCCGCCGCCGCGACCACGCCGATCAGCAGAGCTCGGAGCGCAAAGCCCGCCTCAACCTGGGGGTGACCCTTATGGAACCACTTTGCGCGCATAGACATTTGAACCTCATGACCGCATTCCAGCAAATCCGCCTGGCGAAGCGTCAGGATAGCGGCACTTGGCGGTTGGGGCAATCGGTTCAGGCGCAATCGGTTCAAGGGCCCTGCCCGCTGCTACCAATTGGATAGTTTACATAATACCTATTATCAGACGTCACTGATACCGGCGCAATGCGCCCTACACCGGCCGGCGGCGGCGGGTTCCGGTTCCTGGGCTGCGCTGGTACACTGCGCGCCCATGCGCGTCCGCCTTGCCCAACTCGACCCGACTATCGCTGACCTGGACTCCAACCTTGCCTTGGTGGTCGCAGCCTGCCACCGCGCCCGCGCGGCCGGTGACGACGCCGTGCTGACCCCAGAGCTGGCGCTGTGCGGCTATCCACCGCTGGATCTGCTGGAGCGGCCCTCTTTTCTCAACGCTGCGGTCGAGCGCCTGCCTGAGCTGCGCGCCGCGTCTCAGGGCCTGGTGCTGGTGGTCGGTGCGGCGGTGCCGGCTGGCTGGGCCGGTGTGGCGGACCCACGGCGAGCGGCCGCCAACGCAGCGCTGGTGCTGGTCGACGGCGTTCACGTCGCCACCGTGGTCAAGCGGCTGCTGCCGACCTATGACGTCTTTGACGAGGATCGCTGGTTTGCGCCGGGCTCGACGCCGGGCGTGGTCGACGTGCCGCTGCGCAATGGCCAGCGCGTCCGCATGGGCGTGACCATCTGCGAAGACATCTGGTCTGGCGAGGATGACGGCCCCCAGCGCTACGCCTGCGACCCCGTGGCCGAGGTGGTCGCCGCGGGCGCCCAGGTCATGCTCAACCTCTCAGCGTCGCCTTTTGACCTGGGCAAGGCTGCGCGCCGGCTGGCGCTGGTGCGCGAACACGCCGTGGCCCACCAGCTGCCAATCGCCTACTGCAACCAGGTCGGCGGCAACGACCAGCTGATCTTTGACGGCCGCTCTTTTGCCGTGGCCGGCGATGGCCGACTGCTGGCGGCCGCTGCTGCCTTTGCCCAAGACGAGCTGGTGGTCGACCTGGCCCCCAGCTCCGCTCGGGCGCCCAGCAGCGAGCCCACCAGCGATCCCACAGATGTTCCGCCGGGCTTTGCCCTGAGCAAGCCCCGCGAGGCCCGCGCGGCCCTGGTGCTGGGCGTGCGCGATTACGTGCGCAAGTGTGGATTTAAGCAAGTGCTTCTTGGCCTGTCTGGCGGCATTGACTCCGCCCTGACCGCCGCCATCGCCGTAGAGGCCCTGGGCGCCGAGTGCGTGTTTGGCGTGGCGATGCCCGGGCCGTACAGCAGCGCCGGCAGCGTAGACGATGCCCTGGCTTTGGCGGCCAACCTGGGGATCCGCTGCCCGATAGTGCCCATCACCGATCCTTATCAGACGTTGCTGCAGACCCTGGCCCCAGAGCTGCAGAACTGGCCCGGCTCGGCCCACGACATCACCGACCAGAATCTGCAGGCGCGGCTGCGCGGTACCACGCTGATGGCCCTGTCAAACCGCAGCGGCGCCTTGCTGCTGACCACCGGCAACAAGTCCGAGCTGGCCGTGGGCTACTGCACCCTCTACGGCGACATGAACGGCGGCCTGGCGGTCATTGGCGACCTGCCCAAAATGCTCGTCTATGCAGTTTCTGAGACCTACAATGACGATGTAGCCAGTGAGGGTCGCGAGATCATCCCGGTTTCTACGCTGAAGAAGCCGCCATCGGCTGAGCTGGCGCCCAACCAGACCGACCAGGACAGCCTGCCGCCTTACCCACTGCTCGATGCGATCCTCGAGCGCTACCTGGAGCACGGCTTTGAGCCGCAAACCCTTGTGGAGCAGGGCTATGACCCGGCGATCGTCCGCAAGATCGTGCGGCTGGTAGAGATCAGTGAATTCAAGCGCCGCCAGGCCGCGCCGGTGCTAAGGGTGACCCGCAAGGCGTTTGGCACGGGGCGGCGGATGCCCATGGCCCGCGCGATGCCCAGATAGCCGGGCCCACCGCCCTACCCTGCGCTGCGTCGCAGATTTTCCAGTGGAGTTTCAAGTGTCGACTGCCCAAAGGTCCCGCGGTGCCGGCGTGCTGCTTCACCCTTCGTGCCTGCCAGGCGCCGGTGGCATTGGCTGTTTGGGGGCAGAGGCGCTGGCCTTTGTGGATTGGCTGGCCAGCAGCGGCGCCAAGTGGTGGCAAGTCCTGCCTTTGGGCCCCACCGGCGGCGGCGATTCGCCCTACGCCAGCCCTGCGGCATTGGCTGGCAACCCCTGGCTGATTGACGTGCAGCCGCTGGTCGACGCAGGCCTGCTGACCACCGCCGAGGCACAGGACCCGCAGCTGCCCGCGGATCGGGTGGATTTTGGCCAGGTGATTGGCTGGAAGCGCGACCGCCTGCACTTGGCGGCGGATCGGCTGTTGGCGCGGAAAGATCACCCTATGTATGCCGATCTGCTGGAATTTCGCGGCCGGTCGCCGTGGGTCATCGACGCAGCGCTGTTCCAGGTCCTGCGCGAGCAGCGCGACTATCAGCCGTGGTGGAACTGGTCGCCAGAGCTGCGCGACCGCCACCCGCGGGCCCTGCAGACCGTCCGCGAGCACTTTCGCACTGAGGTCGACCGCTACATCGTGCTGCAGGCTTGGTTTGACGCGCAGTGGACAGCCTTGCGCAAATACGCGGCAAGCAAGGGCATTCGCGTCATTGGCGACATGCCGATCTACGTCGACGCCGACAGTGCCGACACCTGGACCCACCGCTTCCTGTTCCAGCTGGAGCCAGACGGTCGGCCCAGCGCCGTCGCCGGAGTTCCGCCCGATTATTTCAGCGAGACCGGGCAGCTGTGGGGCAATCCCCTCTACGACTGGGCGGCCATGCGCAAAGATGGCTATCGCTGGTGGGCGGCGCGGCTGCAGCGGATCCTGCAGACCACCGATCTGGTGCGCATTGACCACTTCCGCGGGTTTGCCGCCTACTGGGCGGTGCCGTGGGGCGCCGAGGATGCGCGGGGCGGCCAGTGGCAACAGGGCCCCGGCATAGAGTTTTTTCGCGCGCTAGAGAAGCACATGGGCGTGGGGCCTGGCGGGCTGCCGCTGCTGGCAGAAGACCTTGGCGTGGTCGACGATGCCGTCATTGCGCTGCGCCAAGGCGCGGGTCTGCCCGGCATGCTGGTCCTGCAATTCGCCTGGGGCGGCGACGCGGCCAACCCCTTTCTGCCGCACAACCACGTCCGCCAGGCCGCGGTCTACACCGGCACCCATGACAACGACACCACCGCCGGCTGGTGGGCCACCTCGCCGCAAGCCCAGGCGCACCTGGAAGACTACCTTGGCCATCCCGTCGCGGCTGCAGAAGGTCCCCAGACGCTGGTGCGCATGGCCCTGCAGTCCGTGGCTGAGCTGGCCATTGTGCCCATTCAAGATCTGCTGGGCCTGGGCTCTGAAGCACGCCTCAACACCCCGGGGCTGCCCGATCACAACTGGACTTGGCGGCTGCGGCCGGGCCAGCTGACCCCCGAGCTTGCCGCCAGCCTGCACCACCAGCTGCACCTCAGCGGCCGTCTGTAGGCAATGGCGGATCTCCCGCCGCCCCTGAGCCCACCGCCCTTGCGTGACGCAGTGGTGGCGCGCGGCTCTCGACATCGCCCATCGCCCAGCCCATAGTAACAGCGTAGGTTCACGCGATTCGCACGGACTGCGCAGGAGGACGCAATGGCTCGCACACTGGCAATGATTCTAGCGGGTGGCAAAGGATCTCGCCTGGCCCCCCTGACGTCTCACCGCGCCAAGCCCGCTGTGCCCTTTGGCGGGCGCTACCGCATTATCGACTTTGTGCTGTCCAACTTCATCAATTCTGGCTACTACCGGGTCCATGTGCTGACCCAGTACATGTCGACTTCGCTGATCCGCCACCTCAACCACACGTGGAACCTGGGCGGCACCCTGCCCGACCAGTTTGTCGAGCCCGTGCCGGCCCAGATGCGCCGCGGCGAGCACTGGTACTTTGGCACGGCCGATGCGGTCTACCAAAACCTCAACCTGATTCACGATGACCACGCGGACCACGTAGCGGTGTTTGGCGGCGACCACGTCTACAAGATCGCTGTAGACCAGATGGAAGCCCACCACGTGGCGCTAGAAGCGGACCTGACGGTGGCCGCCTTCCCGGTGCCCAAAGAAGAAGCCTATCAATTCGGCGTCATTGAGGTAGATGCCCACGGCGCCATCACCGGCTTTCAGGAAAAGCCCAAGGTAGAAGACGCCGCCACCATCCCCGGCCAGCCAGACATGTGCTTGGTCTCCATGGGCAACTACTTCTTCAAGCGCAAAGTGCTGGAGACGATCCTGGTAGAAGACGCCGCCCGCGCCGACAGCAGCCACGACTTTGGCAAGGACATCATCCCCAAGATGGTCCGCGACGGCCAGCGGGTCTACGTCTATGACTTCGCCACCAACAAAGTCCCTGGCGAAGCAGAGGATTCCAAGCCCTACTGGCGCGACGTGGGCACGGTCGACAGCTACTTTGAAGCCACCATGGACCTGCGCGCCGTGCTGCCCGCCTTCAACCTGTACAACCGCAAGTGGCCGATCCGCAGCGCTTACTACCAGCTACCGCCCGCCAAGTTTGTGTTGGCCGGCAAGCAGCGCGAGTTTGGCCAGGTCGTCGATTCGATGATCTGCGAAGGCACCATTGTCTCTGGCGCCGTGCTGGTACAGGTAGTCGCCGGACCCGACTGCTATTTTCACCGCTTTGCCAGCATCGAAAACAGCATCTTCTGCGGCCGGGACCGCATTGGCCGCCACTGCTGGATCCGCAACGTGCTGGCAGATACCAACGTCGTCATCGCCGAAGGGACGACCATTGGCTATGACAAAGACGTGGACGCGCTGCGCTTTCCCTTCATCAGCGCCAAGGGCATCGTGGTGTTGCCCAAGGGCACTTTTGTCCCCAAGACCGGGCCGATTGAGCTGGCGCGCGACATGGTCGGCGACCTGGAGCAGGACCCGGCGACCTGTGAGGCGATGGCGGCTTTCCGTGACCGCTTGGTGGTGGCGGACCGCCACTCCAACGACCCCATCCGCAGCACCTGACACTCTAGGCTGCGCTGTGCAAGCGGCGGGCTTGCCGGGATTTTTGTTGATTTCACCGCGCCTGCTTGGCCCCCAGCGGCGGCGCTGGCGCAGGAGTGACCATGTCTCACCGGTTGCGGGTAGCGTTTGCGTCGGCGGAGCTGTCGCCGTGGGCCTCGACCGGCGGGCTGGGCGAAGTGGCGGCAGCTCTGCCCAAAGCACTGGCGGCGGCCGGGTGCGACGTGGCCGTGTTTGTGCCCCTTTACCGCACGGTCAAGACGGCGGTGCTGCAGCGCTCTGGGCGCTTGGTCGACACCGGCGTACAGAGCTCGGTGTGGATCGGCGGCTACCGCCTCGACAGCCGGATTTTTCGCCTGTTCAGCGCAGAAGAACTGACCGAGCGCGCCAGCCACAGCGGTCGCCTGGAAGCCTGGAGCCACGCCGACGACGCGCCAGAGTCGGCCACCGGCCCGCGCAACAGCGGTCGGCTGCGCTTTTTTGCCGTTGACTGCCCAGTACTTTATGACCGCGAAGGCATCTACGGCCACGTCGACGAGCCGGCCCGCTTCAGCAATTTCGCCCGCGCTGTGCTCAACACGGCTTCCGCGCTGCTGGGCGGCCCCCCAGATGTGGTGCATGGCCATGACTGGCACGCGGCGCTGCTGCCTGTGTACCTCTACGGCCCCTACCGCCACCTGCTGCCGCGCACTGCTGCGGTGCTGACCATCCACAACCTGGCGTACCAAGGCGTGTTCTCTGCCTCTGAGCTGGCCAACATTGGCCTGGACCCAGCGCTGTTTCGCCCCGACCTGCTCGAATTCCATGGCCACCTCAACTGGCTCAAGGGCGGCATCTGCACCGCCGACGTGGTGACCACCGTCAGTCCGCGCTATGCCCAAGAGATCCGCACCCCGGAATTCGGCGAGAGGCTGGAGGGGGTGCTGCGCTTTCACGAGCACAAGCTCATTGGCATCCTCAATGGCATCGACACCGATGTGTGGAATCCCCAGACAGACAAGTACTTGCCCGCGCGCTTCCATGCCCGCAACCTGACAGGCAAGCAGCTGTGCCGTGCGGCCATCCTCAAGATGGCGCGGATGGACCCCCACGACCCGCACCCCGTCCTGGGGGTCGTGTCGCGGCTCAACGTCCAAAAAGGCTTGGATCTGGTTGCAGATTTGGTGCCCTACCTGGCGTCGCGCTCGGTGCGGCTGCTGTTGCTGGGCAGCGGCGACCAGGCCCTGCAGAGTCGTTTTGAGCAGCTGGAGCGCGAATTTCCCCGCCACGTGCGGGTGCGCATTGGCTTTGAGCCCGACCTTGCCCACTTGCTGCAAGGTGCTGCCGACATCATGGTAATGCCCAGCCGCTATGAGCCCTGCGGCCTGTCGCAGATGTACGCGATGCGCTATGGCACGGTGCCGGTGGTGCGCGCCGTGGGCGGCTTGGCAGACACGGTGGTGCCCCTGACAGCGCGCACGGCCCGCGAGCACACCGCCTCGGGCTTCACCTATGAGCACGACACGCTGGCCGGCCTGCAGTGGGCTATGGATCGCGCCCTCGACACGTTCTACACCGACAAAGACGGCTGGCGGCAGCTACAGCAAACAGGGATGAACACTGACTTTTCCTGGGAGCTGTCGGCCCAGCAGTACATCCGCATCTACCGCGTGGCCATGCACCGGGCCCGCGAATAGGCTGTTTGCGTTTTTTCCAGTCGGGCAAGAAATATGGGAAGTGAATTCCAATCTTTCGCCCGCCTGGGCGCTCGCAAGACGATCGCCCTAGGACCCTGTCGGACGCCGCGGCGGATTCAATAGTTTTATTGAGTTATCCGTAGGTGACGGCATTGCTCCGACAGGCTCCTAGCGCAGCGGCACGCCCGGCGCCGGCCGGATGGCCATCAGATCGCCAACTTCGCTGCGGATCCGCGCCAGAGCGTCGCCGTCTTCGCGAGCGCGAATCGACCGGGCGATCCAATTGCCGATGTGGCGCATGTCGTCCAGCGAACAGCCGCGCGAAGTCAGCGCCGGAGTGCCCACCCGCACGCCAGAGGGATTCATCGGCGGCTGGGTGTCAAAGGGAATCGAGTTGAAATTCGCTTCCAGACCAGCCAGATCCATGGCCTTGGCTGCTTGCTTGCCGGTCGCGCCCAGGGGCATGGTGTTGAACAGCACCAGGTGGTTGTCGGTGCCGCCAGTGATGACCTGCAAGCCTTCAGACTGCAGGACTTCTGCCAGCATCTGGGCGTTGGCGACCACCTGGTGGGCGTAGCGGCGAAAGTCCTCGGTGTTGGCCTCGTGAAGGGCTACAGCCAAGCCCGCCGTGGTGTGGTTGTGCGGACCGCCTTGCAGCCCCGGAAACACGGCCTTGTCGATCGCCTGGGCATACTGAGACTTGCACAGCAACATGCCGCCGCGAGGGCCGCGCAGGGTCTTGTGGGTGGTGGTCGCCACCGCTGCGGCATAGGGCACCGGGCTGGGATGCGCACCGCCAGCCACCAGCCCGGCGATGTGGGCCATGTCGGCGACCAGCAGAGCGCCAACCTCCTCTGCAATCTCGGCAAATTTGGCAAAATCAATCGTGCGCGGGTAGGCCGTGGCCCCGGCGATGATCAAGGCTGGCTTGAATTCGCGGGCCTGAGCCAGGATCGCGTCAAAGTTGAAGCGGTGCGACTGCGGATCCACGCCGTAGTGGGCAAAATCAAAAAATCTGGACGTCATAGAGACTTTCCAGCCGTGGGTCAGGTGCCCGCCCGCCGGCAGGCCAAGGCCCAGGATGCGCTTGTTGTCGCTGTCTCTTGGAATCAGCGCGCAGTACATCGCCAGGTTGGCCGGCGAGCCCGAGTACGGCTGGACGTTGGCGTGGTCGGCGCCGAACAACGCTTTGGCGCGGTTGATGGCCAGCTCTTCAATCGGGTCAACGAATTGCTGGCCTTCGTAGTAGCGCTTGTGCGGGTAGCCTTCGCTGTACTTGTTGGTCAGGACCGAGCCAGAGGCCTCCAGCACTGCCGCCGAAGCGTAGTTTTCTGAGGGAATCAGCTTGGCTGTCTGGGCCTGCCTCTCCTCCTCTTGGGCAATGAGCCCGGCCAGAATGGGGTCAACAGCGGCAAGGTGAGACGTCGGTACCAGGTGCGACATGGGGAACCTCCAAAGCGCCCGCAGGATGCCCTGTTGCCGCTGCGGCGTCAAAACCACCACCCTTGGCGACCGGCTCGGCGGCATGGCGCGGGCCGCCCATCGTCTGCTTGGCCGGCGCGGCCGCTACTCGCCCAGATAGGCCGCCTGCACCTTGGGGTCCGCCAGCAGCTCGGCGCCAGTGCCCTGGGCAATGACCTGGCCGGTCTCCAGCACGTAGCCGCGGTGGGCAATGCGCAGCGCCATTCTCGCGTTCTGCTCTACCAGCAACACCGTGGTGCCAAGGCGGTTCAGCTCCAGGATGACCTCAAAAATCCGTTTGACAATCAGCGGTGCCAGGCCCAGAGACGGCTCGTCCAGCAGTAGCAGCCGCGGCTGCGCCATCATCGCCCGCCCCACTGCCAGCATCTGCTGCTCGCCGCCAGACAGGGTGCCGGCCAGCTGCTGCTGCCGCTCTCTCAGCACCGGAAACAGGTCGTAGATGCGCTGGTAGTCCCTGGCGATTCCGTCTTTGTCGTGGCGGATGTAGGCGCCGAGCTCCAGGTTCTCTGCCACGGTCAGGCGCGGAAACACCCGCCGGCCCTCGGGCGAGTGGGCGATCCCCAGGCGGACGATGTCGTGGCACGGCACCGGCACCAACTCCTTGCCTTCAAAGGTCACCCTGCCCGACTTTGGCTTGTGCAGGCCAGAGATGCACGTCAACGTGGTGGTCTTGCCCGCGCCATTGGCGCCGATCAGCGTGACGATCTCGCCCTGCTCTACCCGCAGCGAGATGCCGTGCAGCACCTCAATGGCGCCGTAGGCTGCGCAGATGTTGTCCACCACCAGCATGGGCTGTCTCCGCGGTCAGTGCGCGCTGTCGGCGCCGAGGTAGGCTTCGATCACTTTGGGATCCCTGCGGATCTCCGCGGGCGTGCCGTGGGCGATCTTCTTGCCGTGGACCAGCACTGTGATGTGGTCGCTGATGCCCATCACCACCCGCATGTGGTGCTCTATCAGCAACACCGTGACCCCGCGGTCGCGAATCGAGCGGATGAGCTCCATCAGGGCCACGGTCTCGCTGGGATTCATGCCGGCGGCCGGCTCGTCTAGCAGCAGGACTTTGGGGCGGGTCGCCAGAGCGCGGGCAATCTCCAGGCGGCGCTGCTCGCCATAGGCCAGGTTCTTGGCCAGATCGCCGCTGCGCTTGTCGAGCCCGACAAACCGAAGCAGCTCGCTGGCTTCCAGCCGGGCCACCCCCTCGATGACCTGCCCCGCCGCCGTCAGCGCCCCGCGGCGGCCAATGCGCCACAGCCAGCCCAGCAGCGCCGCCAGCCACAGCGCCAGCACGGCACTGGGCAGTACTTGGTCGTCCACACCGTCGCCAGTCAACCAGCCCAGCGCAGCCAGCCCCAGCACCAGCACCGCCGGCAGAGCCAGGTCCAGCGCGCCGTGCCGCGGTACCCGCCCGGCCATCGCCCCTTTGGCTGCCGCGCCGCCCCCCAGGTTGCCGCTGCGCAAGTGGCGATCCATGGCCACCAGCACGTTCTCTAGCACGGTCATGTGCTGAAACAGCCTAATATTTTGAAATGTTCTGGCAATACCCTGCAGTGCAATGCCCTGAGGCGTCCGCCGCCCGCGCAGCCACACCGCCCGCGCGCCCAGCGTGCCAAACAGCAGGCCGACCAGGCCGCTAAGGGCCAGCACCGCGCCACTTTGGGCCGCCAGGTGGGCTGCAAAGTCGCCAAAGGCCTGGCCCAGGGCAAAATCCCAAGGGGCGTGCGCCTTGACCACCGCTTTCCACGTCGCATCGATGCCGGCCGCGACCAGGGTTGCCACTGCGGCCGACGCCACGCCCGTCAGGGCCCAGCCGGTCATCACCCGGGCGGTCAGTGGCGCCCGCACGTCGCGACCGTCCAGCCAGACTTCGCCCGAGGTCGGCTCATAGATCCCAGTGATCGCGTTGAAAAGGCTGGTCTTGCCAGCGCCATTGGGGCCAATGACCGCGGCAATCTCGCCTTGCTTGACCTGCAGCGCGACTTCGCTCACCGCGGTGAGGCCGCCAAACCTCAGAGTCAGATTGCGCACTTCCAAAAGGGTGGCCCCAGCCCCGCCAGTTTCCTGAGCAGGCGCAGCAGTACCCACAGCTGCCGTGGCCGCGGCTGGCGAGCTGGCGTGGATCACGCGTCCTCCGCGGTGGTGTGGAGCTCTTCGGCGACCCGCCTGGCCGGAAACAGGCCCTCTGGGCGCAGCCGCATCATGGCGATGAGCGCAGAGCCAAACACAAACCAGCGCCAGGAAGAAAAGCGCGCCAGCGGGTGGGTCGCGTCTCCCACCAGCACCTGCAGACCGCGATCCAGCAGCGGAGACAAGACGTTGTCAAAGCCAATGAGGATCGCCGCCCCCAGCAGCGCGCCGCGCAGGCTGCCCAGGCCGCCCAGGATGAGGCAGGCCAAGACCATGATCGAGTTGTTGAAGTCGTAGTTGGTGGGGTCGGCGGTCGTGGTCAAGTTGGTGGCATACAGAGAGCCGGCCAGGCCCGCCAGCGCGGCGCCGCCGGCAAAGGCCGCCAGCTTGACCCGCCCGGGATCCAGCCCCATGCAGGCGGCGGCCAATTCGTCCTCTCGCAGTGCCACAAAGGCGCGCCCCAGCCGGGTTTTCTCGACGACCCGCAGCAGCACCACGGCCGAAAGCAGCAGCAGCAGCGTGGTGTAGTACATCACCAGCAGCGTCGCCTCGCTGGCATCGCCGCCGCCCACTAGCTCGCGCACCGCCATGGGCACCCAGGCTTCGGCGACCGGATTGAGGCCGCGCGGGCCGTCGGTGATGTTCTCTAGGTTGATCAGCACCGTTCTGAGCACTTCGCCAAAGCCGATGGTGACAATGGCCAAGTAGTCGCCGCGCAAGCGCAGGGTCGGCGCTCCAATCAGCACCCCCGCCAGCCCCGCCAGCAGCGGCGCCCCCAGCAGCGCACCCCAAAAGCCAAAGTGAAACGGGTACTTTTCTACGGTCATGACGCCCGTGGCCATGGCGCCAATGCCAAAGAAGGCGGCAATGCCCAGCTGCAGCAGGCCGGCATAACCCACCTGGACGTTGAGAGCGACGACCAGCAGGCCGTAGATGAAGATCGTGACCAGCCGCTGGTCCAAGCGCAAGCTGAAGCCCCCGGCTTCGGCTATCAGGTCCACCACTGGAAACAGCGGGTAGAGCAGCACCATGGCCAGCAGCACCCGCTCGGTCGAAAACAGCCGCCGCCAAGCAGGACTGCGGGCGGGCGACTCCGGCGATGTCAGGGCCTGGGCGCTCATGGGCTACACCTTCTCTCGGGCCGTGGAACCCAGCAGGCCAGCGGGGCGAAACACCAGGATCACAATAAGGATCCCAAACAAGACCGCCGGCTGCCACTGCGCCCCAATAAACTGGTCAGAGAAGGCCCGCACCAGGCCCAGCAGCAGACCGCCCAGCACCGCGCCTGGGATGTTGCCAATGCCCCCCACTACCGCCGCAGTAAAGGCGTACAGGCCATTTTGGTAGCCCATCTGGTAGTAAACCGTATTGATGTACAGGGCATAGATGACCGCTGCAAAGCCCGCCAGCCCACCGCCGACCAAAAACGTCGCCGCCACCACCTGATCGGTGTCGATGCCCATCAGCCGCGCAGCTTGCGGATCCTGCGCCGTGGCTCTCATGGCCTTGCCGAGCTTGGTGCGCGTCACCAGCAGGTACAGCGCCGTCATCACCGCCAGCGAGGCGCCAATGACCAGTACATCCTTGATCTGCAGCGTCAATCCTGAGCCGGCCCCCAGCAGATTGTCGGACGGCAGCAGCTGCGGAAAGGACTTGGGAGCCGCCGGCTGCCCCCCGCCGCCAAACACCGCCAGCGGCAGCGCCCCCCAGATCAAACCAATGTTCTGCAACAGGAAAGACACGCCAATCGCCGACACCAGCGGCGCCAGCTTGGGCGACTTGCGCAGCGGTCGGTACACCAGCCGGTCAATGCTCAGGTTGACCACAGCGCCAAAGCCCGCCGAGGCGATGACGATGCCGCACAAGAGCACCGCCAGCATCGGGCCGTGAAACTGCCCCACGTCGATGACGCCGACCAGGGTCAGCGCAAAAAACGCCGACAGCATAAAGACATCGCCGTGGGCAAAGTTGATGAACTCCAAGATGCCGTAGACCATCGTATAGCCCAGCGCCACCAAGGCAAAGACCATGCCGTTGGTCAGGCCGATGATCAGCTGCTGGGCCACTGTCTCAAACAATCAGAACCTCATCCACTCACAACAATTGCCAGAGGACCGCCGCTACGGCTGGTGCAAAATTCAGGGCTGGACGGTCGTCGCCGCCGCTGGTTCTGCCACTGCCTCGCCCGCAGGCACGCACTGCCACGCGCGCACCTCGGCCGGGCTCTTGCCCTTGCTGTCAAAGAAGAATTGGGCCGAAGGACCCAGCCCGACTCCGCGGCCCGCTGCCGGCGCCTCGGCCTGGGCGCGGCCGCCGTCCTCTGCGCCCCCACCGCCGCCAAGCTGAGTGGCAAACTTGAACTCGCCGCCCTCTACGATGTTGCCGCTCATCGTCGTCATGCTGGTATCGCCGTTGGCGTCAAAGTGCCAATTGCCCAGCGCTCCGCCTTTTTGGCTGTATTTCTCCATCGCCAGGCGCAGGCTCTCGCGGTCCTTCTTGCCCACCTGGGCCAGCACGTCCAGGGCGGTCTTGGCGGCCACATAGCCGTAGACCGCGTAGCCCTCGGGCTCGGACTTGAAGCGCTCGCGGTACTTCTTCACAAACTCCGCACCCTTGCCGGTCAGCTTCTCAGGTGGCACTCCACCAAATGTCACATAAGCCCGGCCATTGACGTTGTCTATGCCCGCCGCCTCGATGAAGGCTTTTTCAAAGCAGCCGTCGGGCACCATCAGCTTGGCGGCCAGGCCGACCGCCACCATGTCCTTGGCAATCTGCCCGGCATTGGACTGGGTCGTGCCACCAAAGTACACAAAATCAGGATTCTTTGCCTTGATCTTGGTCATCAGCGACCGGTACTCCTGCGCCTTGGGGTCAATGCCCTCTCGGCCCAACAGCGCCAGGCCTGCGCTCTTGGCGGTCTGCTCAAAGACGTCGGCAATGCCTTTGCCGTACAGCCCGCGATCATCTAGGATGTACACTGACTTGGCGCCCATCTGCCCCATCCACTCGGCCGCCACCCGGCCCTGGATGTCATCGGCCGGCACCACGCGGAAGTAGTTGACCTTGCCGGTGGGCCGGTAGACCGCCGGCTCACTGGGCTCGCCCATGCCGGGCTTGGTCAGGCCCGTGTAGGTGTTGGCGGGCGAGATCATGACAACGCTGGCTTTGTTGAGCACCGGCATCGAGATCTTGGCCGCGCCAGAGTTGTAGGTGCCGATGTAGAACATCACGTCGGGGTCTTTGACGGCCTTGTCGGCGTTGGCGGCCTCTACCTCTGGGTCCCAGTCGCCCTTCTTGGCGCTGGCATCATCCCAATCCTCATAGGCAATTTCAAAATCGCCGACCTTGCCGCCGACTTCATCCAGCGCCATCTTGATGCCGTTGACCGTGGTGGTCGTTTGGGCATTGGCCGACCCGGTCCGCGGCAAGCTAGAGACAATCTTGACCTTTCCGCTGCTTGCAGCCTGGGAGTTGACGCCGGTGCCGGCCGCAGGATTGCCCTCTGTGGCTCCCCCCGCGGGCCGTCGGCGTGCGCAACCGGGCGCGATCACAGCCGCCGCCACGGCACAGGCGAGCAGCGGCAACAGGCGATGGCAGAGGAACTGGCGGCGGTCAGCTAGGGGCATCGGCATCTCCGTTCGCAGGGCGGCGTGGACTCTAACGAATCGCCGCGGTTTCGACAATCGCCGCTGGGCGGTCCGCCGCTGGCCGTAGACCGTTGGCCGGTTCCTCCAAGCTACGGACCGTCTCTCCGACCGTGACGGCCCCATTGCACAGAATCTCCCGTTCACGCAAGGTATTAGCCTGGCCCCCCGCCTTTGCGAGGGTGACGGTGGGGGCTTTGGGGGAGGTTGCCGCACGTCTCGATGGGCTCCAGGGTCGCCAGCCGTGAATTCCCCAATGGCCAAGCGGATCAGACATTGCCCACCCGACTGTCCGAGGCCGGTGGGGGCCATCGCCAGGCTGCCGCACGTCTCGATGGGCTCCGGGGCCGCCAACCGTGAATTCCCCAATGGCCAAGCGGATCAGACATTGCCTACGGTACTGTCCGAGGCCGGTGGGGGCCATCGCCAAGCTGTCGCACCTCTCGATGGGCTCCGGGGCCGCCAACCGTGAATTCCCCAATGGCCAAGCGGATCAGACATTGCCTACGGTACTGTCCGAGGCCTTCTGCCCCTGGCCGTCCACCGCCCGTCGCTGACCTTGCGCCGCTGGCCGTTTGCCGTCCGCGGCCTAGGGAATTCGACTGAGGGGTGCTACACTCGCGCCCGCGCATGGTGGCGCACGAGACTCGCCGTGGTTCAAGCCCTTGCCGATCAGTATCAAGCCAACCTCGCACGCCTGAAAGAACTTCACGCCATCGAGCGCCTGTGGCAGCGCGACGGAACGCTGTTCAGCAGTGACATGGAGGTGGCGCGCAGCGTGCGCAACCGCCTGGGCTGGCTGTTCAGTTCGCAGGTGATGCGCGACCAGGTCGACCGGCTGGCCGTGCTGGCCAAGGTGGTAGAACGCCAGCGCTATGACCGGGTGCTGGTGCTGGGCATGGGCGGCTCCTCCCTGTGGCCAGAGGTCGTTGGGCGCCACCTGCAGGGCCACCGCGGCTTGCCGGTGCGCATCGCCGACAGCACCCACCCCGCCGCCGTCGCCGAGCTGATCGAGTGGGCGCGCCAGGGCAAGCCGCTGTTTGTGGTGGCCACCAAGTCGGGCTCCACCGTCGAAACCGCCAGTCTCTACAAGGTCCTGCGCCCTCTGTGGAATGACGGAGAGCACTTTGTCGCGATCACCGACCCGGGCAGCGCCCTAGAAGATCTGGCCAAGGCAGAAGGCTTCCGCGACATTTTCATCAACCCCGCGGATATCGGCGGCCGGTTCAGCGCCATCAGCTTGTTTGGCCTGGTACCCGCGGTGCTGGCCGGTGTGGTGCTGCACGACGCCCTGACGCGCATCGAGGAGATGCTGGAGGCCTGCCGCGAGCCCGATCCTTCGCTCAATCCCGGGGCCATCCTGGGCGCTTGGATGGCCGCCGCCAGCCAGACCGGCCACTGGCAGCTGCGCCTGACCATGAGCAAAGACGTGCGCGCGTTTGCTTCTTGGATCGAGCAGCTGGTGGCTGAGTCGACCGGCAAGCACGGCCGCGGCTTGCTGCCCGTCATTGGCCAGGTCGAGGCAGACGGCCCCGCTCTGGCTACCCGCATGGGCCATGCCACCGTGGTCGGCTTGAGCACCTTTGCCCATCCCGACGACGCTTTCCTACAGCGCTGCCAAGCCATTGGCGTGTCCGACCAGAGCTTTGTGATGCCTGAGCCGGCCGACCTGTGGGGCGAAGTCGTGCGCTGGTGCTTCGCTACGGCGATGTGCGGCTTGCTGCTGGACATCAATCCGTTTGACGAGCCGGACGTTTCTTCGGCCAAGGCGGCGACCAATGCTCTGCTGAGCGGCCAAGCGCAGCCGGTCGAGCCAGACGAGCACCTGCAGGTGGCCAGCATCGGTGCCCTGGTTCAGGCGCTGCAGCCGCGCCTCACCACCCTGACGGCCGATGACTACCTGGCGGTCCTGGCCTATGTCTCTCCCAGTCCAGCCAATTTGCAGCGGCTGGAGTCGCTGCGCCAGGGGCTGCAGACCAGGACCTCGGCGGCGATCGTCGTCCAGGTGGGGCCGCGGTACCTGCACTCGACCGGCCAATTCCACAAGGGCGGCGTGGCCCGCGGCCAGTTTGTGCTGTTGACGGACCTGCTGCAGCCCGGGCTGCCCGACCTGGCGATCCCCGGCGCGGCCTACTCCTTTGGCCAGCTGGCCCGCGCCCAGGCCCAGGGCGATGTGTGGGTGCTCAAGCAGCGCGGCAAGCCCGTCCTCTTGGCCGAATTGGCCCTGGGCTAAAAGGCGGCAAGTAGGGTCCCTACCATCGCGCGCCAATTTGCCGTTCTGGGCTCCAGGAGCCTGCTGCTGGCAGTGTCCAAAGGCCCGGCGGACGGTTTCCCTGGCCAGCCGCCGCTGAGTGCAGCCCATTGTGGCCAAGCGCCGCGGGTCTGGGTACGATGAGCCCCCTAGCGGCCAGCGCCGCGCCACTTCAGCGGAGCAAGAGCATGGAGTTTCTGAACACGGACGCCCTCAACCTCAAGTCTGCGCTGATGTTTTTTATCGCGCTTGGGGCGGCCTACTTCATGTTCAAGGCGACCAAGCACTTGCTGGTGGGCCTGCTGTGCCTGATCGCGGCGATTGGCGGCGCCGGCTACCTATCTGGGGTGATCACACCGGACCGCGTGCGCCAGGCCGCGGATGCCGTCAAGGACAAAGCCGCCGGATCGCTAGAGTCAGCCAGCGACAAAGCCAAGAAAATCGGCGAGCAAGGCTACTCGACCTCCGCAGGCGGCGCGTCAGAGGTCAACGACGCCTACAAGCAGAACCTAGAAGCCAAGAAGAAGAAGCGCGCACCCTAGGGGCCAATCGCCCGTGCCGTGCATTTGCCTGGCCCTGAGCGGCGCCGCCTGCCCAGGTTCAGGGCTGGCAGGTCGGACACCAGTAGGTCGCGCGCTGCCCCAGGACCGCTTTGACCACAGCTGAGACCACGCCAGCCTGCTCGCAGCGATGGCAAGGCTGCCCCTTTCGGTCGTAGACGTCCAAGCGCTGCTGAAAGTAGCCCGGCTTCTCATCGCCGCTGGCAAAATCGCGCAGAGTCGAGCCGCCGGCGGCTATCGCTTCCTCCAAGACCCCGCGGCTGGCCCGCACCAATTCAGCGCACTGCTGCAGGGTCAGAGAGAGGGCTGGCCGCAGCGGGCTCACCTTGGCGCGATAGCACGTCTCGCTGGCATAGATGTTGCCGATACCGACCACCACCGCCGAGTCCATCAGCACCTGCTTGATCGCCACCTGCCGACCGCTGCAGGCCTGTAGCAGGACCTGGGCGTCAAAGGCCCCTTCCAGCGGCTCGGGGCCCAGGCCGGCCAGCAGCGGATGGCGCAGCGCCTCGGCCGCCACATCCAGCGACCCAAAGCGCCGCGCATCCACGTAGCGCAGCCACTGATCGCCCTGAGGCCCCTGCAAGCGCATGCGCCAATGTTCGTGCTTGCGCCGCTCTGGGGCGTCGCCGGCGGCCGCGGGCTCGACAAAGAGCCTGCCGCTCATGCCCAAATGCACCAACAGCGTCGGCCCGCTGGCGGTGGTCAGCAGCAGGTACTTGGCCCGCCGCTGCACCGCCGCCAGGGTCTGGCCCGGCAGCTGCCGCAGCTCTTCGACGGGCATGGGGTAGCGCAGATCCGCCCGATAGAGCGTGACTTCGGCGACCTGCTGGCCAGGCAAGCACGCCTGCAGATAGCGGCGCACCGTTTCGACTTCGGGCAATTCCGGCATGGTGGGATCCTGGGGCTGGGCGGTTCAGCGCTCTCGCATCAGCCTGCCGGCGTGCTTGCTGCAGTCCAGCGTGCGCATCATCAAGCCCATGTCGCGGGACAGTTGCTCTCCGGGAGGCGGAGTTTTGCGCAGCTGGTCTTCGGTCTGCCCCTGGGCCAGCGCCGCTGTCAGCGCCTGCCCGTGCTCCAGCCGCGCCTTGAGGTCCCTGCCAGCGCAGAAGGTAAACGCCGCCAGCCTCCGCAGCTTGTCGGCGCGGGTCAGGCGAGCGGCAGGGGCGCCACTCTCCTGCGGCTGATCCCCTTCCAGCGCCAGACCTTGCTGCTTGGCGATGGCAGAGTAGCGGTCGTACAGCGCCTCGGCCCGCCGGCGCAGCCCCTGCAGCTCGGGCGCCAGGCTTGAGTGGACCCGCAGCAGCGGAATCGGATCGTAGTCCTCTTCACTGCCCCGTCGCGCAGAGAATTCGCGGTACAGCGCCTCTACCACGCCAAAATAGCCTCGCAGCAGGACCTCTGTATGTTCGTCTCGCAGTGCGGCGTTTTGAACTTCTTTCTCCAGCTCGTCCGCAGGAGGCGGCGGCGGCGGTAGGCGCGCCAGGCGAAGGCTGGGCGGCGGTACGGCCCGCTGGGGAGCTCCCGCCGGCACGGGCTGCGGCGCCGGATAGCGCGCCCCGGCAAACGCTACAGCGTGGGGCTGCGGGTCCTTCTTGAGCTCGACCTGCGGGCCGCCACAGCCAGCCAGCACCGACACTGCCAGCACCGACACTGCCAACGCCGACACACCCAACACTGACCTACCCAACACTGACCCACCCAACACTGACCCACCCAACACTGACCCACCCAACTCTGACCCACCCAACTCTGACCCAGCCAGCGTCAAAAACGCCGCGAGGCGCCCTGGACTCCCTAGCTGGTCCAAAGCGCCCCGCGCGACTGCCCATGGCTGGCTAGACTTCAGCAAATCCAAGCCCTACTGCGGAATCCGCCCGTCGTTGCGCGGGCTGCCAAACGGCGCGATCCACGCGTCTGAGGTGGCGATCTTGCCGGCGTTGAAGGCGCGGATGGTGGCGCCGTCCCACACGTACAGGGTGCCGTCGGGGCCAAGCACCGGAGACGGCCGCACGCCCGGGTTGATCCAGGTGGCCGGCTGAGCCATAAAGCCAGTCGACAAGCTCACTTCGCCCACAGAGGCGTCGTACAGCGCAATGCCCAGGACCTGGCCGTTCTTGTCGAGCGCCGTCACAGCGCCGTCGGTCGACACGTACAGCGTGCCATCAGCGGCTATGACCGGCCGACCCGCGGGGTGGTGCTGGGTGTGGAAGGTGTCGACCGGCGTGGTGCCGCTGGACGCCGGAGCCAGGAACTTGCTGGGAGAGAAAGAGCTCTGCTTGGTAGAGAAGCCGTCATACACCCAGCGCTTGGCGCCCGTGGCGGCGTCGATCGCGTACAGCGGGTCAATGGGCTCTACCCGCTTCTCCCACACCGGAAAGTAGACCACGTCGCGGGTGACCGTCGGCGCCGAGGCCACGGTGCAGTCCTGGCAGTCAGGCTGGAACGACCACTCGATCTCGCCACCGTCAGAGACGCGCACCAGCTTGTGGTCTTGGGCGGTGACGACGTAGGTCTCGCCCTTGGGGCCCGGGGCAAAGTCGACGGCGCCAGTGGAGAACTCGCGGGTCCACAGCACCTTGCCGGCAGCATCTTCAGCCACCAGCTTGCCAAACTGCTGAACAGAGGCGACCTCACTGCCGATCAGGCTGGTAAAGCCCTTGGGCTGCTGCAGGTAGCGGATGGAGCCATCGGGCAGGACGGCCGCGGGCGAGGCGCCGGTGCGCTGGCTGGAGACCTGGCCGGTCGTGCTGTCCATCACGTGCAAGGTGGCGTCACCGCCGTTGTCGCTGGTGGCTACGTAGACGCGGCCGTTGCCGATCGACGCCGGGGTGCCCACCGGCGCGCCCTTGATGGTGGCAGTCCAGCGCTTGGACTGCACCGCGCTGCCATTGAGGGACGCCACCTGGGTGTTGGAGAAGTCGCCCCCAACGATCATCAGGTTGCCCGAGCCGTCTTGCGACGGAACGGTGAGCTCTTTGTCGGCTGCGCCCAGCGACTCTAGCCCGCCGGTCTTGGTGATGCGCAGCAGTTCTTTGCCGCGGGCGACCACCAGCTGGCCATCCTGCATCGCCACCGGCGGCCACTCTACCGGGGTCGCCGTCAGGTCGATGTTGTAGACCAGGTTGCCGAACTCACCGCAGACGTGGACCCCCTGGACGTCGCGGCAGGTGTCATTTTCCTGGCAGCCCGCCATGCCCAGGCCCACCAAGGCACTGGCGGCAAGCACGGCAGAGACTAGAGAATTCAAAGGGCGCATGAGTTCCTCCTGGATAGACGCAACGGAAGGCACGCGAAGATAACGTCCAAGTGGTCAAACGATTCAATCGACGCGATTCCAAGGTAACTGTTGCCCGGGCCGCACGCAACAAGGATTTTTGGGTCTGCCATCAGCTGGGTCCTGGAGCCCCCAAGCCAGTGCGCCGACTGCGCAGGCGCGAGGCCAACCCCACAAGGCGCCTGGGCATTCCGGGCATGCTGACCAAGCCACCCACCACCAGCAGCACGGCCAGCCAGGCCGCTCCGGCCACCGCCAGCTGAACCGCTCGCACCAGCGCCACGGGCACTGCGCCAAGCCCAGCCAGCCAGGCCGCCAGCGGCTGGGCCGCCCAGCGATCGGCAGCCGCGGTCGCCAATCCGGCGAGCACCGCTACCAGGGCCGCCTTGGCCGCTCCGCGCAGCAACTGCTTGAGGTCCAGGCCCAGGTGCTTTCGCGCCAGCCCAGCCAGCACCGCCACTTGCAAGGTGATGCCCGAGGTGCCGGCGATGCAAAGGCCCAGGATCTCGTGGCCGGTCCAGCCCGCCAGCGCCTGGTAGACGGGAAACATGCCAACGGTGACGATCGTGGTGGCCACCATCGGTCGCCAGGTGTCGCCCGTGGCGTAGAAGGCCCGCGCCATCACCTGCTGCGCACCCCAAGCCGCAATGCCAATGGACAGCGGCACCAGCGCCTCGGCCGTCGCGGCGGCATCGGCTGGAGAAAACCTGCCGTATTGAAACAAGAACTCTACCACGGGCTGGGCCAAGGGCAGCAGCGCCGCCGTAAAGACCAAAGACAAGCCGATGACCGCCGCCAGCGAATTGGCCAAGGTTGTGGCCAGCTCTTCGCGCTTGCCCTCGGCGTGCAGCCGCGCCAGATAGGTGCCCGCCGCTTGGCCAGCCGCCGTGCCCAGCAGACCAATCGGCACCAGCATCACCCGCCGGGCTGTCATCAGCCACGAGATCGAGCCGGGGGCCAGCGAGGAGCCAAAGTGCTTGACCAGCCACTCGTCCACCGTGGTCAGGCTGACGCCGATCATCAGCGGCGCGGCCACCCACAGAAAGCGCCGCACTTCGTGGTCTCGCAAGCGCAGCTCAAAGCGGAATTTCAGCTGGTTGCGCGCAGCGATCACCGGCACCAGCAGGCCGCCCAGCAGCGCCCCGACCAGCGCACCCCAAGAGAACCCTTCGATCTGACCGGCTTGGCCGCCGATGAGACCGCCGACAATGATGCCGCCGTTGTACAGCAGCGGGGTCAAGGCCATGGCGCGGAAGCGCTGACGGGCCAGCAGCGCCGCCTGCACCAGGCCGCCGATCAGGAAAAACAGCTGCGCTGGCAAGACGATGCGCGTCAGGTGGACGGTCTGCTGGATCTTGTCGGCCGAGAAGCCGGGAAACCACAGCGCCACCGCCGGCTCAGCCAGCAGCCAGGCCGCGCCAATGAGCACCAAGGCGGCGACCATCATGGCCGTGCAGACCACAGAGAAAGCCCGGTCGGCCTCTGAAAACTCGCCCATAGCTTGGGGATTGCGGTCTTGCTTGGCGTACAGCTCGGCCATGCGCGGCAGCAGAGACACAGACAGCGCGCCGCCAGCCAGCAGGTAGTTGATCAGGTCGGGCAAGGTGAAAGACGCCTGGTAGACGTCGGTCTGGCCGGTGGCGCCAAACTCATAGGCGATGAGCCAGTCGCGCCCGTAGCCCAGCAGCCGCGACAGCAGACTGCTGGCGGCCAACAGCAGCGCCGCCGCGCGGATGCCCTGCTGGGTAGACTGGGGCGACGATGGGGAGGCGTCCTTCATGGCTGCGTACAGTAGCCGCTCAATTGGCAAATCACCAGACCGGCCACGGCAGGTCGATCACCCAACCCCCTGCCGCAGAAACTAATTTGCACTTGCTGACGGGGACGGCTGCAGCGTTGTACCTGGGGAACTTGACAGTGCCGGCCGATCGCGTACACCCCGCACCCCATGAATCTACTCGACGCGACATTGCTGGGCCTCGTAGAAGGGCTGACCGAATTTGTGCCCGTTTCTTCTACCGGCCACCTGATCCTGGCCGGAGCGGCGCTGGGGCTGGAAAAGGACCCGCAGCTCAAGGCCGCAGTAGATGCCTTTGACATTGTTATTCAAGCCGGGGCGTGGCTGGCGTGCATCTGGTACTACGCGCCGCTGCTGCTGAACCGACTGGCCGATCTGCGCAGCGACTCGGCAGAGAGGCGGGAGCGCGGCACGCGGCTGGTGGTGGCCTTGAGCATCGCCTTTGTGCCAGTGATGATCGTCGGGCTGCTGGGGCGCAAGCTGATCAAGAGCCTGCTGTTTGGCACCGCGCCGGTGGCAGTGGCTCTGGCGGTGGGCGGGGTGGTCATGATCGCTGCCGACCTTTGGCTGAACCGCCGGCCCAGGCCCGCCAAGCCGCTGGAGCAGATCGACCTGAAGACCGCGGCGATTGTCGGGTTCTTTCAGTGCTTCAGCTTGGCGCCCGGCACGTCGCGGTCGATGGCGACCCTGATTGGCGGGTTGGTGGGCGGGCTGGACCGGCGCGCCGCCGCTGATTTTGCGTTCTTGCTGGCGATACCAGTACTTGGCGCGGCAACGGCCTACGAGCTGATCAAAGAGTGGCGGGTGCTGGTCGATGGCATTGGGCCGGTCGCCATCACCGTGGGCCTGATCACCAGCTTTATTACCGGCTGGGCGTCGATTGCCGTGTTCCTCAAGGTACTGGCGCGGGTGGGGCTGGTGCCGTTTGGCATCTACCGCTTGATCCTGGCCGCCGTGGTGTGGAAAACCCTGGTGTGACCGGCCCATCGTCGCTGGGGTGGGCCCAGCAATTGCCAGCGTTTGTGGAGGATCACGTGACCGCGACCGTGCTGCGCCCCATCGCCGTTGTGACCGCCGGGGGAACCCGCGAGCCGCTGGATGAAGTCCGCCACCTGACCAACCTGGCTACCGGGGCGCTGCCCGCGGCCATGGCAGAGCAGCTGCTGGCACGCGGCTGGCAAGTCGAGTACATCTGCGGTCCCGGGGCGGTGCGGCCGGGGGTGCTGCACCTGGACCTCAACGTCCGGGCCGACGACTGGCGCGCCCGCCTGGCCGAAGCCGAGCTGCGGGCCGCCGACCTCCACAACAGGCTGCGCCACGGCGAGCTGCATCTGCATCCGATTCAAACAGCTGTAGAAATGGCAGCGACCCTGGCGGACGTCTGTCGGCGCGCCCAGCCAGCAGCGGTGGTGTGCGCTGCGGCGGTGGCCGACTACGCCCCGCGGGCCCAGCCAGGCAAGCTGAGCTCGCGCCAAGGGCCCGATGGCAGCGCGGCCCCCCTGACCCTGCACCTGGATCCCACCCCCAAAGCCATCGACGGGGTCAAGGTCGCGGCGCCCGCCACGCGGCTGCTGGGCTTTAAACTGCTTGCCGGCGCTGCAGAATCCGAGCTGATAGCGGCAGCCAGGGCGCTGTCGACCCGGGCCGGGGCTGACATGGTCTACGCCAACGACGTCCGCACCTACAAGGCGGGCCAGCGCACCGGGCTGCTGCTGGGTCCCCAGGGCCAAGAGCTGGCCAGGCTGGACGGCGGAACGGGACCGCAAGCCCTGCGCCATCTTGCCGAACTGCTGGTCCATGCGCTGATTTTTGACCTCGACCGCCGCGGCGATTCAGAGAATCCCACGGCCAAGTGAGGATCACTGGCCGCGGGCCGGTCTCTTGGCCTTGGCGGGTGGCGGCCGCTGCGCTTGGGCCTGGGCTTGCGCCGCCATCTGGCTGTCCAGCGCCACCAGCGCCTTGAGCATCGCCCGGCCAAATTGGTCCTGGACCGCGGGATCCGTCAGCTGCGGCGCTTCCTCTGGATGGGTGACATAGCCGATCTCCAGCACGACCGCCGCCATCCGGGCCTCTTTGAGCACGCCAAACGGCGCCTGGCGCACCCCGCGAAACCGCGCTGCCGGGCGAACGGTCTTCAGCGCTTCGCCCAGTGCCAGCGCCAGCCTTTCTGAGCGCTGGTGCTGCGCCGCCAGCTCCATGTCAGAGAGAATGCCGCCCACCGACCAGGCCAGCCCGCCGGTAGCGTCGGCGACGCGGATCCCTTCTTCGCGCTCGACCAGGGCCCGGGCGGCTTCTGCAGAAGCATCAGCAGCCAGAAAAAACACTTCCATGCCGCTGGCTTCACCGGCCTCATGGGCGTTGGCGTGGATGCTGATCAGGGCGTCGGCTCGCCAGTCATTGGCCAGCCGCGGCCGCTGGCGCAGCTCGACGGCCACGTCGCGCTCCCGCGTCAGCAGCACTTCTACGTCGCTGCGGGCGCTCAGCCACGCCGCGGCGCGCCTGGCCACGTCCAGGCATAGCTCTTTCTCGCGTATGCCGGCGCTGCCCAGTGCCCCCAGGTTGTCGCCACCGTGGCCCGGGTCCAGCACCACCCGTCGCACGTGCTTGAGGCTGATGCGCTTGACCGCCGGCTCCGCCTTGGCATCCGGGCTGCGACCTTGGCCTGGGCCAGCGGGCTTGTCTGTGGCTGAGGCTGGCAAGGCTGACACGGCCGCACTGAAGGCAGTGACCAGGACCAGGGCTTTGACAAATCGGCGCACTGCCATGGCTTTCTTCCAAATACGACGGCCCATCGGCCAGCCATCCCGCCGGGCGTGGCGCCGACAGGGCCCAACCGTAGCGCAGACTAGACAAATGTCAAGTGCGAGCCCGCTCGGCTAGTGCAAGCCGGCCATCACCTTGGCCAACAGAGCCTCTAGCATATTGAAATCCAGGGGCTTGGTCAGATACCCGTCCATCCCGGCGGCAATGCAGTTGGCGTCGTCGCCCTTCATGGCGTTGGCGGTCAAGGCCACCACCGGCAAGCGACTGCCCGGCGCTTCAGCCTGACGGATGCGCTGGGTGGCCACCAGACCGTCCAGTACCGGCATGTGGACGTCCATCAGCACCAGATCGAAGGGCTGCAGTGTAGCCGCGGCAAAGGCGGCCTCGCCGTCGGTCACGTGATGCACCACGCAGGCCCGCCGGTGGAGCCAGCGCTGCAGTACCATGGCGTTGACCGGATTGTCTTCCGCCAGCAGGATCTTGAGGGGGCGCGACAGGGTCTTGGGCATGTGCCGCGGCGTCACTTCCTGCAGCCAGGCCTTGCTCGGCGGCGGCTCTGCCCGCGGCGCTGGAATCTGCACGGTAAAGCGCGTGCCGCACGGCTGCTCTCCCTGCACGGTGACGGTTCCGCCGAGCTTGATCACCAGCTCGCGGCAGATGGTCAGCCCCAAGCCGGTGCCGCCAAAGCGGCGGGTCGTCGAGCCGTCTTCTTGGACAAACGGCGCAAAAACGGCGTCTCTGCGGTCTGGCGCGATGCCGATGCCCGTGTCAATGACGGCCAGCGTCAGGCAGTCCTGGCCCCAGGCGATGGTCACAGCAATGCCACCGCGCTGGGTGAACTTGACGGCGTTGTCGACCAGGTTGCTGAGCACCTGGCGTAGGCGGGTGGGGTCGCCAGTCAGCCACTCGGGCACGCCTGGGGCCTGCTCTACGGCGAATTCCAAGCCCTTGGACAAGGCGTTGGTACGAAAGCTGGCCAAGGTCTCGCGAAGCAGTCGGTTGACCTCATAGGGAACGGTCTCTACTTCCAGCTTGCCAGCCTCGATCTTGGACAGGTCCAAAATGTCATTGACAATGGCCAGCAGCCCGCGTGCGGCTCCGTCGATCGCCGTGATGTACTCGTGCAGTTCGTCAAAGTCCCTGGCGTCCTGCGCCAGCCCGGTCAAGCCCAGGATGCCGGCCACTGGGGTGCGCACCTCATGGCTGACGTTGGCCAGGAACTGCGACTTGGCTTGCAGGCTGACCTCAGCGGCTTCGCGGGCCAGCACCAGGTCCGTCACGTCCTGGGTCGTGCCCGATATTCGCCTCATCCGTCCCGTGGCGTCGCGTTCTACATCGCCGATGCCCTGCACGTGGCGCACGGTGCCATCGAGCCGGACGATACGGTAAGACACCGTCTCAAGCTGTCCAGCAAAGTCGGTTCGCCGCAGAAACCCCAGCACCCGCTCGCGATCTTCGCTGTGAATCTGGTGGTAGTACTCGGCCAATTCTGGCGCGCCATCGCTGGGATCGCGACCAAAAATCAGGCACATCTCTGGGGACCAGACCATCTGGCGCTGGGAGTAGTCGTAGGACCACAGGCCTACGTGGGCCAGGCGCTGGACCTTGGCAAGCTCGCCGCGGGCACTGTCCAGCTGAGCGCGCAGTGCGGCCATTTCGCTGCGGCAAGACGCAAGGTCCGCGGCCTCAGCGCAGTCCAGTTCATCGGCTGTCCTTGTTGTTTCCACTGAGGAGCCTCATGAGGAAAGGTGCCGCAAACGCCCGCGCCCCTGGCCCTGACCCTGACCCTGGCCCTGACCCTGACCCTGGCCCTGACCCTGACCCCCAACCCGGCCTGCGCGCATGGCCCTGACAATGAAAGCGACAAGGAAGACACAGTATCGCACCGAGGATGCACCGTTGGCAGTTTGGGCGCAAGATCGGCTAGCCGCAACACCAATCTGCGGTGCAAAAGCTCGCGGCGACCGCCCCGGGGATGCAGTGGAGGATTGGCCGGGATCGTGGCAAGATAGGGCAAGGTCTGCGGAGGACGCCATGCACAGCCCAGCCAGAGAAATTCGACCCCTCTACAGGCGCGCCAATGGGACGGCTGGAGCGGTGGCCCTGTTGTGCATGGTCAGCGCCTGCAACTTGGACGGCCTGATCCTGACCGAGTCCACGCGGGTAGGCCACAAACAGCTGCCCGATCCGGCGCCGCAGACGGTGACGGGTGCGGTGGTCAACGGCAGCGGGGCGGCGATTTCGGTGCTGTCTGGCGAAGGCAAGCCGCTGGGTGGGCTGGCCGCGGTTGCCCAGGACGGCGGCAAGTTTCAGCTGCAGATCGATGGCACAACTGCCTTGAACAACGTGGTTCTTCAGGCCAGGTTGGGGCGCCGCCAGTGGCTGGCGCTGGTGCCTGAACTGCCGGCCCAGCCCTCGGTGCTGGCCCCGCCGCGGACCTTTGCCCTGGCGGACCTTTCGCCCGGCGTGCTGCAGATGGAGCCGACCGGCACGGTGCTGACCCTGCTGCTGGCCGGCAAGCTGCAGCGCATGGGTCAAAGCCTGGGCTCTGCTTCGTCTTCTGCCCTGGTCGACACGGCGATTGCGGTCCACCAGCAGCTGCTGGCAGGCGACCCGGCGCTGGTGGGTTTTGCCCAGGTGGTCGCGCGGCTGCACGCCCAGGCCAAGCCGGAGCAAGGCACTGAACAGGAAGTTCCCTTTACGGTGGCCACCGGCGGATCGCTGCTGCGCATGGCATTTTTGCAGGCCCAGGCGGTGGATGTCGATGGCGACAACGCGGCGGACCTGACCACAGCGGCCTTTGACGCCGCCCTGGCTGCCGCCACCGATGCCTTTCAGTTCAAGGCCTGCTACGTGCCAAACAAGATCCGGGTGGTCCTGCAAACCCGCCTGCTCGACAACCCAAAAAACGCCAACTGCGAGAGCTTCTTGCCCTACCAATGGACCGACAAGAAGGCCGAAAAGCGCGTCTTTATCACCGGCGGCATCCACAAAGACACGCTGCGCTGCACCGCCGCTGGCCAGACGGGCTGCTTGACCCAGGATCAGATCGATGCCGGCAGCGCGGCCCTGGGCAACTGGAAGCCCAACGTGGTGCCCCTGTTTGACGACGGCAGCCACGGCGACGGCACCGCTGGCGATGGCGTGTGGACGGCGGCTCTGGATCTGCCCTATCTCGAGCCGCTGGCGGGGGTGACGCCGGTGCGGATCGCCTACAAGTACACCTACGGCCAGCCGTCGCAGGGCTGGACTGACAGCGAGGAGTTCCCCGGCAACCAGCGAATTCTCGAGCTTGTCGACGTCAGCGGCGACCACGTGATTACCCGCTTTGACCTCTTTGCCGACGAAACCTCTAACAAAGACAAGAAGAACGGTCTATTTTCAGGCTGCGACGGCCAGATGAAGTGGCTGGACCAGACCGCGACAGACTGCCCGTCGGACACCCGCGAGCGCAAGGTCGACATCGACGGCGACTGCGTCATCGACGGTTGGCCGCCGGCAAGCAGCGTCGGCCCGCTGTCTGTGCCCTGCAAGAAATGAGCGCGCTCTTCAAGCTCTGCATGACGCTTGGGGTGCCAACCATTTGCGGTGCTTTGATCATCGCAGTTGCGGCATGTAGCGAGGCCGGCCCTGCCCAGCTCGCCAGCGCCGTGGCCGACGGTGGAGCCAACGGTGACAGCGCCGCCCTGGCCGACGGCTCCTCTGGGCAAGCTGATGCGCAAACCTTGGATGCAGCTGGTGATTTGGCCGATGGCACCGGGGCACCTGGCGACACCGCCGGGCCGGATGGCATCCTTTCCGACAGCACTCCGTTCGACAGCGCCTTTGCCGACAGCGGCGGTTCCGACGCGGCTGGCACGGATGGCGGCGCAGAGACGGCCGGGAAGGACAGCGCCGGAGCCGATGCTGCGGCCAGCGACACCTGGAATCCCAAGGAAAATCCTGAGGTGGTCAAAGGTGGCCTGGGCTACAAGTGCAAGACCCAGTCTGACTGCCTGGCGGCGATGTTCTGCGTCGGCGCTGGCGGACCCAATGCCTACTGCAGCAAGAGCGGCTGCCAATCCCATCTGGATTGCGTTGTTGCCACAGAGAGCCCAATGTGTTGCCTTACCTATGGCAGCCAATCCTACTGCCTGCAACAGTTTGGTGGCAGCACCTGCGGCACCCAAGGCAAGGGCCCGGGGGAAAGCTGCCTTGCCGGCCTCCAAAGTGACTGCGACCCCAGCGACGGCGGCTTCTGCTATCACCTGGGCTCCAGCGCGGTGTGCGTGGCCGGCTGCAAGGGCAAGCCCTGCGCCGCGGGCAGCGTCTGCCAGGAATTCGGCAACACGGCGGCGGGCTGCATCCCCTACACCGCCGGCAAGCCAGACGGCACGCCCTGCGCCAGCAACCCTATTGGCGGCTGCGGCGCTGGGTCGGTCTGCGTGGGCGCCTTTGCCAACGACCCGCTGGCCTATTGCGCCAAGCCGTGCACGGCTGACAGCCAGTGCAGCGCCGGTCTGGCCTGCGCCAAGTGGAACAGCTCTCAGGGGCTTTGCCAGCCGTTTGGCACCCTTGGCGTTGGCGCCAGCTGCGCCAATGACCGCTTCTCTTGCGCCAAAGGCCTGTGGTGCGGCGGGCAGGACCACGCCTCGGCCGTGTGCACCCACCCCTGCACAAACCCCAGCGATTGCGCGGATCTAAGCGCCAAGCTCGGCGGCAGTGCCACCTGCCTGGTCGGCAACGGCCAAGCAAGTGACGGCCAGGGCAGTGGCGGCCCGGCCAGCGGTCTGTGCTGGCCCAGCGGAGACAAGGCCAACGGCGCCAGCTGCGGCAAGACCCCCCTGAGCTGCGCGGCGGGCTCGTGGTGCGTGGGCGGCTTGGATGCGTACAACCCAGATGCGTTCTGCCAAAAACTCTGCGGAAACAACAGTGATGGCCAGTGCCCCGCCGGCTCGACTTGCGTGCAGATGGGCAGCAACTACGCGGGATGCCAGGTCCAGGGCGCCAAGGGTCAGGGCGAGTCCTGCGCCGGCGCCCCCACCAGCTGCCAAGCGGGCTTTTGGTGCCTGGGGCCCCAGGGCGGCGAGTTCTGCAGCCAATTGTGCAGCGCCGCTGCGGCACCGGGCAGCAAGGGAGCCTGCCCGACCGGCAATTGGTGCTCGACGTGGAACAGCGGCCAGGGCTCCTGCTTGCCTGCGGGGACCACCGCCGTGGGAGCCTCTTGCGCCGGCAAGCCGCTGAGCTGCAGCGCCGGGTCGTTCTGCCAGAACTGGGGCCAAGGTCCGGCTGCGGTGTGCATCGCTGCCTGCGGCGCCAGCGGCCAGTGCCCCAACGGCACGGACTGCAAGGACTTTGGCCAGGCCGGCAAGTACTGCCAGCCCACCGGCGGCAAGGCCCAAGGGCAGTTCTGCAGCAGCACCGCCGACTGCGCCGTGGGCAGTGTCTGCTTGGCCGCCGGCCAGCCCCACGCCATGTGCTCTCTGCAATGCAAGGCCGACGCCGACTGCGGACCCAGCGGCGGCAAGCCCGGGGGGCTGTGGTGCGGCGTGGGCAAGTGGGGCGGCTACTGCCTGCCCAACGGCGCCGGCGGCGAGTTTGAGTCCTGCTACGCCAAGGCCTGGCAGTGCCAAAAAGGTCTGGTGTGCCTTGGCGATCCGTCCAGCAACCCGGGAGCCTTTTGCGCCAAGGAGTGCAGCGGCTTTGCCTCGGTCTGCGGCAGCGGCGCCAAGTGCCAGTACCTGGGCGGTGGCCAGTCGTGGTGCTACAAGACCGGCGCCCTGCAGCACGGCCAGGCGTGCCTGGAGCAGCCCCAAGCCTGTGACCCGGCAACGCTGTGCATCAAGGGCTCGCCTCTGCCAACCTGTCTGCAGCTCTGCGGAATTGGCAAGCCACCCTGCCCGGCTGCCAGCGCTTGCACCTGGTTTCCAGGATCGGCGCTGCAGCTGTGCGTCCCGCCCGGATTTGACGTGGGCGGTGCGGTCAGGGCACCTTTCTGATCGCCATGAGCAACAAGCCCAACCAGAACACCGTCCGCTCTTTGGCTGCAGAGGCCAAGCTGCCGGTCGACGATGCGCTGATTCAGCTGCAGCTGGCCGGGTTTGACGTGCGCCACTCGACCAACAAACTGGCTGGGCAGCAGCTGCGCGATGCCCGCGAAGCGCTGGGGCTGCGCGCCTGGGGAGACAAGCCGCCGCCGGCCGATCGCCTGCCTGGCGACGAGCTGGCAATTCGGCTGCTGCGGCCGTTGCGCGAAAAAGGCAAGCTGGCCCGCAACTACCACACAGAGATCGCCAACGTGTGGGCTCACGGCGTGCCGCCGCACCAACGCGCAGAAGCCCAGGCGATGACCGAAGCGTTCCTGCGCGACGGGCTGCTGGAAGAAAAGCGCAACGTCGGGCAGCGCCACGTGTGGATGACCCAAGAAGGGCTGCTGTACCTGGCGCAGGTGGAGCAGCGGCTCAAGGACCTGCCGTGAACCTACGCCCGCCGATTGGCGAATTGCAGGCCCTGCTGGGCGCCGAGGCCGTCAGCCAGGATCCCGGCGAATTGCTGCACTGGGGCCGCGACTGGACAAGGATCTACGCCGCGGCGCCGTGGGCGGTGTGCTGGCCGCGCAGCACGGCTGAAGTGGCTGCCGTCCTGCGCTGGTGCCATGCCCGCGGCGTGCCGGTGGTCCCCTCTGGCGGCCGCACCGGACTCGCTGGCGGCGCCATGGCCACGGCGGGCGAGCTGGTGCTTTCTCTGGACCGGCTGCGCTACCTGGGGCCGGTCGACGTGCTCAATCGCAGCGTGGCCGTTGGCGCCGGGGTGCCCAATCAGGTGCTGCAGGAGCACTGCGCGCCTCACGGCCTGTGGTGGCCGGTGGACTTGGCGGCCAAGGGAACGGCGACCATCGGCGGCAACCTGGCAACCAACGCCGGCGGGCTGCGGGTGGTGCGCTACGGCCATGCGCGCAACTGGCTGCTGGGTCTGGAGGCCGTGGGCGCAGACGGCCAAATCATCAGCGAGCTGAGGGCATTGCACAAAGACAACAGCGGTCCGGACCTGCGGCAGCTGCTGGTGGGCTCAGAAGGCACGCTGGCCGTGGTTACGGCGGCGACCCTGCAGCTGGCGCCTCTGCCCGGACCGACGGCGGTGGCGCTGCTGGCCTGCCCGTCGATGCAGGCGGTGCTGGAGGTGCTGGCCCAGGCGCATACCCTCAAGCTTGAGCTGCACGCCTTTGAGGTGTTCAGCGACCTGTGCCTCAGCCACGTGTTGGCCCGCACCGGCCTGCCTCAGCCACTGCAAGCGCGCCTGCCGTTCTATGCCTTGGTCGAGCTTGGCCTGGATCCAGCAGGGTCAGCCCACCAGCCACCAGCGGGGGCTCGCATGGAGAGGTGGCTGGAGCGGCTGCTGACCGACCGCACCGCCGCCGATGGCACCCTGGCCGTGGACCACCGCGCCGCCCAAAAGCTGTGGGCCTACCGCGAACGCATCACAGAGAGCCTGCAGCCGTGGACGCCCCGCAAGAATGACATCTCGGTGCCAGTCAGCCGCTTGGCCGAATTTGTGGTGGAACTGCAGCGGTGGCTGGACCACAGCCGGCCCGGGTGGCAGGTGGCGCTATTTGGCCATGTGGGCGATGGCAACCTGCACATCAACGCGCTGCGGCCCGAAGGCATGGCCATGGTCGAGTTTCAGCAAGCCTGCGACCTTGCCGACGAAGCGCTGTATCAGCTGGTTGCGCGCTTTGGCGGCAGCATGTCTGCTGAGCACGGCATTGGCCTTGTCAAGAAGCGCTGGCTGCCGCTTTTTCGCTCCAAGGCCGAGCTGCAGGCCCTGGGTGCCCTCAAGCACGCCCTGGACCCGGCGGGGATCCTGAATCCAGGCAAGGTCTTGTCGTAATTGACGGTTTGCATTGGTCGGTGATCGGCTCGCGGAGTCGGCCAGCCGCGCCGGCGCTGGATGAGCCCGATGCTTTGGCCAAAACCGGCGAAGGACAAGGGCAAACAAGTGGCCAGCGCCGGCAGGCAAGCGGTCAGCGAGCCCCGCAGTCCCCGGGCTGACGGGCGGCGCCTACTCGTCGCCGTCGGGCTCGTCGGCGACCATGGCAAATTGGCCCTCCAGCTCGCCGCCCGCGCGCTTGCCATAGTCAATCCAGCGATAGACCTGCCGGCGGTTGACGTTGAGATGGGCGGCCACGTCGGCTACGCGGTTGTCATACAGCATCAGCAGGCGCTGCAATTCCTCTGGCGTGGGGCGGCGCAAGCCCCAGTGCGGTGCGTTCAAGTTGGCCGACGGCCGCGACTTGAGCAGCGTCATCACCGATCGCTCACTTAGCGCAGCATAGTGCAGCAACTCTTGAAACACCGTTTTGACTTCGTCTTCAGCCCCCAGCCAGCGGTGCAGCAGCAGGTGCTCGGTGGCCAGGATGTCGAGCTCGTCGACCCACCGCTTGCGATCAGGGCGCGGCACCAGCGCGTCGGCCAAAGCCGGCAGGTCGGCGCGCACCCCCAGCCAGTCACTGGGCGGCTGACCGCAGCTCAGCACTGTCAGGACTTGCCCCAGGCGCAGCACCGAGCGGTCTGAGATCTCGCCCACCTGAACGCTGATTCCATTGATAAAAGACCCGTTGCGGCTGCCGCAGTCTTGCAGCCTGATCCCGCGGCCCGGCCCCAGTGGCTCGAGCAAGGCGTGGCTGCGCGACAACGTCGGGTCGTCAATCGCCAGCGGACTGCGCACCCCGCGCGGCTGGCGGCCGACCTCGATTCCAATCAGGTTGACGACCCATTGGCTGCCGGTCAGCTTGGGCGATCGGGCCGCCACCACCGTCAACGTCCAATCGCCGCGCTGGGTCGGCTCACTGGCATGACCGACGTGCAGGTCTTCGGTGTCTAGCGACGACCTGGCCTCTTGGTTGGAGCGTTGGGGTGGGGACACGTCGATCACCTCTTGCTGCCGGGCCGGTCAGCGCTCGCTGGCAACAGTCCTGGCGCGGCCGGCCCCTGCACGCCCGTTGGCATTGGCCGGGCGGAGCAAAGCCGATTGGGCCCGCTGTGGTGCGTCAAGGGTAGGAGCCTCATAGCTCGCCGGTCAACTTCCACGAGGCCTGCGCTGTTTGGATGCGACAACGGCTGTCGCGATGGGATTGGCAGTTGAAGCGCGGGCCGGCCGCCCCTAGGATACGCGCCATTGCGCATGCGCCAGCTGCCGATCGGCGGCTGCGCAGCGGGCGAACGGGGATGTCGATGAAGATGCAGCTAACACTAAGGATTACAGGTGCGTTACTACTCGCAGTGCTGGCTGCTTGCGGCTCGCCGCGGCCCACATTGAGCGCGGAGGGCATCGCCGACGCCTCGGGTGCCGATGGCGGTCTGGACGCGGTCGGCGATGCGGCAGCGATCACGCCCACTGGCGAAGACGGGTCTGCTGACAGCGCCGATATCCAAGCCGATGATTCACAAACTGAATCAGATGCCAGCGACAGCAGTGCCCCCCAGGACGCCGCCGCAGATGCCATCCAACCAACGGATCTTGCTGACACCGATCCGGGCGACGCGCCGTCAGCAGACAGCAGCGACCCCGGCGACGCTGCCGCTGATGGGCTCGACCCAGGCGATGGCGGCTTGGATGCGCCTGCGCCCGACAGCGCCGGCCCAGATGCTGCGGATGGCACCCCCGGTGCCGATGCTTGGGTCGACGGCGGCAGCTCTGACGTGCCCGGCTGCAAGCTCGCCGGCGATTGCGACGACGGCAATGCCTGCACCTTTACCGATGCCTGCACGCTGGCTGGCGCCTGCGTGGGGGCCGCGGGCAATTGCGACGACGGCAACCCCTGCACCAATGATGGCTGCGACCCCAAGTCCGGCTGCACCTTTCCGGCCAACACCGCCGCCTGCGATGACAAGAATCCCTGCACCGACAAAGACACCTGCGGCGGCGGCAAGTGCCAGGCCGGCAGTGCCGCCAAGTGCGACGACGGCAACGCTTGCACCGATCAGACCTGCGACCCGGCCAAGGGCGGCTGTGTGTTCACCAGCAATAGCGCGACCTGCGAAGACGGCAACTCTTGCACCCTGCCCGACAAGTGCACCGTCGGCAAGTGCGTCTCTGGGGCCTTGGTCACCTGCGATGACAAGAACGCCTGCACCAGCGATACCTGCGATGCCGTCAAAGGCTGCACCTTTGCCCCCACCAACGCGTGCGACGACCAGAACCCGTGCACCAACGACTCCTGCAACAGCCAGAGCGGCGCCTGCACCAACGCGCCCATCGCCGGGTGCTGCGAGGTGGGCAAGGTCTTGTACCAGCAGAGTTTCGACAGCGGTCCCCCCACCGAGCTGGCCACCGCCAACAACTCAGGGCTGGCCAAGAAGGGCTGCCAGGTGTGGGACCCGGCAGATTTGGCCAAGTCCGCAAAAGGCGTGCTGTATTTTGGCGACCCGTACACCAAAAACTACGAATTTGCCCAGCCCGGCGTCAGCACCGCGACGGTGAGCCTGCCGCCGCTGCCGCCGACGGGCGCCAAGACCTTGAAACTGCAGATCGCCATCGATGTAGAAGGCTATCTGGAGTACGACAAGGTGTGGATCACCGTCGAAGCCAACGGCAAGCCAGCCGTGCAGCTGTGGGACAAGAGCAAGCTGGGCGCCAACAGCAAGTGCGGATCGTCGTCCTCCCTGAATTGCGTGCAGTTTACCGCGCTGACCTGGTACCAGGTGCAAGTTCCCTGGCCCACTGGCTACAGCCAAAATGCCCAGATCAAGCTGCACTTTGACGCGGTCGACAATGGCTACAACACCGGCAAGGGCGTGTTTGTCGACGACCTGCAGGTCGTGCAAGCCACCTGCAATTGAGCGAGGTTGCGGTGGAGCTGCCCTACACGCTGACCCGGCCTCTGCTGGCGCGGGTGGCAGAGAACCGCCGGCTGACGGCCCCTGGCAACCCGAGCGATGTCCGCCACGTGGTGCTGGAATTCGCCAGAGATGCACTGGCTTTTCAAGAAGGTCAGGCCGTGGGCGTGCCACCGCCGGGTCTGAATCAGCGCGGGCGGCCGCATCCACCGCGGTTGTTTTCGGTCGCTTCAGCGCGCGACGGCGAGTACGGCGATGGGCAGTCGCTGGCTCTGACCGTCAAGCGCTTCTTTGGCCAGGACCCTGCCACGGGTGCGGCGATTCCAGGGCTGGCCTCCAATTTCCTGTGCGATTGCGCGGTGGGCGACCAGGTCCGCTTGACCGGGCCGCTGGGCGACCTGCTCAGGATCCCCGACGATGAGCCAGGCCCCCTGCTGCTGTTTGCCACCGGTACCGGCGTTGCGCCCATGCGCGGTCTGCTGCAGCGGCGGGCCAGGTCGGCGGCGGCGCGCCAGTTTGCCGCAGCCTTGCTCCACGGCGCGCCAACCGCCGATGACCTGGCGTATTCTCAAGAGTTTGAGCAGCAAGCCCGCGGCGACAGCGGCCTTGCCTACCTCACGGCGCGCTCGCGCGAGCAGACCGACAACGCGGGTCAGCGCCTGTATGTTGGGCAGCTGGCTTTGAACCACCGCGATCAGCTGGCGCCGCTGCTGGCGCATCCGGCGCTGCAGGTGCTGGTGTGCGGGGTGCGCGGCATGGAGGAAGGGGTCGAGCGGGCGATCGCTGCCATAGGCGGGGAGGATCGGCTCGCTAGGTTGAGGGCTGAGGGCCGCTGGCGGGTAGAGGTCTACTAGAGCCCCTGGCGCGGAACTCAGCCGGCCCCAGCGAAACCGCAGCAAAGAAAGCTACTCCGCGTGCAAACGCGGATCCTTCGGCCCGCTGACCTTCTGCACCTCGACCCCGTGCTCCTCCAGGTACGAACAGCCATTGGCGCCGCCATACCCGCCGTCGACCACAATCACCCGGGTGATCCCGGCGTGATGGATCAGCTTGGCGCACATCATGCACGGCTCGCCGGTGACGATGATCCAGCCGCCGGCCGTCGCCACGCCGCTGGCCGCAGCGTTGCAGATGACATTCATCTCGGCGTGGTGGCAGCCGATCTCCATCCTCTCGCCCGAGGGGATGCCCATGGTGTCGCGCAGGCAGACGTCGCCGCCGCACAGCTCGCCGCCGCCGCGCGGGCCACCGTTGTAGCCGTCCATCAAGATGACGTTGCGGCGCGGGTCCAGCAGCAGCGCGCCAAACTTGCGCCGCGGGCAATTCGACGCCTGTGCCAAAGCGAGACACTGTTCGAGACGAATGCGCAAGTGCTTGTCTTTCATAATATCTCCTGCTCGGCGGCGCTGCGTTTTGGCGATTTTGCTGGCCCGCCGAGTCTAACCCGGGCCGAGCGGCCTTGACAGCGCGGCGCTGCCGATTTTCTTTGGCGAGCCACTTTGGCCCCGACGTCTACCCGCCGCCCCGCTGTCTTCCCCAAGGAGCCTCCATGTCAGAGACCCGCCAGTTCCAGGCCTATACCAAGAAGCTCCTCGACCTGATGATCCACAGCATCTACGCCCACAAAGACGTCTTTGTCAGAGAGCTCATCTCCAACGCGTCGGATGCGATTGACAAGGTGCGCTTTGAAGCCCTGACCAACAGCGAATTGCTGGAGGGCGACGGCGACTTCAAGATCAAGCTGTTTCCCAATGCAGAGAAGCACACGCTAAGCATCTCTGACAACGGCATCGGCATGACCTATGACGAGGTGATCGAACACATCGGCACCATCGCCCGCTCGGGGTCAGAAGCCTTTGCAGAGAAGCTCAAGGCCGCTGGCGGTGACGCGGCAACTCCCGACCTGATTGGCCAGTTTGGCGTGGGCTTCTACTCAGCGTTCATGGTCGCCAAGAAGGTGACCTTGCACACCTGCAAGGCCGGCGCCGACCACAGCGTCCGCTGGGAGTCCCTGGGCGACGGCGAGTACACCATCGAGAAGGGCGACAAGACCCGCCGCGGCACCACGATTACCCTGTATCTGCGCGACAAAGAAGCCCCGCGGGTAGAGGGCGAAGAGGACGAGGACCACGAAGTCTTCAACCAGGACAGCTACAGCGACACCTGGACCATCAAGCGCATTGTCAAGAAGTACTCTGACTTCATTGCATTTCCGATCGTAATGGACGTCGAGAAGCACGAGCACGAGCGCGACGAGGAAGGCAACGTCGTCGAAGGCGGCAAGTCAGAGACCAAGATCGTCGAAGAGCAGATCAACTCTGGCAAGGCCCTGTGGACGCGGCAGTCGAGCTCGATCGAGAAGGAAGAGTACAGCGCCTTCTACAAGCACCTCTCGCGCGACTGGACCGATCCGGCCGACACCCTGCACTTCCACGTCGAAGGCGCCCAGGAATGGACGGCGCTGCTCTTTGTGCCAGAGAAGGCGCCCTTTGACCTGTACTCTCGCGAGCCCAAGCGCGGCCTGCAGCTGTACATCAAGCGCGTGTTCATTGGCGAAGACATCAAGGAGCTGGTGCCCGAGCACTTCCGCTTTCTCAAGGGTCTGGTCGACTCGGCCGATCTGCCGCTCAACGTGTCGCGAGAGACGGTGCAGCAGGACCGCCAGGTGCCGCTCATCCGCAAGCGCATTGCCACCAAGGTGACCAGCCACTTCAAGGACATGCTCAGCAAGGACCGCGCTGGCTATGAGAAGCTGTGGGTCGAGCTGGGCCAGTGCATCAAAGAGGGCTTCCACTACGAGCCGGCCAGCAAAGACAAGCTGGCCGACATTGTGTTGGTCCGCAGCACCCACGGCCCGGGCTGGACCACGCTGGCCGAAGTCGCGGCGCGCAAGCAAGAAGGCCAGACGGCCATCTACTACCTGACGGGAGACAAGCTCGACGTGCTGCAAAACGCCCCGCAGCTTGAGGTTTTCCGCAAGCGCGACGTCGAAGTGCTGCTGCTGCCTGACCCGGTGGACGAGATCATGGTCGCCGCGCTGGAGAAGTACGCCGACCTGCCGATCAAGTCGGCCGCCAAGGGCGAGCTGGACGGCCTGCCAGAGAGCGCCGAAGCCGCCGAGCACAAGAAAGAGCAAGAGGGCACCTACAAGCCATTGGTCGAGCGCCTGAGCAAGCTACTGGCCGACCAGGTCAAGGAAGTGCGGATCTCCGAGCGCCTGACCGACAGCGCAGTGTGCCTGGTCAGCGAAGAGAACGGCTTGTCTGCCCAGTACGAGCGCATGCTGCAGGCGATGGGCCAAGACGTGCCCGTGCAGAAGCGCGTGTTGGAGGTCAACCCGGACCACGGGCTCATCCAGGCCCTGGCGGCCCTGGCAGAGCGAGACAAGTCCGACGAGCGGCTGGGCGACTACGCCGAGATGCTGCTGGATCAAGCGCTGCTGGCCGAAGGCGCGCCGCTCAAGAACCCGGCGAAGTTCGCCCAGCGCATCGCTGGCGTGATGGCCGCGGCGGTTGGGCACTAGTCCGCCAAACCCCAAGTTCGTTCGGCGTTCCGCAACGGACGTGGTTTGGGGTACGGAAAAAGACCCAGCAGTAGTAGCCAAGGCCCGTGAACAAGAACCGGGTGTAACCCGGATCGAATTAACGGCCTTGGGTACTAGCAGCACCTACCCGCGCTTGGCCTGACAGTCCCCGCAGTCCTCGATCCACGGCGTGTCATCCAGGGCTCCGTAGGGAAAGGCGACGCCGCAGCTCTGGCACTTGCCCCACTGGTCGGTGCCCAGCCGCCGCTGAGCCGCGCTGATCTGGTTGAGAAACCGCCGCAACCTCTCGACCGGCTTCTCGCCCGGCTTGCCCTCTCCAGGCAGGTCCATCGTTGCCAAGGTGGCGTTCTGCTTGGAGAGAAGCTCGGTCAGCTTGGCGTTGACGGCCATGCCTTTGCGCATGATGTCGCCGCGCCAGCGGGCCAATTGCTCAGGCGTGGGGGGATGAACGGGCGCGGTCGGCATCGGCAACCTCTTGAAGCGGGGGACCGGCAGGATGGCACGCGCCGCGCGAGCTTGCCATGGCAGTTCGCTGCTTGAGGGCCGCCCGGCTTGCCTCTGCCGCCGCCTGTCCTATGCTGACTTGCGCTGAACCGCGCGGCGCCGACAACGCGATCGGCGCGCGCCTTCTCCAACCCAACGGCTTGCCTATGTCCAACCCCAAGGATCAGAACCGCGACGACCAGGGCGTGCTCTTGGCCACCCGACCGCGCGTCAAGCGGCCTACGCTCTACAACGTGCTGCTGCACAATGACGATTACACCACCCAAGAGCTGGTCGTCGAAGTGCTGAAGACCTTCTTTGGCAAGAGCGAAGCCGAGGCCATGACCATCATGCTCACCGTGCACCACAAGGGCATGGGCGTGGCCGGCACCTACTCCAAAGACGTGGCCGAGTCCAAGGTCGCCCAAGTCACCGATTTTGCGCGGGCCAATGGTGCTCCGCTCAAGCTCACCGTCGAACCCGCTACCTGAGGCCCCCATGCTATCGATAGAACTGGAAATCGCGATTCAAGTGGCTGCCTCAGAGGCGCAGTCGCGCCGGCACGAGTTCTTTGGCCTGGAGCACATGCTGTTTGCCCTGCTGCAAGACGCGCAGACCGCCAGCGTGATCACCCACTGCCACGGCGATGTGCAGACGCTGCGCCGCGAGCTGACCGAGTACCTGGCCGGCCTGGACGTGCTGCCCGCCGACTCAGAAGCGCAGTCGCAGCCCACGATTGGCCTGCAGCGGGTGATCCAGCGGGCGGCACTGCATGTGCGCGGGGCGGGCAAGAAGAAGGTCACCGGCGCCAACGTGCTGGTGGCCATGTTCAGCGAGGATGACTCGTTTGCCGTGTATTTCCTACAAAAAGAGGGGGTACAGCGCCTGGACATCGTCAGCTACTTGGCCCATGGCGCCGACGACGACGAGCAGGCCCTGCGGCGCATCGAGCCTGAAGAAGAGGAAGACGAAGACGGCGAAGGTCAGGGCGGTGAAGACGACGACGCCTCAGCAGACAAGCGCAATCCTCTTAAGCAATTCTGCGTCAACCTCAACGAGGAGGCGCGGGCGGGCCGCATCGACCCCCTGGTCGGCCGCGATCACGAGCTGCAGCGCATGGCCCAGATCCTGATGCGGCGGCGCAAGAACAACCCGCTGCTGGTCGGCGACTCGGGCACCGGCAAGACGGCGATTGTGGCGGGCCTGGCCAAGCAGATCGTCGAAGGCAAGGCGCCGTCGCCACTGGCCAAGACCACCGTCTGGTCGCTGGATCTGGGGGCGCTGCTGGCGGGGTCCAAGTACCGCGGCGACTTTGAGAAGCGCCTCAAGGGCGTGCTGACCGCGCTCAACGAGCAGGAAGACACCATCCTGTTCATTGACGAGCTGCACACCATTGTCGGCGCTGGGGCCACCAACGGCGGGTCGATGGACGCCTCCAACCTGCTGAAACCGGCGCTGGCGTCTGGGCAATTGCGCTGCATCGGCTCTACCACCTATGAGGAGCACCGCAGCCACATCCTGCGAGACAAGGCCTTTGCCCGGCGCTTTCAGAAGATCGACGTGGGCGAGCTCAGCGTGGAAGACACCATTGCGGTGCTCAAGGGCCTGCGCAAGCACTACGAAGAGCACCACGGCGTGACCTACAGCGACGCGGCCCTGGCGGCGGCGGCGCAGCTCTCTGGTCGCTACATGACCGACCGCAAGCTACCCGACAAGGCCATTGACGTCATGGACGAAGCTGGCGCGGCGGCGCGGCTGGCCCAGGCCAAAAAGCAGAGCCGGCAAGCAGCCAGCGCCAAAGCGGCGCCTGAGTCGCCCGATGCCCCGCCACCGGTGCCACCGCGGCTGCGGGTCACCGCCAAGGACATTGAGAAAGTCCTCTCCAAGATTGCCCAAATCCCAGAGCGCCAGGTGTCCAGCGATGACCGCTCGGCCTTGCAGGACCTGCAGAGCAAGCTGATGGAGACGGTGTTTGGCCAAGACGATGCGGTCCAGCAGATCTGCACGGCGATCAAGGTCGCGCGCGCCGGGCTGGGCAGTCCGCACAAGCCGATGGGGTGCTTTCTGTTTACCGGGCCCACCGGCGTTGGCAAGACCGAGCTGGCCAAGCAGCTGGGCCAGGTGCTGGGCCTGCAGTTCTTGCGCTACGACATGAGCGAGTACATGGAGCGCCACACCGTCTCGCGGCTGATTGGTGCGCCGCCGGGGTACGTGGGCTTTGACCAGGGCGGCCTGCTGACCGAAGCGATCACCAAGACGCCCCACGCGGTGCTGCTGCTGGACGAAATCGAGAAGGCCCACCCAGACGTGTTCAACGTGCTGCTGCAGGTGATGGACCACGGCACCCTGACCGACAACAACGGCAAGCAGGCCGATTTTCGCCACGTGATTCTGATCATGACCTCCAACGTGGGGGCGCGCGAGCTGGAGAAAGGCCGCGTGGGCTTTGCCGATGCCACCAGCACCGCCATGGGCGATGACGACAAAGAGTACAAGGCCCTGTTCAGCCCAGAGTTCCGCAACCGCCTGGATGCCCGGGTCAAGTTCGGCCGGCTGAGCCAGAGCACCATGCTGCGCATTGTCGACAAGTTCTTGGGAGAGCTGGAAGGCCAGCTGGGCGAGCGCAAGGTGGTGATGGACGTGGGCGAAGAGGCCCGCGTCTACCTGGCAGAGAAGGGCTTTGACCCCAAGATGGGCGCGCGGCCCATGGCGCGGCTGATCCACGAAGAGCTGCGCAAGCCCCTGGCCGACGAGCTGCTGTTCGGTCGCTTGCAAAAAGGCGGCACGGTCCACGTGTCGGTGGGCGATGCCAAGCCCGAGCCGGGCCAAGAAGCCCCAGAGACGCCGCGCAAGACGCTGACGTTTGAAGTCGAAGCCAAAGAAGGGGTTGAGAAGAAGGCGGCCTAAAGACTGCGGGGCTTGCTGCCGCTACCGCCCCAGCGCCCGCGCCACAGCATCCACCAGCACAGCGTCTTCTGGCAGCAGCGCCTTGCCGTCGCGGCCCAGCGGCGGCACGACCACGCAGCCCAGATTGGCCAGCCGCGCCAAAGACTCTCGCAAGATCGCGTTGACCATGCTGCCGTGCATCGTCGGCGCCAGCACAATCCGCGCCCTGCCCGCCTCTTGCAGCCCCAGGGCGCTGGCCAGCGTGGTGGTCACTGCGTTGTCGGCAATGCCCGCGGCCAGCTTGTTGAGCGTCGAGTAGGTCGCCGGCGCCACCAGGTACACGTCCATGGCCCGCTCAACGTGCTGCGCGCGGCCATCCAGCGCAGAGACCAGCGGCTGCAGCGTGGTCCACTCCAGGGCATCGCGGGTCACAAACTGCAGGGCCGCTGGCGTGGCATAGGCGTACACCTCCGCACCCGCACGGCGCAATTCGCGGGCCAGCGCCGGGGTGCGAAACGCGGCAATCCCGCCGGTCACCAGCAGCGCCACGGCTTTGCCGGCCAGCCGGTCTGACGTCATCGCCAGCGCGCGGTCGCCATCCAGCAGCTCGCCCAGAGCCCAGCGAAAATCGTCTGGCCCTGCGGCCGTGGGCCCGGTCATGGGGCAAAGACGCCGTTGGTCACGGTGATCTGGTCGAGCACCACGCCAAAGCCCTCGTTGGCGGCGCCGTCGGTGGTGTTGAACTCAAAGCGGATCGCGTAGTTGGCGTCGACCGGCATCCCAGCGGTAAACGGCGCCAGATCCACCTTGACGTGCTGCCAGCCGTTGATCTGAAAGTCCTGCTTCTTGATCCACACCTGAATGGGCGGCGGCGGCTTGGTGCCTACCGGAACGACCTGCTGAATCCAGACGCGCAGGACGTCGTACACATCGCCGCCCTCTGTGGCCATGTACAGGTCAAAGTCCAGGTTGGGGTACTTGGCCCCGGCGCTGATCGGCGGGGTCACGGCGTTGCCAAAGCTGGCACCAAAGTTGAAGCTCATGATCGAGAAGTCGCCAAAATACAAGGCGCCGGGCGTGTCTTTGTAGGGTCCGCTGCAGAAGTTGGGCAGGCCCGCGGGGCACTGGAACTTGTACATCAGCTGCCAGCCCTGGGTAGGCGAGATGCTGTTGTCCAGGACCATCCCCTTGAGGTGGTTGGTGTCAAAGTCGTTCTGGTACAAGATGTTGCTTGGGCAGCTGGCCACGGCCGAGTAGGCGCACTTGCCCAAAGTGCAGTTGTTGGTGGTGCAAGGCTTGCCGTCGTCGCACTGGGCGGCAGTCGAGCAGCAGTTGGGGTCTGGCTTGCTGGCACAGGCGTCTTTGCCTTCGTCGCAGTAGCCAATCACGCAGGCCCCGCCCTTGCACACGGTCTGGGTGGTCGAAATGCACTCGCCGGTCTCTGAGCAGACGTCGCCCGAGGTACAGAACTTGCCGTCGTCGCAGGCTTCGCCCGGCTTCTTGGGGATGTTCTCGCACTGCTTGGACGTCTCGCTGCACACGCCGGGGTAGCAGCCACTGCCCTCGCACATTAGCGGCTGGCCCGCGCACTGACCGGCGCCGTCGCAGATGTCCTCTACGGTACAGAACTTGCCGTCTTCGCAGCCGTAGCCCTTGTCCAGCGGCTTGACGGCGCACTTGAAGGTGGTGGCCGAGGTCGACTGGCACGCCTGCTCGGCGCAGGCCGTGTTCTTGCACGTCGGCGGGGGGGCGCCAGCCAGGCACTTGCCGCCCTTGCAGACGTCGCCCACGGTGCAGCCGTTGCCGTCGGCGTCGCAGGGGCTGCTGTCGGCCTTGGAGACCTTCTCGCAGGTGCCGGTGGCGCCATTGCAGACAGCGTTGTTGCACGAGTCGGCCAGCGCTGAGCAGTCTTTGGGCTTGCCGCCGGTGCAGGTGCCGGCGCTGCAGATACCGGTGCCGGCCTGCACGCACTTGTTGGCGACGTCGCAGGTCTGGGTGGTCGGCGCGTTGGCGTAGGCGCACTTGCCGGCACTGCAGGAGTCCACGGTGCAGGGGTTCTTGTCGTCGCAGTCGGTGGCCGCCGCGCACTGGCAGGTGTTGACCGACTTGCAGGCGCCGGCCGAGCAGGTGTCGCTGGTGCAGGCGTTGCCGTCGTCGCACTTGCCGGTGTCGTCGGCGGCAAACACGCAGCCCTTGGCCCCGCAAGAGTCCTTGGTGCACGGGTTGTTGTCATTGCAGCCGTTGTCCTGGCCCTGGCTGACGCACTTGCCAGAGTTCTCGTCGCACTGGTCGTAGGTGCAGGGCACGCCGTCGTCGCAAGAAACCTTGGCACCCGAGCACAGGCCCAGCGCGTTGCAGGCGTCGCCGCTGGTGCACTTGACGCCGTCGTCGCACACACCGGTTGTCGGCGCGGTGACGCAGCCCTTCTTGGGGTCGCAATTGTCCAGGGTGCAGGGGTTCTTGTCATCGCAGGTCACCGGTCCGCCGCTGCAGACGCCCTTGGTGCAGAGGGTGGCGGTGGTGCACGAGTTGTTGTCGTCGCAGGCCTTGCCCTCGTTGTTGGGCACGCCAATGCAGTCGCCGCTGCCCGGATCACACTTGGCGGTGCTGCAGATGTCTTCCGAGGCTGTGCAGACGACGATCGTCTCTGGATTGACCAGGCAGGTCCCGGCTTTGCAGGCAAATTTGCCGCCGCACGGGGTGTTCTTCTCGGCGCAGTCCACGTCGGTCTTGCAGCCGCACAGCTTGGAAGAGGCGGTGCCAACGCACTTGCCGGTCACGCACTTGTCGGCCTCGGTGCAGCCGTTGCCGTCGTCGCAGGGGCCGACCTTGATCGAGGTGGTGGTGCAGCCTTCAGCCAGGTCGCAGCCGATGTTCACGCACGGCTCGTTGTTGGCGCAGAGCTCTTTGACCGGCTGGAACACACAGCCTTTGGCGGGGTCGCAGGTGTCCTTGGTGCAGGGGATGCTGTCGTTGCAGGCCTTGTCTGTGCCTTTGCAGGCGCCGTTGACGCAGATGTCGGCGTCGGTGCAGGCGTTGTTGTCATTGCAGGTGGCGTCCAGGCTGGAGATGGGCTCGTGCTTGACGATCTTGCCCTGGTCGCAGTAGTCGATGGTGCACGGGTTCTTGTCGTCGTAGTCCGAGGCGCTGGCGGCCACGCACAAGCCCACGCCGTCGCACTTCTTGCCGCAGGCCCCCAAGCCGCACTTGGTGCCGCTTGGCCTGGCGGTCTTGAGGCACTCGCCGGTGGCGGTGCAGGCGGCCACTTCGCACTCGCCGGCTTCGTCCAGGGGATTGGTGCAGCTCTCTCCCGCTTGGCGCAGCTTGAGCACGCACTTGCCCGCCGTCTTGTCACAAGCTGGCAGATTGCAAGGCGTTTTTCCCTTGATGTTGACACAGTCAAAGTCGGTCACGCACTCGGCCACCACCACTTCGGCGCCGGTGGTATCGGCCGTTGCGCCATCGCCACTGGAGTCGCCGATGGGGGCCCACGTCCGCCGAGGCGCCGCTGGGATCGACGCTGACCACCGTCACCTCTCCGCAGCCCGCCGCCAGCAGCCAGGCGCCCGCAGCAAGAAAGGACCAGAAACGCGAAGAAACCGGGAGCTTGGCCATGGATCAAACCTCTGCGACTGGCGCAACGATAGCAGCGGCCAGTGTACCTTGAGGCCGTGGGCCCGGTCAAAGCCGCCTGCTATCTTGCGGTGACGGCTGCGCTTGCCCTTGCCAAAACGCCAAGCCTGCCATAGAATGCTGGCCCTTTCGCGGCGTCTTTGGCGCCCCTATCGCAAGCAGGAATGTCATGGCCAACACCACCCAGCTCAAAGACAACCGCATCCTCCGCAAGGCCCTCAAGCGCTCGCAGCGCAAGGCCCTCAAGCTCGTCGACGTCAAGCTCACGGCAGTCCAGCGCGGCAAGCTGCGCCGGGCCCGCAAAGAGAAGAAGGTGGGTCTGCGCCAGTTCCTCGCCACCAACAAAGACTAGTCCTAGAGCCAGCTGGGACTCAAAACCGCCAACGCGATCCGGGCTTTCGGGTGGTCGTGTTCACGGCCTTGCCGTCCCAGGGTGCTGGGTCTTTTTCGCGCCCCTGCCCCAATTCGTTCCCGAAGCCGGAGCGGCATTGGGGTATGGGGCAGCGGCTACCTGTAGCAGCGCTGCCGCAGGCCGCGGCGATCCCCTCTTAGCGATGAGCCCGAGCGCCAGCTGCCGCCACGCTGCTACGGAGCCTTGGTCGACGCCAAGAACCGCTGGCGCAGCAGCTGCCTTTGCGCCCCGGACTGCCGCAGCCACGACCAGCCAGCGTGAACCTCGCCCTGTTCTTTGGGCTGGGCGGGCAGCTCGCTGGCCAGCTCGGCCAGGGGCGGCGCCGCATTCCACAGGTCCTGCCACGCCATGGGCAAGCTCGCCACTGCCGCCCGTGCTGTACGCACGCTGCCTGGACCGATTTCTGCGGCTTGCTCGCGGCCAAACTCGTGCTCCAGCGACCACTGGCCGCCAACGCCCAGGTGCTGGTGCAGGGTCAGCCAGCGCAGCGGCCCGTTAGCCCGCGGGTGCTCGGAGTCCAGCAACTGAACGTCCTGGGACGCTAGGCTGTTAAGCAGCTCTGGCTCCAGGGAGGCATCGGCGATCGGCAGCAGCGCGCCATCGGGGACGACCGCCTGGCGGGGCTCTACCGCGGTGTCGCCGTGCATCGGCCCGCAGCTCAAGGTCTCGGTCACCACCTGCACCAGCAGCAGCGGCCCCAGCTGGGCCGTCGGGCGGATGAAGCGGTGCAACCCCGGCGTCCCCAGGTCCAATGCCGCCGAGTCAGGCAGCCTTGGCCCCAGCGGCCGGTGCCTGCCGCTGACCAAGCCCACCAGCTCGACGTCGTCGATGCGCCCCTGAAACGGCCCGCCGCCGACCATCGCCGACTCGCAGCTGCCGTCGGGGTCGTTGCAGGCGGCCGGTTCGCAAGCCCGGACGCGGCGGCGGCTCTGCTTCCAGCCGTAGATGTCGTCGCGGGCAGCCAGCCACAGGCCGTCGCGGCTGCCCTCGACCAGGCTGGCGCCCGGCTGCAGGTGCACCCACACCGTGCGGACCTTGCCGTTGACCTCTTGCCACACCAGCGCGTCCTGGCCCTCGCTGGCACTACCTGGCAATTCTGCTGCCGTTTCAGAGGCTACCGCCGCCAGGCCCGTAGCGGGGCTGGCCAGCGCCACCGCCCGGGTCACCGGGTCGCTGGGCGGAACCGCCGCCGCAGCCGCCAGCTCGGCCTGGCGCTGAGCCGGGTCGATCCGCGGCAGGTCCAGCGGGTCTTGCTGCCTGCAACCCGCAACAAACCCCAGCGCCATCAACGCTGCTACCTTGCAGTAGGTCAGGTCACGACTCACGTCTGGTGGTCCAATCCTAGAATACGCCTGGTTTCCTCGGCCGTCGCCACCTCACAGCCGCCCTCTCGCACCAGCTGCGCCAGGGCCTGGACCAGCCGGCCGTTGCTGTCGGTCTTCTCGCCATTGGGCAGGTAGAACGTGTCCTCTAACCCGGTGCGCAAGTGACCGCCCAGTGGCAGCGCGGCCTTGTGCAAGGCCCACACCTCCTGCCGGCCGATGCCAATGACCTGCCACAGAGCGCCGGCCGGCATCTCGTCTACCAGCAGCGGCAGCCAGCGCGGATCGGCCGGCATGCCCGAGGCCACGCCCATCACCAAAGACAAGTGCACAGGCCCCTTGAGCATTCCGCGCTGCTGAAACATCGCCACGCTGCGGACAATGCCGGTGTCAAAGCACTCGCACTCTGGCACGATGCCCAGCCGGTCCATGGTCGCAATGAACTGCTCGATCTTCTCAACCGGGTTCTCAAACACCAGCGGAGGCCACGCCCACTCGCCACCACTGCGCAATTTCAGGTAGTTCAGGGTGCCAGCGTTCAAGGCCGCCAGCTCTGGCCGCCCCGCTTCCAGGCAAGCCAGTGGCCCAGAGATGTCGGCCCCCATCACGCCGGTGGAGAAATTCAGCAGCATTTTTGGGCAGCGGGCGCGAATCGCCTCGGCAACCGCCACCGCGACCTCGGGCTCCCAAGACGGCATCCGCCCCCAACCCGGCGTCTGATCGCGGAAATGCAGGTGGACGATCGTCGCCCCGGCGTTCCAGGCTTGCTCGGCGTGGTCGGCCATCTCTGCTGGCGTCACCGGCACGCGGTGCTGCTGCGGGTCGGTCAGCACGCCTGTCAACGCGCACGAAAGAACCACCTTGCGCCGCCCGCCGCCTGCCTCTACCTGTTGTTGGCTCATTTTGGCTCCCTTGTCTGTGGTGAGAGTCAGGCCAGCAGCAACGGAAGGGAGTTCCGCTACCTCGCCCGCCTGATCGCGCGCCATTGCAGCTCCCTACGCGTGGGTATCTTCTGCTGCCAGTTCGACCATCACCGCCCCTGCGGCCACCGCATCGCCCAATTGGGCATAGACCGCCCGCACCACCCCGGCCTGGGCCGCCCGCAGGACTGTCAGCATCTTCATGGCCTCCATGGCCAGCAGCGGCTCATCGGCCTGCACCAGCTGGCCAGCGACCACGTACACGGCCGTGACCACCGCCGCCATCGGAGCTATCACAGAACCTTCTGGCAGCGCAGCAGGTTTTGGCTCAGGCAGCAGCGACCCCTCCTGCACGGCCAGAGCTCGCCCCTCCGCGGTCTGCAAGAACAGCCATGGCCCGGCTTCGCACACGTCCCACTGCCGCCTGACCCCATCCAGGGTCGCGACCAGGCCGCCGGCGCGGCGCTCTACCAGCTCGGCGCGGTGCTCGCAGGCCGGCACCTGCACCAGCAGCGGATCGGGTCGGCGAGAAATGCCCCACAGGAACTGCTGGTTGCCCATGGGCTGCAGGGCCAGGTGCAGCTCCCCTTCGCCCTGGGGCTGCAGCACCAGGACCTCTGGCCGCCATGGATTGGAGCGAAAACGCCGCGCCAACGCCGGTCCGTGGCGCCACAGCGCCGCTGCCAGCAGGTCCTGGTCCAGCGCAGCGCCCGCCGGCCGCGGCGGATGCTGCTCGACAAAGTGGGTATCATAGTGACCGGCGCGAAACTGCGGCGTCGCCAACACCTGCTGCAGATACGCGCGGTTGTGGCCTACACCAAACAAGCGGGTGGTGGCCAGGGCCCGCTCCAGGCGGCTGATGGCCGTGGCTCGGTCGCTGCCCCACGCCAGCACCTTGGCGACCATGGCGTCATAGTGAACGGGCACCTGGTCCTGGGCAGCCAAGCCGTGGTCCACGCGAATCCCTTCTCCCTCAGGCGGTTGCCAGTGCCACACCCTGCCCGACTGCGGCAAGAACCCCTGCTGCGGATCTTCTGCGCACAACCGCGCTTCGATGGCGTGGCCGTGCAGGCGGACGTCCTGCTGGCCAAAATCCAGCGGCAGCCCCTGGGCTATCGACAGCTGCCAGCCCACCAGGTCCACACCGGTCACCAGCTCGGTCACCGGATGCTCGACCTGAATGCGGGTGTTGACCTCTAGGAAGAAGAACTCTCCGGTGTCATCGTCAAGCAGAAATTCCACAGTGCCAGCGCTGGTATAACCCACACTCTGGGCCAGCCGCACCGCCGCGCCGCACAGCATGCCGCGCAAGGCGTCGTCGACCCGTGGCGACGGCGACTCTTCGACGATCTTCTGGTGGCGGCGCTGGACCGAGCACTCGCGCTCGCCCAGGTGCACCACGTGGCCGCGCTGATCGCCAAGGATCTGAACCTCAATGTGGCGGCCGCGCTCGACGTAGCGCTCTACCAGCAGCGTGCCGTCGCCAAAGGCGGTCTCGGCTTCGCGCGCAGCCAGGTCGAGCTCGGCGGCAAGCTGCTGCTCTTGCCGGACGATCCGCATTCCGCGACCGCCGCCGCCGGCCACTGCTTTGATTAACAAGGGAAAGCCCACGTCGCTGGCCTTGCCGACCAACGCCGCCAGCTGCCCCTCTCGCAGCGCTGGCTCGGTCGACAGGCGCTCGCCGGTGCTCCAGCCAGGCACCACCGGCACGCCCACCGCCTGGGCCAGTGCTTTGGCGGCGTCTTTGCGGCCAAGGGCGGTCATCACTTCTGGCCGCGGCCCGACCCAGATCAGCCCCGCCGTCAGCACCGCCTCGGCAAAGTCGGCGCGCTCGCTGAGAAAGCCAAAGCCGGGATGCACGGCGTCGGCCTTGGCGTGCAGCGCCGCCGCCACCACTTTGGCAATGTCCAGGTAGGGGCTGCCGTGGCCCTCTTCGCCCAGGTAGACGGCCTCGTCGCAGGCCCCAGGGTGCAAGGCGCCGCGGTCCACATCGGTAAAGACGCCAATCGCCGCCATGCCGTGGGCCTGGGCAGAGCGGGCGATGCGGCAGGCGATCTCGCCGCGGTTGGCGATGAGCAGTCGGCGGATCCGCTTCATGGGCCTCCTAGAGCACCGCCCAAAGACACGTTCTTGGGCGGCAGGCTCCCTGTTGGTGGGTCGTCAAGGGTGCCGATGCGGTCGCGCCGGCTGCGTGAATTGGCGTCAATCTTGGGCCCTCTACAGGCGCAGCACGCCAAAATTGGGCTTTTGCTGGGTCAGGTCGCGCTGCCAGGCCCCTTCCAGCCCCAGCGCCAGTGCGGCCCGGGTGTGGCGCGGGTCCAGGATGCCGTCATCCCACAGCTGACCGGTAGCAAAATACGGGTCGGACTGCCTCTCAAATTCCTCGCGAACCATCGACTCCATCAGCTCCATCTCTTGCCCATCTGGGGTACCGCCGGCCCGGCGCACGGCCTCTTCTTGGACGATGCGCATCACCCGCGCCGCTTGTTCGCCGCCCATCACCGCGATCCGCGAAGACGGCCAGGTCAGCAGCAGCCGCGGATCATAGGCGCGCCCGCACATGCCGTAGTTGCCCGCTCCAAAAGAGCCGCCGACCAGCACCGTAAACTGCGGCACGCTGGCCGTGGCCACCGCGTGAACCATCTTGGCGCCATCTTTGACAATGCCGCCGCGCTCGGCCTCGACCCCGACCATAAAGCCGGTGATGTTCTGCAGGTACACCAGCGGGCAGTGCTTCTGGCAGGCCAGCTGGATAAAGTGCGTAGCTTTTTGAGCACTTTCAGAGTAGAGCGGCCCATTGTTGCCCAGGATCCCCACCAGATAGCCGTCGATCCGCGCAAAGCCGCACACCAGCGTGGGCCCGTAGCCAGGGCGAAACTCGTCAAACTCGCTGGCATCGACCAGTCGGGCGACGACCTCGCGCATGTCAAAGGGCACCTTCAGCTCGTTGGGCACAATCCCAAGCAATTCCTCTGGGTCATAAGCCGGTGGTCGAGGGGTGTCGCGGGGCACCGGATGGCCGGGTCGGCCCAGGTTGGCGACGATCTGCCGGCCAATCCGCAGCGCGTCGGCGTCATCCTCGGCCAGGTAGTCGCACAAGCCACTGACTGTGTGGTGCATTTCCGCACCGCCCAGGGTCTCGTCGTCGGTGTCGGCCCCGGTCGCGGCCTTGACCAGGGGCGGCCCGGCCAGAAACACCTTGGCCTGGCCGCGGACCATCACGGTGTAGTCGCTCATGCCGGGCACGTAGGCGCCGCCGGCCGTAGCATTGCCAAACACCAAAGCAATCTGCGGCAAGCCCGCCGCCGACATCCGGGCCTGGTTGCAAAAACCCCGCCCGCCGCGGTTGCCTGGGGCAAACAGCTCTGCCTGAAACAGCAAGTTGGCCCCCGCCGACTCGACCAGGGCCAGGGTCGGCAGCCCATTTTCCATGGCGATCTGCTGGCTGCGGATCATCTTGTCGGCGCTCAGCGGGTAGATGGCGCCGCCTTTGACGCGGGTGTCATTGGCGCTGATCATCACCAACCGCCCAGATACCCTGCCCACTCCGGTAATGACCCCGGCCCCCGGCGCTTCGTCGTCGTACTGCCCCCACGCCGCCAGCGGGCTGAGCTCCAAGAACTCACCGTCGCGGTCCAACAGCCGTTCGATGCGCTCTCTTGCGCTCAGCTTGCCGCGCTGGGCCAGCCGCGCCGCCGCCTTGGGCCCGCCGGCGTGGCGGGCTTTGGCCATGCGCTCTTGCAGCTGGTCCAGCAGCTGCAGCATGTGCTGGCGATGGCGCAAGAATTCGCCGCTGCGCGGGTTGAGACGGCTGGCGAGGCGGGCCATCGGCGGTTCTCCCTGGTGGCTGCAGTGGTGGTTGCAGTGGTGGTTACACTGGTGGTTGTAGTGGTGGTTGCAGTGGTGGTTACACTGGTGGTTACACTGGTGGCTACGCCGCTTGGCAGGCCAGGCGCTTGGCGCAACGGGGTGCAGCCTGCGGCCAACTGCTCAAAACTATTGGATCGACCGTCACCGGCCAAGGGGCCCCTAGAGGCAGAGCTTGGTCAGGATCTCTCTCATGATTTCGCTGGAGCCGCCGCCAATGGTAATCAGGCGCATGTCGCGGAAGGTGCGCGAGATCTCGCACTCGTCCATGTAGCCCATGCCGCCGTAGAGCTGCAGACAGCGGTCGACCACCTTGTTGGCCAGCTCGCCGCAATACAGCTTGCACATGGCGATTTCGCGCCAGGCCGCATCGCCGTCGACCACCAGCTGCACGGTGCGATAGCACAGCTGCCGACCGGCCTCGACTTCCGTCTCCAGCTGCACCAGCTGATGGCGAACCGTCTGAAAACCCATCAGGTTCTTGCCAAAGGCGTGGCGGTCGCGGCACCACTGCGCCGTCTCATCCAGCACCCGCTGCGCCCCGGCGATGGCGGTCAGCGCTCCGACCAGCCTCTCTCCGCCAAAGTTCTGCATGATGTAGTAGAAGCCCTCTCCCTCATTGCCCAGCAAGTTGCGCGCCGGAATGCGGCAGTCTTCAAAGGCCAGCTCGGCGGTATCGGAGCAGTGGTTGCCCAGCTTCTCCAGCTTGCGGGTCACCCGATAGCCCTTGGTATCCGTGGGAAACAAGACCAGAGAGATGCCATCGTGCCCTGGGCCACCAGTGCGAACCGCCAAGGTGATGAAGTCGGCGCGGGTGCCATTGGTGATGTAGGTCTTGGCGCCGTTGATGATCAGATCGTCGCCGTCGCGGCGGGCCGTGGTGCGAATCGCCGCCACGTCAGAGCCCGCATCCGGCTCGGTGACGCCCAGCGCGGCGATCGCTTGACCGGCCACGGCGGGCTTGAGGAAATTCTGCTTGTGGTAGCTGTCACCGATCTCGCCAATGACCGGCGTGGCCATGTCGGACTGCACCAGCAGCGCCATCGTCAGCCCCGCCATGCCGGAGTAGACCATCTCCTCGGCGTAGCAAACCGTGTACCACCAGTCGAGCCCCAGGCCGCCGAGCTCCTCTGGCACGCGGATCCCCAGCAGGCCGAGCTCGGCCGCGCGGTTGAACACCTGGCGGGGAAACAGCCGCGCCGCCTCCCACTCGTGGGCGTTGGGCTGCAGCTCCTTTTGGCACCAGTCGCGCACGGTCTTGCGCAGCTGCAGATGCTCTTCTTTGAATTGCGAGTAACCACGGCTTCGGTCAAAGGAAAACATCGGGTCACCTCTGGCAGGGCTCTGGCGCGGCAAGAGCAGTTGGGTCGGCTCTGGGCACCCATCAGGCGGCTGCCGCAGAGCATCATCGCCGCCGCAGCATTGCCAGATGTGAGCCCGCCGTCAACGGCAGCTTGGCGGTCGCGGCAGAAGGCGGCGGTCTGAAGCAATCGCCGCTGCAAGGCGTTCAACAGGGGTTGCTTGGCCCGGTGGCCGGCGTACACTCGGTGGCGTACACTCGTGGGCGTACGTTGGCCCGGGCTTTGTTGGGAGAAAATCATGCGCACACGTTCCAAGTCCTTGATTCTTGCCATTGTGACCGGCGGCGCTTGCGGACTGCTGGCCACTGCCAGCTTGGCTGCAGACGTAGAAAGTCGCTTGGCCGCTGGCGAAGTGGTCGTCACGACCCGCGCTGTTGCTGGCTGCGAGCTGCCAGAAGCCATTGTCCAGGCCGTGATTGATGCCCCGCCCGCCGCGGTCTGGCGCATCATCGACGACTGCAACGGCTACAAGCGCACCATGCCGCGCATCGCCGAATCCAAAGAGCTTTCGCGCAGCGGCAACACCTCGGTCTGCGTGGTCACCGTCGACATGCCCATGCCGATCTCCAACTTGACCTCGACCAGTGAGGCGACCTCGACCCCCGGTCCGGGCACCTGGAAGCGCACCTGGAAGCTCATCAAGGGCGACTACAAGCGCAATGAGGGCTCGTGGGTCTTGACGCCGTTTGACGCCGAAGGCAAGCGCACCCGCGCCGTCTACCGGGTGATCGCCGATCCCAATGTCTCGGTGCCCAACTTTGTCATCCGCAAGGCCCAAGAGAGCGCCCTGCCAGACATGATGAGGAAGATCCGCAGCCAGCTTGGTCAGAACTGATCGTGCCCGGCAGCCCAGGATTTCCCGCCCCTTCTGACTTGGCCAGCCAGTGGACGCTCGACCCCCAGGTCGTGTTTCTGAACCACGGCAGCTTTGGCGCATGCCCGCAGGTAGTGCAAGACGAACAGAAGCGCTGGATGGCTCGCCTGGAGCGCCAGCCCGTCGACCTGCTGGTGCGCGAGCTGGACCGCGAGCTGGCCGCGGTGCGCCAACGGCTGGGTGACCTGCTGGGGGCCGACGCCGACGACCTTGCCCTGGTGACCAATGCGACCGAAGGGGTAGGTTGTGTTCTGCGATCGATACCTTGGCAGAAAAATGACGAAGTCTTGATTATTGATCATGCCTACAACGCCTGTAAAAACGCTGCTGAAGTTGAACTTGCGCGCTGGGGTGGCCGGGTCCGCCAGGTGGCCGTCGGCTTCCCGCTGACTGATCCTCTAGACGTAGTCCAGGCAATTACCGCTTCAATCAGCGGCAATACAAGACTCCTCTTGATCGATCACATCACAAGTCCAACGGGATTGCTTCTTCCTATTGAAGAAATTGTCGCGTCGGTTCAGGCGATGGGCGTGGATGTGCTGGTCGACGGCGCTCACAGCCCGGGCCACGTCCCCGTCGATCTGACCCGCCTGGGTGCCGCCTATTGGACCGGCAACTGCCACAAGTGGCTGTGTGCGCCCAAAGGAACGGCGGTGCTGCACGTGCGGCGGGATCGCCAGCAGCTGGTGCGGCCGCTGATCATCTCGCACGGCGCCAACCGCCGCGCCCCCGGCCAAAGCCAGTTTCGCGCCGACTTTGACTGGACGGGGACCCGCGACCCAAGCGCCTGGCTGGCCCTACCGGTGGCGATCGGGTTCTTGCAGAGCTTGTACCCTGGCGGGCTGGCAGAGCTGCAGCAGCGCAACCGCCAGCTGGCCCTGTACGGCAGAGACGCGCTGTGCCAAGCCCTCGGGACGGCGGCCCCGGCTCCCGAGTCGATGATCGGCCAGATGGCCAGCGTAGAGCTGCCCCACCAGCTGCAGCCGGCCGGCGGTGAGGGCGACACTGATGCCCTGCACCTGTGGCTGCGCCGCGCCAAGAACACCGAAGTGCCGGTTTTTTGGTGGCAAGGGCGGCGGATCCTGCGCATCTCTGCCCAGGCCTACAACAGCCCGGCACAGTACCAATACCTGGCCGAAGTCCTGGCAGAGCGGCTGCGCGCCAGCCATTGATTGGGCAGCAGAACCTACGCCAGGTGGCGATCGACCACACGGCCAAGTCCTGGAACGGCCTGAACCACGTGGTCTTTGGCAGTCGGGCGCAGCTTCTCATAGGCGGAGCCCACAGCGCGGTGCTCGACCTTCTTGGCGCGCTCATCGGTCACTTCCAGCAGGCGATCGGCCACCGCCGCCGCGTCCTTGCTGCAAAAAGCGCCAAACGAGCCGACGCTACCGGCCGCCAGCCACTTCTGGTAGTGATTCTCTAGCTTGTCTACCCACGCATCCAGCATGTGGTCGACGGCCGACTCGATAAAGCCCGGCTTGACGCCCTTGACCACCTTGAAGCCGCCCTTGATGACCAAGCCGCCGAGGCCTGACTTGCGCTCGACTTCCTCTTCGACCAAGCGGACACAGTCGGTCACGAGCTTGGGGCGCCGATCCGGCGTAAGCAACTTCTCTTGCAACTGACCCATGGAGACTCCGTCTGGCTAGGGGATGGGGTTGCGGGAGCAGACTGTCGGGAGACTCCCCGAGCGGCCCCTGGCGCGCCAAGCCGGCACGCCACCGCGGGCGGCAATGTAAGCCGTGCGCAAGGGATTGCAAGTACCGCCCTGGCCCGCTATACGGCGGTGGCTGCCTGCCGTGCAGCGCGGAACTGCGACCATGGCTCGACCCCAACAACAGCGGCTCGGCGGCTTGGATACCCTGGTAGTCCCAGGGCAGCCGGGCGGGCTAATTGTGGCTATGCTGCACGGCTTTGGCGCCGATGCCTACGATCTGCTGCCCCTGGCCGACGCAGTGCCAACCCCGCCAGGCACCACTTGGCTGTTTCCCCACGCCCCTCACGAAGTCGAGCTGGGCCCGCACGTCACGGGGCGAGCGTGGTTTCCCATCGATTTGATGGCATTGCAGCTGGCGATGATGTCGGGCAAGACCCGCGACCTGTCGGCCCAGCAGCCGCCGGAGCTGGCCACTTCGCGGCACATGGTTGCCCAGATGTTGGCCGACTACGGCGCGCCGCCCGAGCGCACCGTGCTGGCCGGCTTCTCGCAGGGGGCCATGACCGCGACCTCTCTGGCCATGCACGCAGCAGAAGCCCCGGCGGGGTTGGCAATTCTCTCTGGCACGCTGATTGAGGCCGCCCAGTGGCGCGAGCTGGCTCCCCGGCGGGCGGGTCTGCGCTTTATGCAGAGCCACGGCCGGCAGGACCCGATGCTAGGCTTTGGCGCGGCGGAGCAGCTGAATGCGCTGCTGACCAGTGCCGGCTGGCAGGGCCCTTTCATTGCCTTTGGCGGCGGCCATGAGATTCCACCGCCAGCTCTGCGCGGCCTGGTCGACCTGATCAACCTGTGCCAGCCGCAGCAGCTATAGCGCCCCAGGCCAAACAACCTGGGCCCAGCGCTAGGGAATCACGGCGATGCCGTCGATCTCAACCAGCGCTTCTCTGGGCAGCTTGGCCACCTGGACTGTCGCGCGCGCCGGATAGGGTGCGCTCAAGAAGCTGGCGTACACCTGGTTGACCGCGGCAAAATCGCCAAGGTCCTGCAGGAAGATGGTGGTCTTGACCAGGTGCTCCAGGTCGCCGCCCGCCGCCCGCAGCACGGCGCGCAGGTTCTCCATCACTTGATGGGTCTGAGCGCCCACATCGCCGCCAACCATGTGCCCGGTCAAGGGATCCAGGGCGACCTGGCCACTGCAAAACACCGTGCGACCGTGGCCGCTGACCGCCATGGCCTGGCTGTAGGGGCCAATCGCTTGCGGTGCGTAGGGAGTGTGGATGGGGACTGGGGTGCTCATGAAGCCTCCTGTCGGCCGTCGCCCCACAGATCGTCGTAGTCGACATCGTGGTGAAAATGCGAAGGATCGCGCTGCTTTAGGGCCTGCTGATAGCCTCGCCAAGCTTCCTGGACCAGCTCGCGCGCCTTGTCTGCGGCTACAAACTGAGCATCCACATGGTAGCGCGTCAAGTTGAAGGGCACCTGGCCTACCGTTTCTGGGTCAACGGCGGCCTCCTGCAGCCAGCGCTGCACGGTGGCATTGTCGGTCTGCCAGCGCTTGGCGCAGTCGTTGACGTTGCGAAAGCGATAGCTGCCGTCCGCATCCAAGCCCAGGTGGTAGAAGGCAAACAGCTCTATGGGGGTTGGGCGCATCACAGGCTCCGCTGGGATCCAGTCCCAGGCTGTGGACAAAAGGCAAACGGGCGCAGCCGAAAGGAATTCCGACTGCGCCCGCGCTGTCCGTCTTTGGCGGTCCGCCCCGCTCCACGTGGTGGATTGGGGTGATCGAACCTCTAGAAGTCCATGCCGCCCATGCCGCCCATGCCACCCATGCCGCCGTGGCCGTGATCGTGGCCGCCGCCGCCCTTGTCTTCTTTCTTGGGCTTGTCGGTGATCATAGCATCGGTGGTCAGCATCAAGCTGGTGACCGACGCCGCGTTGATGAGCGCCGCCCGCACAACCTTGGTCGGGTCAATCACGCCCTGCTCCAGCAGGTCGCCGTAGGTCTCGGTGGCGGCGTTGAAGCCGAAAGCGCCTTCGCCCTCTCGCACTTTGTTGACGATGATGCTGCCTTCGCAGCCGGCGTTGGCGGCGATCTGGCGCATCGGCTCTTCCAGGGCGCGGCGCACCACGTTGATGCCCAGCTGCTTGTCGCCTTCGGCCGTCAGGGCCGAGACGGCCCGCTGGGCGCGCAGCAGAGCCACACCGCCGCCGGGAACGATGCCGGCTTCCACCGCCGCACGGGTCGCGTGCAGTGCATCCTCGACGCGGGCCTTCTTCTCTTTCATCTCGACTTCGGTCGCCGCGCCGACGCGCACGATGGCCACGCCGCCAGACAGCTTGGCCAGGCGCTCTTCGAGCTTCTCGCGGTCGTAGTCGCTGGTGGTGTCGGCGATCTGCTGCTTGATCTGCTTCTTGCGAGCGTCGAGCAGGTCGTCCTTGCCTTCGCCGTCGACGATGGTGGTCGCTTCCTTCTCAATGAGCACGCGCTTGGCCCGGCCGAGCTGGTCCACGGTGACCTGCTCCAGCTTGTAGCCCAGCTCTTCGCTGATGAAGGTGCCGCCGGTCAAGATGGCAATGTCTTCCAGCATGGCCTTGCGGCGATCGCCAAAGCCCGGGGCCTTGATGGCGCAAACCTGCAGGGCGCCGCGCAGCTTGTTGAGCACCAGCACTGGCAGGGCCTCGCCGTCCACATCCTCGGCGATGATGATGATCGGGCGCTGCTCGCGGGCCACGGCTTCCAGCACCGGCAGCAGATCCTTGGCCGCGCTGATCTTCTTCTCATAGATCAGAATGTACGGGTCGGTGAACTCGCACTCCATCGACTCGGCGTTGGTGACAAAGTACGGCGAGATGTAGCCGCGGTCGAACTGCATGCCGTCGACCACGTCCAGGGTGGTCTCGATCGAGCGCGCTTCCTCTACGGTGATGACGCCTTCCTTGCCCACGCGCTCCATCGCCTCGGCAATGATGTCGCCAATGGCCGAGTCGCCGTTGGCCGAGATCGTGGCCACCTGGGTGATCTCTTTCTTGCCTTCAACCGGGCGCGACAGCTTGTTGACTTCATCGACCACGACCGCGACGGCCAAGTCGATGCCGCGCTTGATGTCCATGGGATTGGCACCAGCTTCAATGAGCTTGCGGCCTTCGCGGTACAGGGCCTGGGCCAGCACGGTGGCGGTGGTGGTGCCGTCACCCGCGACGTCCGACGTCCTGGAGGCCACTTCGCGCACCATCTGCGCGCCCATGTTCTGGAACTTGTCGGCCAGCTCGATTTCTTTGGCCACGGTCACGCCGTCTTTGGTGACGGTCGGCGAGCCAAAGCTCTTGTCGATCACGACATTGCGACCCTTGGGGCCGAGCGTGACCTTGACGGCGTTGGCCAGAGCGTTGACGCCGGCGAGAATCTTGTCTTTGGCCTCTGAGCCGTAAATGATGTCTTTCGCTGCCATGGGGTTTGCTCCTGTGGTCCAGTCCGTGCTGGAGTCTTTGCTCTAGCTGCCTGGCCGTTGTGGGTAGGCAAAGGGGGCGGTTGTGCGGAGGGGCGAGGATGCGCAAGCGAGGGAGTCGCTGCACATGGGGAGAGGGGAGGCGTCTCAGCTGTTCAGAACGGCCAAGACTTCCTCTTCTCGCATGATCAAGTAGGTCTCGGCGCCGAGCTTGACCTCGCTGCCAGAGTACTTGCCAAACAGGACCTTCTCGCCGCCTTTGAGTTCCAGGGGCACCAAGGTGCCGTCGTCGAGCAGTCGGCCCGTGCCAGCCGCAATGACGATGCCTTCCTGGCGCTTCTCTTGCGCCGCGTCAGGCAGGAAAATTCCGCCGGCAGTGGTGGAGTCGCCTTCGATGCGCTTGACCACGATCCGGTCGAAAAGCGGTTTGATTGCCATGCTTGTCCTCGATCCCGCGGCTTCGGCGGGCGGTATTGCGGTGCACAGCCTGGGGGGCGGGCCCGCTTCGTTGTTCGCTGGAAGTTGTTTGCTGAAGCTCTAGTCCTGAAGAGGTCGATCACAGCGCGCTGTGACCGTGCCAAGGCGCAGCCGCTTTCCACGGTCGGGGCCATCGGCGAAGCCAAGCTAGGATGGCCGCCCCCCCTGTCAAGGGTCCTGCGGCTGTGGCTCCCGTGCTCGGTCCGGTCGGCGCCTGGGGCAGCCGCGCTCGGTCTGGGCCAGCGGCGGCGCAGCCGGCCGCGCAAGCTCTGGCCTACCTGCCGTAGAGAGCGGGACTTGGCGGGCGGGCCCGTGCTAAGCTGTGGGCGTAGACTGCCCTGCAGAGGTGACCGATGCGTACTCTCCTGGTCCCCGTCGATTTTGGCGACGGCTGCCTGCACGCTCTGCAGACCGCCGACCGCTTGGCAACCGTCTTCGGCGGAAAAGTAGTGGTGATTCATGCTTATCCGCGCGGAGCAGCCAGCGGCGGCGAGCTGGACCCAGCCGCTGCCCACCTGGTGGTAGATGGACTGCGCGATGCCCAGCTGGTCCGCAACCTCAAAGCGCAGATGGAAGAATTCCTGCGCCGCGCCGGACCGGCCGACCGCCAGGTTCTGTTCCGCAGCGGCTCGCCGGCTGCCACCATCGTCGCGGCGGCCCAAGAGCTCGACTCCCAGCTGATCGTCATCGCCAGCCATGGCCGCCGCGGGTTGGCGCGAATGGTCCTGGGGTCGACGGCCGAAGAAGTCGTCAAGAAAGCGCGTTGTTCCGTGCTGACCCTCAAGCCGGACTCGCCGGCCTTGTTGGGCCCGTCGTAGCCGCTGAGTTGCGCCTGTAGCAGATCCCAGACCGGCTCGGCGCGTCCAAGGGGAGCACGCCGCCTGCGGCCAGACCGTGCGACCCGCCCCTAGATCCGGAGCCACCCCATGCGCAGAATCACCACGATGTCCAAAGCCTTTCTGACCATCGTGCTCACGGCGATGCTGAGTGCAGGCCCCCTGCCCGCCCGCTCAGCCCGCGCCGCCGAGCCAGTCAAAAAGCTGGCGCTGCTGGTGGGTATTGACCACTACGGCGCAAAGTTCACCAAAGATGTCGCGTTCAACGAGCAGTGGTCCAACCTGGACGGCACCGCCAACGACGTCAAGCTGCTGCGCGCTGAGCTGGAGCGTCGCGGCTTTGACGTGGTCACTTTGCTCAATGAGCAGGCTACCCACAAGGGCATCCTAGAGGCCTTTCACCAGCAGCTGGTAGAGAAGGCCGACAAGGGCTCAGTCCTGTTCTTTCACTACTCTGGCCACGGCCAACAGGTGCCCGATGACAACGGCCAGCCCGACGAGGCTGACGGCTATGACGAATCGCTGGTTCCCTATGACAACCGCGGCACCAAAGACTACTCCAACCACATCCGCGACGACGCCCTGGGCTTGCTGCTAGCCGAAGCGGGCAAGAAGACCGACAACATCGTGATCTCCTTGGACAGCTGCCACTCCGGCACGGCCACCCGCGGCGCGCCAAGCGACCCCAAGAAGCTGCGCACCCGCGGCAGCCGGCCGATGCACCCCCCATCCGAGCGCCGCGGCGACGCCCAAGACGGCAGCGGAGCTTGGATGCCCAGTGGCGAAGCCAAGGGCGCCGGCTACGTGTTCTTCTCGGCCGTGCGCGCCGACCAGGAGGCCAATGAGGACCGCGACCCGGTCTCTGGCGCGCCAATGGGAGCCTACACGATGCTGTTGGTCCAGGCGCTGGCAGAAGCGGGCCCCCGCTCGACCTACCGCGAGCTGCTGGAGCGGATTGGCGCCCAGATTGTGGTGAGGGTGTCGGACCAGAATCCCCAGGCGGAAGGTGATGTTGACAAGCGGCTGTTCTCTGGCGAATGGGCCGCGCCGGCCAAGTACTTCCGGGTGCGCCCGCTCAATGACGCTGGCGAGCTGCCGATCGAGGCAGGGTCGCTGCACGGCCTGGTGCCCGGCTCAGAGCTGGAGGTCATGGCTATCGGCAGCCAGAAAGGCGACGAATTCAGCGCCCAGGCCCGCGTCAAGCTGGTGCGGGTAGAGCTCGGCATGGCCTACGGCGTCGATGTCCAGGACGGCAAGCGCCTGGATGCCAAGGTATTCAAGAATGGCGCCCAGGCCCGAGAGGTGCTGACCCAGGTACAGCCGGCGCGGATCAAGGTGGCCGTGGGCGTTGAGCAGGCGCGGCTTGAGGCGGTGGTGGCCAAGCTACCGTTTGCCCAGGTGCTGCCGCAAAAAGCTGTCAGCGCGGCAGTGCCCACCTGGGACCTGCTGCTGACCAAAGATGAAGCGGGCGGCGTGGCCATCAAGAGGGCCGATGGCAGTGTCCTGCCGATTCCCCGCGGCAAGAACCAGCCGATGGCCGGCGCCGTAGCCCTGGACGACCCCAACCTCGACCTGCGGGTCAGCCAGGCCATCGAAGCGCAGTTTCGCCGCACTCGGCTGATGCAGCTCGACAACACCGACGAGAACAGCAAGCTCGACATCGACCTGCAGGTCCACCGCGTCGAGGCCGTGGTAGAGCGCCTGCCCACCGGCGGCATGCGCCCCAAGATCACCGCCGACCTGGGCGTGCTGCCCCGCGACGGCAGCGGCCAGGTCAAAGCCGGCGGAATCATCCAGCTGCACGTCGAAAACAAGGGCACCAAGCCGTGCTTTTTCACGGTCCTGGAGATGTCGGCCGATGGCAACATCAGCGTGCTGTTCCCGCTGCCCAACGTGCCCGGAGACAACAAGCTGGCGGCCGGAGAGAAGCGCGCGCTGCCCTATCCCTACAAGATGACCCCGCCCTATGGCCTGGAGATCATCAAGGTCATCGCCAGCGAAGACGACATCGATTTTCGCGCGCTGGAGTTCAAGGTCCGCAGCGGCGAGACCCGCGGCGCCAAGTCGCCCCTGGAGCAGCTGATGGGCGAAGTGTTTAGCGTCAAGCGCGGCGAGCCCTTTGGCTATGCCCCTGAAAAGCTGTGGGGCACCGCGCTGATCCGCTTTGACGTGACCGCACAGTAGAACGGCAAGAAGCGCCCAAGATCCGACCGCCCCTTGTAGAGGATCGCGACAGGCCCCGAACCGCGGCTCGCATGCCCTTGCCCGCAGGACCTAGGCAGCGCAGCCAACGCGGCCAAGCGCTTCTCGCCCACCGCGAGCCCACCGCCAAGCTTCTTCAGCATCGATGGGCGCGCTTGGATCGGTCAGTTGTCCAGCCGTTGCCCCGAGGTCCAGCCTCTGGCCAGAGCTCTAGAGCCCGTTGGTCATCTGCACCGTGTAGAAGGCACAGGAGTTGGGCGCGCCAGGCTGCCGGTAGACCCGCACGTAGTACTGAGCGGTCTGGCTGGCGCAGATGTTCATGCCCGGAACGCCCGGCGCACTGGTGCACTTGCCCTCGCCGGCCTTCTCTGGCTGCGGCGAGGGCGCGTGGAGGCCCGCCACCGTGCCCTTCTTGGCGTCGGGGCCAGAGGGTTGCGCGCCGTAGAAGTTGGTGGACCAGGTGTGCTCAATGGTGGCCGTGCAGATCTGCTGGCTGCCCGCGCAGCCGCCGCGAAACACGTCTAGGACGAACAAGCCGTCTGGGTTGGACACCAGCTTGACGCGGACGTTGAAGGTGTCAGCGCTGGAATCGGCGTTGTCGACGGCGTTGAAGGTGAACCAATCGCTCTCTCCGGGCATGATGTTGCCAAAGCGGGTCGCAGACTGACCGTTGTCTGCCAGGTTGCCCAGGTTCTCTGCGCTGCCGCAGCTGGCGCCCATCAGGCCGTACTTGGAATCCGCTTGGCACTCGCAGCCGTTGGCGTACTGACCGTCTACGTTGAAGTTGGTGCCAGAGCACTGCAGATCGCAAACGCCGCTGCTGCAAACTGGCGAAGCGTTGGGAGCCTGGGCGCAAAGCTGCGATGCCGGCGCGTTGTCGGCCCCGGCGTCGCAATTGTCGTCTTTGCCGTTGCAGGTCTCTGCCTTGGAGGGGTAGATGGCCGGGTCGCTGTCATTGCAGTCGCCTTCCAGCAACACCTTGTAGGTGCCGTTGGGCGAGCACAGCAGCTGGCCGCCGCCGGTGCCGTAGCCATCGTTATCCGCATCAGCGAAGAACTTTTTGGCGGTGGACGCGTCGCTGTCGGTCTGGCCGTTGCAGTTGTCATCCAGGCCATTGCACAGCTCGGTCACAGACGGGTTGATGCTCTTGTTGCCGTCATTGCAGTCGCCCGGCTGGGTGGTGCCGTAGCCTGGCAGCGGGCCGCACTGGCACTGGGTCTTGCTGAGCAGACCGTAGCCGTCCAGGTCGTTGTCCTGGTAGTAGGCCGTGCAGCCCAGCGCGTTGATGTCATCCACAACGCCGTTGCAGTTGGTGTCCTTGTTGTCGCACATTTCTTTGGCGGCGGGGTAAGCGGCCTTGTCCAGGTCGTTGCAGTCGCCACCTAGGGTGGTGGTGTACTGCCCCGCGGGCTTGCACAGGCACTGCGGCGATTGCTCCAGGTCGCCGTAGCCGTCTTTGTCGGCGTCAAGGTACAAGTTGGTGCAGCCTTTGGCGTTGGCCTCGTCGATCTGGCTGTTGCAGTTATCGTCGAAATTGTTGCAGATCTCCGCAGCCCCTGGGTAGACGGCAGCCAGGCTGTCATTGCAGTCGCCCTCTTTGATGGCCGACCACGGCTTGGCAGGAGCGCACAGGCACTTGGTGGCGCCGCTGACGCCAAAGCTGTCTCCGTCATTGTCAGACCAGTACTTGGCACAGCCGGTGGAGTCCTCTTCGTCGATCTGCGAGTTGCAGTTGTCATCAAGCCCGTTGCAGGACTCCGTTTGTCCGGCAAACACCTTGGGGTTCTTGTCGTCACAGTCTTTGGAGTTGTCTGAGGTGTATGGCGCGGTCTTGCCGCACATGCACGCCTTCTGCGCGGGATCACCGGCACCGTCGCCATCCAGGTCGGCGTAGAAGACGGTGCAGCCCTCAGCTCCCACTTCATCAGAAATGTTATTGCAATTGTTGTCGATGTTGTCGCAGATCTCTTTGCCCTTGGGGTTGACGGCCGCTTCCGTGTCATTGCAGTCGCCGGGGGTCGTGGCGGAATGGCCGGCATCCGCCTTGCACAAGCACGCGCTGTCGCTGGGGTTGCCGTAGTTGTCGCTGTCCAAGTCGGCGTAGTAGAGGTTGCAGCCCAGCGCCCCAATTTCGTCGGTCTTGGCGTCGCAGTCGTCATCCATGGAATTGCAGGCTTCGACCATGCCCGGATTGGCCTTGGGAGCCTGGTCGTCGCAATCGCCGTCTTTCTTGACCGTAAAGCTGGTATCGGGGGCGCACAGGCACTTGGCGACGCCGGCTCCGTAGCCGTCAGAGTCCTTGTCTTCCCAGAACTTGACGCAGCCGGCGCTGTCTGGCTCATCTTGGGCAGAGTCGCAGTCGTCGTCTTTGCCGTTGCCACAGACTTCCGAAGCCGCCGGATTGGACTTGGGGTCATTGTCTACGCAGTCGCCAGGCTTGGTAGCCGTGTACGACCCTGCCGGTGCGCATAGGCACTTGGGGTCGTCTTTGCCGTAGCCGTCTTTGTCGCCGTCAAACCACAAGGCGCTGCAGCCCGTGGCGTTCTCTTCGGTGTCGGTCTGGCCGTTGCAGTCGTCATCGACCTGGTTGCCGCAAGCCTCCTTGGCCCCTGGATAGGCGCCGGCCTGGTCGTCGGCGCAGTCGCCCAGGCCGTTGAAGCAGACCTTTGGCTTGCCCACGATGACGGCTTTGACCGCGCACCAGCCGTCGCCGTCGCTGTCACAGCCCTCGTCGATCTTGCCATCGCAGTCGTCGTCGATATCGTTGCAGACCTCGGCCGCGGTGGGCTTGACGGCCTTGTCGGCATCGCTGCAGTCGGTGGCGGTAGCGGCGGTGTAGGGCGCCAGGGCCGCGCAAAGGCACTGCTTTTTGCCATCGGAGCCTGGCGTGGCGCCAAAGCCGTCGCCGTCGCTGTCGAGCCAGTAGTCCTTGCAGCCGGCCGCGCCCTCTTCGTCGGTGCTGCCGTCGCAGTCCTGGTCGGTCTTGTCGCAGGTTTCCGCCGCCGGCGTCTGAGCAGAGCACGCGGTCAGGCCGGCAGGCATGCACTTGCGGGTGCCCTTGCACTCGCCATACTGGTTGGCACTGCTGCAAGAGGTCTGCAGGCCAGCGGCGACGGCCTTGGGCGAGCACCCGCAATCACCCACAACGCGCACACACTGCTTGGCGGCGCCTTTGGTGCCCACGGCGTCTTTGCACTCGTAGTCCGCGGGGCAGTCCGCCTTGACGCTGCACGGCGCGCCGCAGAACCTGCCCTGGACACCGTAGTCGATGCACAGGCCGGCGCCGGCTTGGCTGCTGCACTCTGAGTCTTTTTCGCACGGCTGGCAGGCCAACAGCGCTTTGGGCAGGCAGGCAAACACCGGGTCGACGTCGCCCAGCTGCTCGCACTTCCAAGAGTCTGGGCAGCAGTCGGTGCACTGCGACGTGCAGACCTTGCCGTCTGGTCCTTCGATGCACAGACCGGAGTCGCAGTCGGCGGCTTTGGCGCACTTGGCGCCGGGCTGGCCGATCTGCGGATTGGCTTGAAAATTGCAGCTCTTTCCCCCAGAGGTGTCGGGAGCGGCGGTGCCGTCACCGGTTGTGCTGCCGTCGCCCGCTGAGACGTCGATGGGGGAGTCGCTGTCGGTCAGCACTTCTTGGGCAAGATCGGCGCCGCCAGCCGCATCGGTTTCGCCGCCACCGCCGCCGCCAAACAAGTCTGCCAATGCGCTGGCATCGCTGGCTCCGGAGTCAGAACCGGCTGCCGGGGAGTCTTCGCCACACCCGGTCAAGGCAGCGGCGGCCAGCATCAGCACAGCGGCCAGTGACAAGCACGCTTGGCCAACAGCCGCGGTGGCCCTGGCTTTGGAAAGCTGCTGCCGGAGAGGTGACTGCATGGGCACTCCAAAGTGGTTGGACGGCCAAGAAGCGGGGCAGTGATTCCACAGCGCGGCTCTTGCGGCACACAAACGCTCTACTATAGCAGTTTTCGTGCAACCGGGTGCAAGCTGCCCGTCACAGCCAAACGCGCGGTGGGCGCCGCCAAGCGATTCAGCTATCTACCTGGCTTTCTTGCTCTTATGCACGTTCTTGCCGGCGGCGCCGCTGGCTGGGGCCGCGTGGGCTGCGTCTCCTGCTGGCGCGAGCTCGGCTGGGCTGGCGGGGCCCGTGGCGGCGGCCCCTGGCGCCGGCTCCGGTTGGATCGCTGGGTCGGTCTCAGCCGGCTCTGGACCCAGGTGCAGCACGCGCAAGATGCCGTCGCGCCCCTGCTCTACCCGCGTCTGCAGCTTCATGCCCTTGGGCCGGATGTTGAGCCACAAGACCAAGACCGCCAGGGGCAGCAGCAACCCTGCCAGAATCCAAGCGCCCATCGCCGCCGGCTTGGGGCGGCGCGGCAGAGGCTGCAGTGGATCCATCACCGTGCTGACGGGCCGGGGCAACGTGCGGCTGGGCCGCTGCGAAGAAAGGCTGGGCGAGGGCGGCAGAACCTGCGCGGGCGGTTCCTGTGGCAAAGCCTGGGCAGGCGTCGGCGATGGCGGCCTCTGAGGCGCGCCAGAGGCGCCAGGCCTGGCCGGCGCTGGCCCTGCGTCGACAGGCACATAAAGGCCACTAAAATTGCCAACCTGCCCGTGCACGGGGCATTCGTCCTCTTGGCGGGCATGGCCACACTGGGGGCAAAAAATCGCCAAAGTGCTCTACTCCCTCTGAACCAGGGACCCAGAGAGCCGGTCCGGATGGTCCCCAGCCTGCTCCCCGCCCTTGTGCGTTTATCCAATCGGGCAAGGACTATTGGAGGTGACTCCGCTACTTCGCCCAGCTGACCGCTCGCAAGACCAGCGCCTTGGACGGCCTGAAGGCTGCCCTCAGTCAATCTAATAGTTTTATACAGTTGCCCGTAGACGGCTGCATTTTTCCGCCCTGATCCTAGCGCTGCAGGAGGCCGTATCCTAGCCTAATTGACTGTGGCAAGCGAGCCCTCACACAGGTCATGGCCCAATGGACCCTTGGATCCTTCTAATCATTGCTGGGATTGCCGCTGCGGTGGTGCTGCCAATGCGGCTGAGCCGTGTCGATCCGCGCCGGGCCCAGGAGCTGGCTTTGGGCGGCGCCGTGCTGATCGATGTGCGCAGCCCTGCGGAGTATGCGGCGGCTCACCTGCCAGGCGCCCTGTTGCTGCCCTTGCGCCAGCTGAGCGGCAAGAACCTGGCTTCCCTTGATCGCAGTCAGGCGCTGATCGTCTACTGTACCAGTGGAGCCCGCAGCGCCTTGGCGGCCCGCTCTCTCAGGCGGGCGGGGTACTCTAAGGTCTTTGATCTGGGCAGTATTTCGCGGTGGCCCGCCGCCGAGCGCCACGCCGAGCTGACGGCCGCCCCGCCGCAAGAAGCCATCGACCCAACCCTTCACTGACCGCGACGGCCAGCCACTGCCGCACCCGTGGCAGGCAGGTGCCCTTGGGGCTCTGGTCAGTTCAGCGATGCGGGGTCCACCAGGGCAAACTCGGCAATGGCGACGTCAAACGCTTCGCCCGACTCCTGCATCATCTGGTAGGTGCCCTTCATCGAGCCAAACGGCGTGTCCAGCGGGCAGCCCGAGACATACTGAAAGGCCTCGCCCGGCCGAAGCGTTGGCTGATGGCCCACCACACCGGGGCCGCGCACATGCTCGATGCGGCCGTTGGCATTGCTGATCTCCCAAAATCGGCTGACCAGCTGGACCGTCTCCTCGCTGTGGTTGCTGATCGTGATTTGGTACGCAAACACCCACTGCCCGGGCGAAGACTGCTCGGGCAGGAACTGACTGTGGACATCGACGTGGATGCCGCGCGTAATTGCCGAAGAGTTACCCATCAGAGGACCACCGCGAGAGGCTGGCCGGTGCGCAAGCTGGCTTGCGGGCTGCAAGTTCAGCGCACCTAGCGGGGGGCAGTCTTGCCGCCCGGAACGGGCTTGGCAACCACACGGCTCGCAACCACTTGGCCTTTCAGCGGACCTTGGGCGCGCGGACCGCTGGCTTTGGCGGCCGGCTTGGCCGGTACCGGCAGCCGGGCACTGGCCTTGGCCACTGCGCTGGTCTTGACGGCGGGCTTGGCGGCGACTGCAGGCTTGGCGGCGAGCACGGGCTTTCGAGCGACCACAGGCTTTGCAGCTACCACGGGCTTGGCCGCAACCACGGGCTTTCTAGCTACCACAGGCTTGGCCGCAACTACTGGCTTTCGAGCTACCGCAGCCTTGGCCGCAACCACAGGCTTGCCAGCTACCACAGGCTTGGCCGCAACCACAGGCTTGCCAGCTACTACAGGCTTGGCGACCACCACAGGCTTTCCAGCCACCACTGGCTTGGCCGCAACCATTGGCTTGCCAGCCACCACAGGCTTGGCGACCACCACAGGCTTGGCGACCACCACCGGCTTTCCAGCCACCACAGGCTTGGCGACCACGACTGGCTTGGCGACCACCACAGGCTTGGCGACCACCACAGGCTTGGCGACCACCACAGGCTTGGCGACCACCACAGGCTTTGGAGCCGCCATGCCTACCACGGCCACCGCGGCGCGGCCCTTCTGATCGGCGGGTCGATCGGGGTCGACGGCGTTGGGCGCCAGCACCCGCTCTACCGGACGCGACTCCCACAGCTCGGCGACTGCGCCTTCATCAATCAGGCGCTGGCTGCGCCTTTCGGCGCGGTCCTTGGCGGCCGCCCTCTCTTGCGCCGAAGGGGCCGGCGGCGGCGCGTCTTCTGGCTGGGGATTGGCGGCAGGCGCTTGGGGTCCTGCCGGTGCATCGGCTGGGGCCGTCGGGTCTTCTGCGCCCACAGGATCTGCCGAGGCACCGCGGACTTCTTGTTGAGCGGCATCGCCCTGGACCACGTCGGCGCCAGGAGCTTTGTTAGCCCTGGCCGAGCCCGCGGCGGGCTCCATCTCCGGGGCAGCCGGGTGGTCCGGCGAGACAGCCTGGCCATCGGTGGCGGCCTGTAGCGGGGCGTCCTCGTCAAAAAACGCCGCAACGGCCCGCTCGTCTACCTGAGGCAGTTTGGGCGTCCAGCCAACGACCTCTAGGAGCACGGTAAACAGCATGAACGCGGCGCACATCCAAGCGGATGCCGTGGCAATCGTCGCTCCTCGGCGGCGGTCGGCCTCGGCGCGGCTGATCTTGGGGCCTGCGCCGTTGGCCGCAGCTGGCTCAGAGCTATTGGAATTGGCCTTGTCACCTGTGGCGGTGTCGGCCGGCTTGGCAGCGGAAGAGAGGACCACGGGCTCCAGAGAAGACAGCTCCGACGGAGCTCCAAATTGATGCGGATTCAGAGAAGGTTGTGCGGCCCCTTCTGCCGAGCGATCCGACTTGGTGCTGGCCGCGAGCTTGGCCGACACCGCGCCGCTTACCGTGTAGATCTTGCCCGAGGCGCGCTCGGCGGGAAGCACATCGCCCAGGCGACCGCGCTTGGCAGGCTCAAGGCCGCGCGCCTCCTGAGCAGCCCGCAGCTCGGGCTCTTTGCCGGACCATGCCACTGACTTGCCAAACAGGCGGCTGTTGCGCTCGTCGGCGGCCAAGTCGACGTGCGACCGCGGTGCTCCTGGAGGCAGCGGTCGGCGGTCCCCGGTCGTGGCGGTGCTTGACACCAGGGCATCTTTGGCCCGCCCCAGCGCTATCGCGTCGTCTCCGACAAACAGCGGCCGCTCGCGCTGTTCGCGCTGGTGGCGGCGGCTGGCCTCGGGCAGCTCTAGCAGGGCCAGCAACGCCTGGGGCCGAAAACCGGATCGCGAGGCGCGCACCAGCAGCTCCATGGCCGCCAACATCGCATCGGCGCTTTGGAAACGGTCATCCACGCTGCGGGCCAGGGCCTTGCGCAGCCAGGCTTTGACGTCGTCGGGCTGGGCCTTGAACTTGGCGCCAAATTCGACCTCGCCGTCGATGGCGCGGCGGTGCAGCACTTCTGTTGGCGCGGGGCCAAAGGCGGGCTGACCGGTCAACAGCTCAAAGGCCACTGCCCCCAGGGCATACAGATCGGCCCGGCAGTCGACGCGGTGACCGGCCGCCTGCTCTGGCGCCATGTAGTGCATCTTGCCCTTGATGGTGCCAGTGCGGGTGCGGTCAGAGCGATGCAAGCCGCGAGCAATGCCAAAATCAGTAATCTTGACCTTTGGCTCCATCGAAATCAGGATGTTTTGCGGGCTGATATCGCGGTGAACAATGCCCAGTGGCTTACCATTTCGGCCACGGCAGCTGTGAACATAAGACAGGGCGGTCAGGGCCTGGCGCAGGATCTCAAACACGATGCTGGCCGGCACGGTGGTCTTGTGGCTGCGGACAGCCTGCAGCAGCTGGCCGAGATCGCGGCCATCGACAAACTCCATGACCAGGAAGTGCTCGCGCTCAAACTCGCCGACCTCAAACACCCGCACCACCCCGGGATGGTCGAGCTTGGCGGCCAGGTGGCCTTCATCGCGAAACATCCGCAGGAAGTCTTCACTATCCGCCAGGTGGGCGTGCAGCACCTTGAGCGCCAGCGGCCGGCCGTGCAAGGGGTCGCCGGGTAGCGCCTCGGCCAGATACACCGTCGCCATGCCGCCCGAAGCGATCTTGTTGGTCAGCACAAAGCGACCGAAAGGCCTGGGTTGGTCGAGTTTGCCCGTGATAATCACAGACCCCTCCGGATGGCGCGCTGTAGAACAAGACCGCGGCGCAGAGCTGTTCTGCGGCCGCAAAGCACCGGCCCGAGCGTAGGGCAGCTGGCGATTCTGTCCAGTTTTTTGGCCTGCCCCAGGCCGACTCTTGCCCAAGCGTGGCAGAGGGTTGGCAGTGGGTCGCCCTGCCCTGCACAGCGGCTTGGCGCCACCGCCGCTGCGGGCTGTGGAGGCCGGCCGCGGCCGGCGAATGGCCGGTGTGAAACGCTAGTGCTTGTCGGAGCGCTGGACTCGGGCGAACATGCGGCCGTGAGACCAGGGCTGGCCAACGGCCGAGTGGGCGGAATACATGGAACCTGTGGCAGTGATTGACGTGGGCTCGAATTCGGTCTGCCTGCTGGTAGCAGTGCGGCTGCGCGACGGCACGTTGGCGACGGTAGACAAGCGCAAAGACACGGCGCGCCTGCGAGACGAGGTCGGCGACGACGGCCGCCTGACCGAACGCGGCATGGAGCGAGCGGTCAATGCGTTCTGCATGTTTTCGGAGGTGCTGCGCAATTGGTCGGTGCGCCGTGTGCGGGTGGTCGGAACCGCGGCCCTGCGCGCCGCCACCAACGCTGACGAGCTGGTCGACCGCATCGAGCGCACTTCTGGACTGCAGCTGCAGATCATCAGCGGCGAAGAAGAGGCGCGTCTGGCGTTTCTGGGCGTGCTGTATGGCATGGGCCGACGGGCCACCGGCCGGGTCTTGTGCGCTGACGTCGGCGGCGGCTCGACCGAGGTCATCCTGGCAGAGGGCGGCGAAGTCCTTAGGACCACGTCGATTCCCATCGGCGCGCTGGTGGTGACCCGCCAGTGGCTGGGGGCCGATCCGGTAGAGCCAGAGGCCATTGCCCTGGCCCGCCAACAACTGCGCACGGCCTTTGCCGATTTGCGCCACATCCAGGGGTGGCAGCCGGTGGACATCGCCATCGCCACCTCCGGCACGATCCAGCGCGTGGCCCGCATCGGCTGCGCCCAGGATGGCCAGATCGTCCAGGATGTCCACGGCTTGACATTGCCTCATGCCCAGATGGCCCGGGTCACCCAGGCGCTGGAAACGGCCCGCACCAATGAGAACCGCCTGCGCTTGCCCGGCATGGACCCGGTCCGCGCCGACATCCTGTTGGGCGGGGCGCTGATCTACGAGGTCCTGGCCGAGACGCTGAGTCTGCCGGGCTGGACCGTGTCGATGGATGGACTGCGGATGGGCGTGCTGGGCGAGCTGGCCAGCGGCCCCTGGTAGGCACAAAGGGGCAACGCAATGTGGACCGTGCTGCTACTGGTGGCCTCGAACCTGTTCATGACGGCAGCCTGGTACGGCCATCTGCGCTACAAAGACGTGCCGCTGTGGAAGGCCATCTTGGTCAGCTGGCTCATCGCCGGCTTCGAATACCTGCTGCAGGTGCCGGCCAACCGCTACGGCTACGGCAGATTTACGGCCTATGAGCTAAAGATCCTTCAGGAAGTCATCACTTTGGTCGTCTTCTCTGGCTTTGCGATCCTGTGGCTGGGCGAGCTGCCGCGCTGGAACCACGTGGTGGCCCTGCTGCTGGTGGCGGCCGCCGTGGGGTTTGCCTTTCTGCCCGGCCGCCCTGCGGGCTGAACCATGGCGATTCCACTGCGCTCGTGGGCGCTGAGGCCCGGCGGCGCTGCATGAGTCCGCAGTCATGGGCACGGGCCAGCTACCCCGCCGTGACAGTCCGCCCGGCGAATTGACCGCCGCGCTGTTTCCTTTGCCGGCCATTGGCGCTACACCAAGGCCGCGCACCTGCCCCTGCAGGTCGAAGGAAACCATGACTCTGCTTGCCGATGCCCTCCGCTACCACGCCGAAGGTCGCCCCGGAAAGATTGAAATTGCCCTGACCAAGCCGTGCCAGACCCAGCGCGACCTGTCGCTGGCCTACTCGCCGGGGGTGGCCTACCCGTGCCTGGAGATCCAGCGCAACCCAGACGCCATCTTCGACTACACCGCCAAGGGCAATCTGGTCGCCGTCATTTCCAACGGCACCGCGGTCTTGGGGCTGGGAGACATCGGCGCGGCCGCCGGCAAGCCCGTGATGGAGGGCAAGGGTGTCTTGTTCAAGCGCTTTGCCGACATCGACGTGTTCGACATCGAAATCGACGAGAAGGACCCGCAAAAGCTCATCGACACCATCGCCCGCCTGGAGCCGACCTTTGGCGGCATCAACCTGGAGGACATCAAGGCGCCCGAGTGCTTCCTGATCGAGACCGAGCTGAAGAAGCGCATGAACATCCCGGTGTTTCATGACGATCAGCACGGCACAGCCATCATCAGTGGCGCTGGCCTGATCAACGCTGCCGAGTTGGCTGGCAAGCACCTGGAGGACATCAAGGTGGTGGTCGCCGGCGCCGGAGCCGCGGCCGTGGCCTGCATGAACCTATGGCAATTGCTGGGTGTTCGCGGAGAAAACATCCTAATGTGCGACACCAAAGGCGTGCTGCACGAGGGGCGGCGCGGCCAGGTCGATGTCTCCAAGGAACCGTTCTTGCGCAAGACCGACGCCCGGACGCTAGAGGACGCTCTGCACGGCGCCGACGTCTTCATTGGCCTGTCCAAAGCCAACACCGTAACCGGCGACATGCTCAAGACGATGGCGGCCAAGCCCATCGTGTTTGCCTTGGCCAATCCCGATCCAGAGATCCCCTACCCCGACGCCAGAGAAGCCCGCCCCGACGCGATCATCGGCACCGGGCGCAGCGACTACCCCAACCAGGTCAACAATGTCCTGGGCTTCCCCTACATTTTTCGCGGGGCGCTGGATGTCGGGGCCAAGCAGATCAACGACGCCATGAAGCTGGCCGCGGTCAGGGCCTTGGCGGCGCTGGCCAAAGAAGACGTGCCCGACCGCGTGCGCGCGGCCTATGGCGGCACGGTGTTGCGCTTTGGCCTGGACTACATCCTGCCCAAGCCGGTCGACGAGCGCGTGCTGCTGTGGGTGGCGCCGGCCGTGGCCAAGGCGGCGATCGAGACTGGGGTGGCGCGCCGCCACGTCGATCCGGTCGAATACCGCGAGGCCTTGGAGCGGCGGCTGGGCCCGGCGCGCTCGCTCATGCGCCAGGTGATTCACCGCGTGTCGCGCGCGCCCAAGCGGGTCTTGTTTGCCGATGGGGAGGATGAGCGGGTGTTGCGCGCCCTGCCGGTGCTGGTCGAAGAGCGCATCGCCAGGCCTGTGCTGATCGGCGACGAGCGCGAGCTGCGCCAGCGGGCAGAGCTGCTGGAAGTGGATCTGACCGGCGTTGAATTTGTGCCGCTGGTGGGCCGCCCCAGCTTTGACCGCGAGCTGGCGGCCCTGCTGGCGGCGCGCGGCCGGCGCGGCATGTCGGCGGCCTATGCCAAGCTGCTGCTGCAGACGGACCCCATGACGGTGGCGCTGATGATGCTGCGCGAGCGGCAGGCCGACGGCGCGGTGGTCGGCCTGCAGCACACCTACCCGGACACGATCCGCTCAGCTCTGCAGCTGCTGGGCACCGCCAACGGCGCTCATGCCGCCTGCGGCGTGCATGTGCTGCTGACCAAGCGCGGGCCGCTGTTCTTGGCCGATACCTCGGTCAACCCAGACCCGACGGCAGAGACCCTGGCCGAGACGGCCCTGCTGACCGCCCACTTCGCCAAGGAGCTGGGGGTCGAGCCGCACATCGCCCTGGTGTCCTACAGCAACTTTGGCGCGTCCCGCCAGGCCGAGGCGATCAAGTCCGCCCAGGCTGTGGCCATTGTCAAGAGCCGCTCTCCGCTGCTGGACATCGACGGCGAGATGCAGGTCCAGCTGGCCCTGGATGCCGAAGCCCGCCAGCGCACGTGGCCGCAGTCGACCCTGCGAGGCCAGGCCAACGTGCTGGTGTTTCCCAACCTGGCCGCAGCCAACACCGCCTACCAGCTGCTGGGCCACATGGGCGATGCCGAAGCCATTGGCCCGGTGCTGCTGGGCCTGGGCCGGCCGCTGACCGTGGTCCCGCCGACAGGCAGTGCCGAGACCATTGTGCAGATGACGGCAATGACGGTGCTTCAGGCCTTTGACGGGCAGTAGCCCAGGGCGCTGCGGCCTGCGCCTGCCGGGACTCTCTCCCACAGGCGCGGGCCCTCACCCTCAGCGCGCTGCTACGGCCGCACCATCTTGACGTGGTCAATCTCTGCTTCGCTGTAGACATCGCCGACGCGCCGCCACCCCACCGACGCATACCACCGCTCCAGGTGGGCCTGGGCGCTCATCGCCGCCGGGCGCTCGCCAATCAGGGCGTTGACGTAGAGCATGAGCTGGGTGCCGACACCCTGCCCTTGCAGCCGCGGATGCACCGCCACCCGCCCCACCTTGACCGGAGAAACCCCAAGAAAAAGCCTAGCTGTGGCAACTACCTGGCCGCTGTCGTCGCGCCCAATCACGTGGGTGCAGTCGGGGTCCTGGCCGTCGACCTCGCTCTCTGCGGTGATCTTCTGACCGACCACAAAGACCTCGTCGCGCAGCCACAGCAGCGCATAGAGCTCTAGCAAAGTCAGGTCACCGAACGGTTTGTCAGAAAACTGCATCGCCACCATGGACTTCACCTTCTGAACGGGCTGCATCCCCCGCGCCGGGCTGGGAACGCCGCTTGGCAAGCAGCTCTGGCTGGCAGAGGGGTGCGGAAATATCCAGCAGTTCCAAAGTCCTGCGCCGCAGAACCAGGTCCAACCCGGAACGAAATTCTGGTTTGGCTACTAATACTCGTCGTTGGCGGGGGCGGCCTGGTCGTCAGCGGCGTCAAAACTACGCAGAGGCTTGATGGTGACGTCAAACTCGCGGGTTCTGGCGCGCTCGGCAATCATCTGCGCCACCTGCTTGAAGTCGGCCTCTGGCTGCTGGCCGTCGCGATAGGTGCGCAGAGAGACGGTGCCCTTCTCGGCCTCCTTCTCGCCAACCACCAGCATAAACGGCACCTTGTTCATCTCCGCTTCGCGGATCTTGTACTGCATCTTCTCTGGGCGCTCGTCGACTTCGGCGCGCAGCCCCAAGCTTTTGAGATGCTTGGTGACCGTATAGGCGTAGTCGATCGACTTGTCAGAGATCGGCACCACAATGGCCTGCACGGGCGACAACCAGGTGGGCATGGCACCGCCGGTGTGCTCCAGCAGCACGCCAATGAAGCGCTCAAAGCTGCCAAAAATCGCCCGGTGAATCACAATCGGCCGCTGGGCGGTGTTGTCGCTGGCCGTGTACTTCATGTCAAAGTTGATCGGCTGCTGGAAGTCGAGCTGCACGGTCGCGCACTGCCACTTGCGGCCAAGGCAGTCGTCGATCTTGATGTCGATCTTGGGTCCGTAGAAAGCGCCGCCGCCCTCCTCTACTGCGTAGGTAAAGCCCCCGGCGTCCAGCGCGGCCCTCAGGTCGGCCTCGGCCTGGTCCCACACGGCAATTTCGCCCATGAACTTCTCTGGATGGCGCGTCGACAGCGTAAAGCTGTAGCTCAGGCCAAACAGGGCATAGACGTCGTGAACGATGGACAGCACCTCGGCAATTTCGCTCTGCACCTGGTCGGGCATCACAAAGATGTGCGCGTCGTCCTGCATGAACTGGCGCACGCGGAACAGGCCGTTGAGCGCCCCGGCCAGCTCGTTGCGGTGCAGGATGCCGCCCTCTGCGATGCGCAACGGCAACTCGCGAAAACTGCGCTTCTTGCTGGTGTAGAACAAGAAGGTGTCCGGGCAGTTCATCGGCTTGAGGCAGTACTCGGTGTCCTCTTGGTGGATGATGAACATGTCCTCTTTGTAGTGGGTGTAGTGGCCACTACGGATATAGAGGTCCTTCTTGTACAACATGGGGTTAAAGATCTCTTGGTAACCCCTCTCCTTCTGTTGTTCGCGCCAGTAGCTCAGAAGGCTTTGCAAAATCGTAAATCCACGCGGAGTCCAGAACGCCGCACCTGGCGATTCCTGATGGAAATGAAACAGGTCCAGCTGCTCGCCCAGCCGCTTGTGGTTGCGCTTCTTGGCCTCTTCCAGGTAGTTGAGGTAGGCGTCCAGGTCCTCTTGCGACTCCCAAGCGGTGCCGTAGATGCGCTGCAGCATTGGGTTGTTGGCATCGCCGCGCCAATAGGCCCCAGAAGTGCGCAGGAGCTTGAAGAACTTGAGCCGGCTGGTGCTGGACACGTGCGGGCCGGCACACAGGTCCACAAACTGGTTCTGCTTGAACAGGGTGGCGGTCTCGTTGCCCATGCCCTGGATCTTTTCTAGGATTTCCAGCTTGTAGGGCTGAGCGGCCGCGGCAAACAGCTCTCTTGCCTCTTGCAGCGGGACTTCTGCCACCTGAAACGGCCAGCCGCGCTTGATGATCTTCTTCATGCGCTTTTCTAGGTCTTCCAGATCCTCTGGCGTCAGCGGGCGCGGCAGCTCAATGTCGTAGTAGAAGCCGTGCTCGATCGCCGGACCAGCGCCAAAACGCGATTCCGGAAACTTCTGCAGAACGGCCTCGGCCATCACGTGGGCAGCCGAGTGGCGCAGACGCACCAGCCGGCGGCTGCGGCTCTCGTCCTCTGGAACGCGGTTGCTGCCAAACTGAACGGCCTGGGCCACCCGCGCCAACAGGGAACCGGTTTCCTCTGGCTCGATGGGAATTTGCGGCTGGTTGCTGGAGTCGGGGTGGCTCATGGTGACCTCTGGCGGCCTGTGGCTGTGGCGCGGCCCGGCAGCATAGCAGAGTGATCGGCAAAACTGGATCTCCACCTGCTGACCGCTATCATCGCCGCGCGCCGGCCCCCTGACCTTTGCTTGTTGCGGCCAGGGCGCAGGAACCCATGACTCGTTTGGCAGATCCGCGATGGTTGGCGGGCAAGGCTGGTTTGTCTGCCGGCTTGGCCGTTGCCGCCACCCACTGGGCGGACGTGCCCGACGGGGTGTCGGCGGCGTTTGTGGCCACGGTATGCACTGCGCCCACGGTCTGGAGCGGCATCAAGCGGGCCCGCGATCAGGTGCTGGCCTCGCTGCTGGGCGCGCTGGGCGCCGCTGCCATGGCCTGGTTGGGGGCCCCAGAGCCCGTAGCGGTGGCGCTGGCTGTCGGACTGGCCATCACCGCCACCTGGGCGGCCAGCCTGGCCCATGCCTACCCGGTGGCCAGCTTTACGGCCATCTACATGCTGTTGCTGCCCAAAGGCGCACCGGAAGCAACGTTGCGGGTGCGGCTGCTGGCGGTGGCCCTTGGCGCGCTGGCGGCCGTCAGCGTCAACGCGGTGCTTTCGTGGACGGCGGTGCGCCAGGTCTTTCGCAAGCGCCTGGAAAAGGCCGACGACCTGCTGATGGGGGCCCTGGAGCAGCTGTCGCGCAACCCGGCACAGATGCGCATCACCCGTCAGGACCTGGACACGCTAAGCGGCGAGCTGGTCGATGCTCTGAGCGAGGCCCAGCTGCTGCGGCGGCAGCGCCGGGTCCGCGACCTGACCGAGCTTGGGTTGCGGCTGGAGGCCCTGCGCTTGGTGGCCCACCTGGCCTGTGACCTGGCGGTCCAGGGCGTTCCGCTGCGCCGCTACGATGTCGAGAGGTGGCTGGAGCTGGCGGCGTCTGCCATGCGCTCCGGCAAAGAGCTTCCCCCTGCGCCCACCGAAGAGCTTCGCCGCTTGTGGACTGCCGTCGAGGCGTGGCAGGCCCAGTGCACCCGCATCATCGGCGCCATCGACTGACCGGCCACGCAGAACTTATCCTGCAATTTCATGGATCAGACATTCCCCTGGGGATTGTCGGAGCCTGTCGGAGCCTGGCCAGGGCGTCGCCGCTTGTGGACTGCGGTCGAGGCGTGGCAGGCCCAGTGCACCCGCGTCATCGGCGCCATCGACTGACCGCTCCCGCAGATCTTCGCCTGCAATTTCATGGATCAGACATTCCCTTGGGGATTGTCGGAGCCTGTCAGAGCCTGGCCAGGGCGTCGCCGCTTGTGGACCGCGGTCGAGGCGTGGCAGGCCCAGTGCACCCGCGTCATCGGCGCCATCGACTGACCGGCCCCGCAGAGCTTCGCCTGCAATTTCATGGATCAGACATTCCCCTGGGGATTGTCGGAGCCTGTCGGAGCCTGGCCAGGGCTGGGCTTCTAGGGGTCACGCCCGAGACCGGGATTGCGCTGGGAACCCGGCAAAGGCCCGAGGGCTTGCGCGCACAGCCGGTGCGGATGCTTGCGCTGCCCGGGGGGCGAGAGGCATCGCTGCAGCCACCGCTGCGGGCGGCGAATCTTTCTGAGGGCTGGCGCGTGTTGACTTGTGGACCCCATGCCGGGAGAATCGCGCGCTTGCACTGGCTTTCGGCTTTTGGAAGTGGCTGCAATTGCGCGATGGTCGATCTCGGCGAAGAGCGAACCTGGTTGAGAGATTGGTTTGCGACAGAGTGTCTAGGAGGAACTATGAAGGCGGCCACTGCGGATCAACCGGCAACGCCCAGGCAGGCTTCTGCCCTGTCGCGTCGAGCCATCTCGATCGCGCTGGCGCTGGCCTTGCTGGTCGGCGGATGTGGCGCCACCAACTTTGAGCGCGCTGCTGGCTCCAAGAAGTATCGGCAGCTGCCGGTCGGCACCGCGGTTCGCGTGGCAGAGAGCGCCGACCAGCTCCCTCAGCCAGTTGAAATTATTGGCACCCTTAAGACAACCACCCGCGGCGACCCGGCCAATCGCCCAGAGGCCGAAGCAGCCTTGAAGAACCACGCGGCGCGCTATGGCTGCGATGCCCTGGCGGACCTGACGTCGACGCGGCGCGAAGTCCAGGTCAAGCGGCGGGTGCCTACCCTGGGCCCCGATGGCACGCGCAAGTATGTGGAAGACACGATTGTCACGCCAGAACACGACTGGGTAGCGTCTTGCGTGCGCACAGCCGAGGCCCCCGCGGACACAAGCGCGGGTGCGGCCGTTGCCAAGGCAGAGCCAGTCGCCCCAGAACCCACACCAGAGCCGGTGCCAGAGCCCAAGAAGGGCAAGAAAACCAAGGTTGAGCCCAAGGTGGCCAAGGCCGATCCCAAGCCTGAGCCCAAGCCCGAGCCCGTCAAGCCCGAGCCGGTCAAGGCCAAACCAGAGCCAAAGCCTGAGCCCGTCAAGCCCGAGCCCGTCAAGCCCGAGCCGGTCAAGGCCAAACCAGAGCCCAAGCCTGAGCCCGTCAAGCCCGAGCCGGTCAAGCCAGAGCCGCGGCCAGAGCCGGCCAAGCCTGAGCCCAAGCCCGAGCCCGTCAAGCCCGAGCCCAAGCCTGAGCCCGTCAAGCCCGAGCCCAAGCCCGAGCCGCGGCCAGAGCCGACAGCCAAGCCAGAGCCGGTCGATCCCGGTCCCGCCCAGCCGCCGGCCAATCCCAAGTTGGCGATCGAAGTGGCCAAGTTCTTTCGCACGTGGTCCAAGCAGGTGATGACCAGCAATGTCGACGCCCTGTGCGGCAGCCTGGACGATCAGGTCCTGGTCGACATCAGCGCCAGCCAGCCCAAGCTGAAGATCAAAGCGACCATGACGGTGACCGAAGCGTGCGAGTCGCTGCGCAGCGGCGATCTGGCCGGCTACTTGCGCGAGTTTGGCCCTTCAGAAATTCACGCCGAGGTCGAGTACGTCATGCCGACGCTGTTCGCCATGCACGGCGCGCCGTTCCTCAAGCTCGATGAAGCCACCCAGCGCAAGTACGCCGACGAAGTCAACCGCTCGCGCACCGCAGAGAACAAGAAGCCCCTGGCCTGCACCAGCTACTCGGCCGCCGCGATGGGAGATGAGAACTTTGTCATTACGCTAGGCTGCCAAGGGGTACAGTCGTTCCGCCTGATCGTCCGTCACCCCGCCGAAGGGGTGTTCAAGGTGATGCGCTTCATTCACCAGCGGCCCTGACCGCCCATGGCCCGCCGCCGCCTTGTCCATAGAGAGCCTTGCTTTGTCTGCGGTCCGGTTGGCGGTCCGCAGCCGCCTCAGGGCGTGCAGGTCGCCTTTGTCTGGGATGACGACAGCAAGATCCTAGAGGCCCAGTGCCAATTCGGCAGCGAGTGCCAGGGGCCGCCGGGCTATGCGCATGGCGGCGCGGTGTTTGCCGTGGTCGACGAGGCCCTGGGCGGCGCCTGCTGGATGAGTGGACTGCCCGTCTTGACCGGTAAAATCACCATTCAATACAGAAAGCCCGTGCCGCTGCATCAGCCGTGTCGCGTCGAAGGGTTTGTGGTGCACATTGCCGGGCGCAAGGTGACGGCGCGCGGGCAGCTGTTTGGGCCTGACGGGCTGTGCGCAGAGGCCGAGGGCCTATTCATCCAGCAGGATCGCTTGGAGTGGAATGTAGACTTGGCCGAAATCGTTGGCTGAACAGCGCTGCGGTGGCAGGTGCGACCGCCGATGTGTAGGATGCTGACGAGGCAGTGCCGCTTGCTGCAAGTTCGGTTGTGCCTTTCTTGCTGTAGGTGGCCAGCCACCCGTGCTGCAAGCTTCCATTGCGTTCCAGGTTGCGGAGCGAAATCGGTTTGGGGTGCGGAGAAAACTTAGCGGCAGTGCGCAAGGCCTTTGCCCAAGAACCGGCGGCAAGCCGGATCCAATGAGCGGCCTTGGGTAGTAGTCCGCAACTCAGGAGCGACGGTCCATGCCCATCCGCCACGACATCGCCCCGCCAAGAATGCAGAGTGTCAGAGCCAGGTTGGGCCGCCAAGGCCTACATGGGCGGGCACCGCTGGGGCTGGCGCTGTCTCTGTGGTGCGCCCTGGCGCTGGCCGGCCTTCTGGCGGCCTGTTCGCCCGAGTCGTCAACGGGCTCGGGTGCCGCGGCCGACGGCGGGTCCAGCGGCGACGCGGGCGGCGATGCTGCGGGCAATAGCGCAAAACCACTGCTGATTACCAGCCTCACCCCCCAGCGGGGCGCGGTGGCTGGCGGCGACCTGGTCGATCTGCTCGGCACCGGCTTTGCTCCAGGGGCCAAGGTGTTCTTTGGCGACCGCGAGGCCAGCGTTGAGTGGCGCGGCGGCACTACCCACCTGTACGTGATGGCGCCCTCCGCCCTGAAGGCTGGGGTCGTCGATGTGCGGGTAGAGAACAGCAAAACCAGCAAGATCACCCTGCAGCGCAGCTATACGTACGTGTCAGAGGTCACCGTCACCGACTTCTCGCCCGACCGCGGCCCCATGCAGGGCGGCACCGAGCTGATCGTCCACGGAGAAGGCTTTCACCCGGGCGATCGGGTGCTGGTGGGCTATGCGGAGGCCTATCAGACCCAGTTTGTCGATGACAAGACCCTGGTCGCGATGGCCCCAGCCTGGTCTGCAGAGGCCAACACCGATCTGGTCAAGGTGCAGGTCTCTGTCCGCCACTCCAGCGGGGTGACCCACGCCAAACTGCCCTTTACCTATGGCAGACCGCCGCAGGTGCAGGCCGTCAAGCCGGCGCTGGTGCCTTTGGCGGGCGCAACAGTGACGCTGGAAGGCGTGGCGCTGGGCAACGCAGAGAAGCTCTACGCCCGCGGAGCCCAAGGTCAGCTGGCCCCGGGGACGGCGGGCAGCGTGCGCGGGGCGGCGGTGCCGGCGCTGTATGCCGTCGATCCCAAGGCCAAGCCCGGCCCGGCCGATGTGGTCGTCACCAGCCCCTTTGGCAACCACAAGCTTTTCCCTGCGTTTGCCTACATCGACCCCACCAGCCAAGAGCTGGCGCTGTATGGCGTCGCCCCGTCGAGCGGACCGGTGGCCGGCGGCAATGAGATCGTGCTGATGTTGCAGCTGCCCGATGGGGCGCAGGTGCAGTCGGTGGCGGTTGCCGGCAAGTCGGCGCCCTTCAAGCAGAATGGCTTTGCCGTGAGCGCAACAGTGCCCGCAGGCACGGCGGGGACGGCCGACGTCGAAGTGACCACCTCGGTAGGCAAGGCCAGCTTGGCCAAGGCCTACACCTGGCTGGCGCCCATGACGATCGACCTGGTCGAGCCCGAGCTCGGCCCGTCGACCGGCGGCACCAAAGTGCTGGTGCGCGGCAGCGGCTTTGTCGATGGCTGCCTGGTGCAGATCGGCATGTACGGCGCCCAAGTGGTGGCGGTGGCCCCGACCGGCCTGGCCATGGAAGTCGTGACGCCGCCTGGGGCACCCGGAGCCGCCGATGTCATTGTGCGCTGCGGCCTCCAGCAGACACGCCTAGCCAACGGCTTTGGCTACCAAGAAGGGGCGGCGCGGATCAACGCCGTCAGTCCGGCCAGCGGCTCCACCGGCGGCGGTGCCACGGTCAAGGTCTACGGCAGCGGCTTTCGCAAGACCGTCAAGTTCCAGTTTGGCGGAAAACCCGTGCTTGCTGCGACCTTTGTCCACAGCGGTCTGGCCGAGGTCAAGGTGCCCGCCCATCCCGCCGGCCCCGTGGCCGTCGACGTGGTGGATGGCCCCGACATGGACACGCTGGTCGATGGCTTTAGCTACTTCTCGCCCGGCAGCCCAGACGGCGGCACCTGGGGCGAAGGGGTCGGCGGCACGCTCAACGTCACCGTGCTCAACATCTACACCCGCGGCGCGATTGCCGGGGCCACGGTGCAGCTGGGCTCTCCGGGCGATCCCATGTACTCAAAGTACTTGGGGATTACCGATGAAAAAGGCTCGGTGGTCTTCTCTGGCCCCGACATCATCCCACCCATCCGCGTCAGCGCCAGCAAGGTGCAGTTCACCGCCAGCTCGATCATGCACTTTGACGCCAGCAACGCGACCTTGCTGCTGTTTCCGTATTCGCCCCCTTCCAGCGGCAGTGGCGGCGGCGAGCCCCCCAATCCGCCGCCGCTGGCGCTGCTCAAAGGCAAGGTGGTCGACCTGGACAAGTATCTGCAGGTGCCGCCTGCCAATTGCCTGGGCACCACCGACGCCGGCGACCAGACCTGCAAGACCTGCCAGCAAGACACAGACTGCGCCGGCTCTTCGCCGTCTGGCGCTACCTTCTTGTGCGTAGACAACGGCGCGGCCGGCAAGCGCTGCCTGGCCGACTGCTCAAGCAAACCCGTCTGCGGCAAAGGCTTTGTCTGCGTCCCTGAGGCCACCTTGGCGCCAACGCTGGTGTGCAAGCCGACCCAGGGCATCCGCAAGGTGTACTGCGCCACCTCGGTTCGCGACATCGACGCCGACAAGGACAACCCGCCGCCCAGCAAATTCAGCAACAGCGGCGCCCTGCCCTATGAGACGGCTCCGGTGGACGAGGTGACCGGCGCCTGGGAGATGACCAGCCGCCTGGACGAGCTTGCGGTCGTGTGCATCGGCGGCTACATCTCCAATGAGAGCAAGCAATTTGTGCCAACGGCGATGGGCGTGCGCCGCCACATCTTTCCCAAGCCGCACTACACCGTCGCCGACGCGATTACTGGCTTGGACCTGCGGCTCGACGTGCCACTGCGACGGCAGCTCAACGTGCGCCTGGACCATCCGCAGGCGTTCTACGGCAGCGCGCCGGGTTCGCTGGCCCTGCTCGGCTGGCTCAACCTGGGCTCAGACGGCCTGGTCCGGCTGCCCTCTCTGCGCAAGCCCGGCCTGGCCGGCGTTTCTGCTGTGCAGGATGACATTCTGTTGAAGTATCAGCCAGTCAGTCTGCCCAGCCACCTGACCCAGACCACGTACACCTACTACGCCCACTCTCTGTTCAGCGACTTTACGGAGGTCGGGCCCGTGACCCTGACCATTCACGAAGATGTCCTGCGGCCCGGCGACGACAACCACCGAATCCGCAACGCCAATGGCACCAGCATCGATCGGGCGCTGGGCGTCAATCTGGCGCTGGCCGGCGCGCTGGCTGGCCCGGACGGCAAGGTGCTGATGGCCGGCAGCGATGGCAGCCTGTGGCGCGGAACTGTAGATGACCCGGTGCTTTTTTGGCTACCCGCACTGTTGGACCCCTACGAGCCGCCGCCGCAGGTGCTGGCGCTGGCCGGCACGCCCACCGACGCGACCGTGGTCGGCCAAGCCGGGCTGGTGCGACGGCTGGTCGGCAAGAAGGTCGAGGTCGAGGCCTCTGGCACCCTGGCGGACCTGCAGGCGGTCTGCCACGGCACAGGCTTCAGGGTGGCCGTGGGCACGCAGAGCAAGCTGCTGGTTCAGCTGGGCAGCGCCGCGTGGACCGATGTCAACTCGCAGGCGCCGTCGGGCGTGACGCTGAGGGCGGTGGCGTGCACAGCTCAGGGCGCCATAGCGGCGGGCGATGACGGCTGGGTGGTGACGCTGGACCTGAGCGGCGCCAAGCCGGTAGCCAGCGCTGCCCAGGCGGCCAAGGCGACCGTGCGGGCGGCGGCCCTAAGAGACGGCGAAGTGTGGCTGGCGGGAGACAAGCCCAAGGGCGAAGGGCCGGTGCTGCTGGTGCGCAAAAACGCCGCCTGGAAAGACGGCTGGCCCGCTGGGGCGGTGACGCCCTCCTATGCCCCGCTGCGTGGGTTGGTGGCGCTGGACGCCTCTAGCTGGCTGCTTCTGGATAGCGACGGCGGGGTGCTGCGCCTCGATCCCAAGGCCGTGACCGATGAATCCCCAGAGCGCCGCGACCTGCGCCCCCACACCGGCGCCGTGCTGCCCGATGGCACGGCGCTGCTGGTCGGCCAGCCCGGGCTGTGGCTGGGGCCGTTCTTGACCGTCCCGGTCATCGCCAAGCCCTCGGCCGGCTCAGGCCTTAAGGGCGCAGTGCCGGTCGAGTGGTCGGTGGCGCCGGGTCCGCAGCCTTCCTTTACGCGCATCCACGTCGATGCGGGCATGGACCCGGTCTCGGGCTGGGGTTTTCCGTTCTGGTGGATCTACGCTGGGCCAGAAGTCAGCGCTTTGGTCCTGCCCGACTTCAAAGACAAGGGCATCGAAGTCTTCCCCGCCCTGGAGTCGATGAACTACAGCGTGCGCATCGACCGCGGCTACGTGCCGGGCTTCTCGATCAACGGCTTTGCCACCCTGGACCTGGAATTTGGCCGGTGGCGCTCGCGGGCCAGCAACTACCAGCCGATTGGCCAGCCCTAATCTTTCCAACAGCTTCGCCATTGTGAATCCAGGAACCTCATGCGATATCTCTCTGAGCGCGACCAGCTCATCTTGCAGCACAGCCAGACCCACGCGTCGATCTTTGGCCGCGACGACCTGCTGCCGGTGGTGGCCCGCGGTCCCGATCGCGTCAAGTTCTTGCAGGCCATGCTGACCCAAGACATCCAGGCGATTGGCGAGGGCGGCGTGGCGACGGCGTGCCTGTGCGACGCCCAGGGGGCGATGGTGGCGGTGGCCGAAGTGCTGGTCCGCCCCGACGCCGTGATGCTGTGGACGCAGCGGCAAAGTGCTCAGCAATTGCAGGAAAGGCTAGATAAGTTCGTCATCATGGACGATGTAGAGCTCTCGCTTGAAGAAGACTGGGCGCTGGTCGAGCTGCTGGGCCCAGAGGCTCCGCAGGTCGCTGCTGCTGCCCAATTGCCCTGGCCCCAGGCTGGGTTGATCGCTCAGCTGCCAGGTGGATCGCCGGCGCTGGCAGGAGCGGAAGCGCTGCTGTGGTCGACCAGCAGCGGCGGTGCGCCCGGATCGCCGCTGGGTCCGGCGATGCCGAGCCTGTTGGTCATGGTAGCCCGCGATCGGCAAGGAGAGGTCGCAGAGGCGCTGCTGCAGGCCGGGGCCCAGCTGGGCAGCCACGCAGTGCGCGAAGTGCTGCGGGTCGCGGCGGGTCAGGTCGTTCTGGTCAAAGACGTCACCGACGGCAGCCTGCCGATCGAGGTCGGTCTCAAGGGCGCTGTCAGCTTCCGCAAGGGCTGCTACGTGGGGCAAGAAGCGATTGCGATGATGACCTACCGCGGGCAGATTCGCCGACATCTGTGCTGGGTTCGCGGCGAGTTGCCCCAGAGGCAGGCCGGCCAAGAAGACGGCGCGCCGCAGCCGGGGTGGACCCTGCGCAGCCCGGAAGGCAAGCGCGCCGGTCGCCTGGGTACCTGCGTGACAGTGGGGGGCACCGAGTGGTACGGCCTGGCCGTGGTGGCGCGGCGCGCCTATGCGGCTGGGGCCCAGCTGCAGGCCGGTGACGAACAAGGGCGCACCGCCGCTCTGCAAATCCTGGGAACTACCGTGCCCGGCGCCCTGGACAGCGCCCCGGCCGAGGGGGCAGCGTGATCATCGGCCTGACCGGACGCAACGCATCGGGCAAGGGGACCGTCGCTCAGTGGCTGACCAGGCGCGGCTTTGTCTACACCTCCCTGTCTGACGCCATCCGCACCTGGCTGCGCGAACAAGGCAAAGAACCCAGCCGCGACAACTTGATCTGGGCCGGGCGGACGCTGCGCAGCCAGTCCGGGCCTGGGGTCCTGGCCGAGCGGACGCTGACAGCCCTGCCGCCGGGCCAGGACGCCCTGGTAGACAGCGTGCGCAACCCAGCCGAGGTCGAGGTGCTGCGCCGCCGCCGCGACTTTGCGCTGCTGGAGGTGTGCGCCGCCGAGTCGGTGCGCTACGAGCGCCTGAGAGCCCGCGGCCGCGCCGGCGACGCCGCCAACCTGGAGGAGTTTCGCCGCCAAGAGCAGGCAGAGCTGGCCTCGGGCGATGCCGCCGCGCAGCAGCTGGTGGCCACGGCTGCCCTGGCGGACTGCCGCGTCGACAACAACGGCGACCTGGCTGCTTTGGAGAGCCAGCTTGAAAATCTGATGGCTCAATGGCGTGTTACCCTAGGTGCGCCCAGCCAGCGCCCGCAGCCGTAGCAGCCAAAGCGCACACTGAACACCTGTACAGTATTTTCTTGCGCGACACTGAACAAGTGTTTAGGATGGACCCAGGTTCTCGGCTCTATCCCGGGGACCTGGAGGAACCATGGGCCCGACCACGCAAGTCCGCAGCATCACCGCCAGCTCCCCTCACACCCTCAGCGGGCGGGCCCAGCCAAGCAGCTTGGGCAATGACCTGGAGACCACCTACGCCCGTCAAAACCGGCAGATGCGGCTAGACGCGGCCGAAGAGCGCAGCCTGAGCGGCGCCATGGTTGGCCTGTGTGCGGGCTGGATGGCGGCCGGTGGCGCCGGTGCGCTGGTCGGGCTGGCTCTGGGGGCCATCCTGCCCATCTGGCAGGATCGCTAGCCACCTGTCGGGCCCCTGCCTGGCTGGCTCCCTGCCAGGAGGCCCCGTTCAGCAGTCGGTCGATCTGGCTTTGCTGAGGCCCTTGGCCCATGGTCAGCGCAGCCCCAGGTAGTGCGTGACCCACAGCACGGTCGGCGGAATCACCAGCAGGCCCGTCACATCCAGCCAGAAGCCGTAGCGCATCATCAGGCTCAGGGGCACCCGGCCGGTGCCGTAGACAATGGCGTTGGGAGCGGTGGAGATGGGCATCAAGAACCCCATGGAAGACGCCAGACCACACGCCACCACCGGCGCCACCGGCGGCACGCCCAGCTGAGAGGCTGTCATCACCGCCAGCGGGCACATCATCGCCGCCGTAGCCGTGTTGCTGGTCAGCTCCGACAGCACCAATGACGCACTGGCAATCAAGATCGTTAGCCCAGCTTCGGTCTTGATACCGGTAGCGTGAATCACCAGATCACCGATCCACGTGGAAAGTCCCGTCTTGAATACCTGATCGCCCATGGCCAAGCCGCCACCGAACAGCAGGATGGTGCCCCAGTCGATCTGCACCGCTTCGGACCAGGTCAACACCGGCCGCGGCCGCGGCTTGCCGCCAATCGAGCGCGAGGCCGCCGGCAGCACAAACAAGGCGGCGGCCGCCAAGACCGCCACCACGCCTTCAGGCAGGGCTTTCTTGAGCCAAATCACCTCAGAGGCGGTCTTGCCCAGCGCCAGCTCCAGGGCCCCAGGCAGCACCCAGCCGCAAGCGGCCAGTACAATCACCAGCAGCGTCGCGGTCTGGCCGCGGTTGAGCCCCCACGGGCCATGGCCACCGCCCAGGTGCAGCGCATCGGCCGGCGCCGCCACATCGGCCATAGCCGGCGCTGCCACCAGCTGGCCCATGCGCCGCTCGCGCCGCACCGCCCCCAGCATCAGCGCCAACCACACCAGCAGAATCACCGTCGCCATGGGCAGGGCCAGCAGCGTCCAGTGAAAAAAGGGCAGCGAGATCTTGGCATACTGGCTCAAGGCCGCCATCGCCAGCAGGTTGGGCGGCGTGCCAATCGGGGTCAGCACGCCGCCAATCGACGAGGCAAATGCTGCCGACAGCAAGCCAACCCCCTGCGTCCGCGGCCCCAGCTTGGCCACCGCCGCGCGGATCACCGGCACCATCATGGCCGTGGTTGCCGTGTTGGAAAATAGGCTGGAAATCGCCGCAGTGACCAGCGTGGTTGCCGCCAGGGTCCGCTCAGGAGAGCTGCCCGTGTCGGGAAACAGCCGCGCCGCTAGCACCCGGTCCAGGCGGGTTCGCTCGGCCGCCGCCGCCAGCACAAAGGCGCCAAAGAACAGCGCCAACAACGGGTTGCCAAAGGAGGCGAACATCTGCTCGGCCGGCGCCACGCCCAGCACCACCGCAACGGCCGGCCCCAGCAGAGCGGTCATCGCCACCGGCAGCGCCTCGGTGGTCCACAGGATGAGCGTCGCCAGCAGCGTGGCCAGCAGCCGCCCAGCAGCCGGCGCCATGTTGGCCGGGTACAGCCACAGCACCGCGACCAGCACCAGCGGTGCCAAAACAAGGCCAATGGCGCGGCGGCGGCTGGCAAACCGCAGGTCGCGCTCAGACAACAGCAGATCCTCGCCGCTCATCGGTGTTTGCCCCCAAACAAGGGGGAGCGTAGGGCAAAGGGGGCGTCTGGTCTACCGGCGATCGCTGGCCACCAACCGCCGGCTTCGCAGGGGCCGGTGAATCTGCTATAACCAGTTGCTTCCGGGGGATCGACTCTACAACTCTATAGCCGTCCCACGCGGCAGCACCACCGGCGAACAAGGAACGCAATGGCTCTCCGCGGCAGCACCCATATTACAAATCGTTACCTTGCGCTCTCTATCCTAACAATGCACATCACCACTGGATGTGGCGAAGACGATCCCAAGCCGGCTACCAACGACGCTGCAACCTTGGATGCCGCCGATGCTGGCGATACCTCTTTGGCGGGCGACTCTAGCGCGACAGCTGCCGATGTAACAGGTGACGCTGTTGTAGGCGATCCCGCAAAACAAAAGCTGATTCTCTCTGTGCCAAAGGGCGAAGAGTTCACGCTGCAGGGGTTGCAGGCAGAAGTGCAGGTGCTAAGGACCGAAGGCGATGTCGCCCACATCTACGCCAAGAACCGCAAGGATCTGTCACGGGTGCTGGGCTTTACCATGGCGCGCCACCGCTATTTTCAGCTGGAGCTGACCCGGCGCCTGGGCCTGGGCGAGATTTCTGACCTGCTGGGAGACGCGGCGCTGTCTCAGGACATGGAGTCGCGCTGGTCTGGCAGCGAGTTTGTGGCGGCGGCGGTGCTCGACAGGCTGACCCCTGAAGAGCAAGAGGTTTTTGACGCCTTTGCCGCCGGCATCAACGACTACATCGCCCAGGTGGTGGCGGGCAAGCTGCCCGAGCCCAGCGAGATCAAGATCGCCAAGGGGCTACTGGGCGGCACCGTGGAGTCGCTGCTCAAGCCGTGGGATCGGCGGTCGGTGGCCGGTGCCTCGGCGGCCATCATCTACAACCTGGGCTATGAGACCGACGACGTGGGCCGCACGGCCGAGATCGCCAAGGTCGCCAAGCACTTCGAAGGCAAGGCCCTGGCCGATCTGCGCAAGGCCGGCGCCCTGGCGGACATCGAGTACCTGGTGGCGCCCATCGACCTTGTTTCGAGCGCTGCAGGCATGGGCCTGGATTTCAAGGGCAAGCCGGTCACTGCTACCCAGCCTGGCAAGGTGCCGACCGGGCAATTGCCGGGCTGGATGACGCGGCTGCCCAAAGAGCTGCTGGAACGCCACGCCGAGCGCGACCGGCGCTGGCAGGCCCGGTCTGGCCACGACCGCCAAAACGGCTTCGGCTCCAATTCGTGGGCGGTGGCCGGCACGGGCACCGGCGGACCGGGTCTAGTGGCGGGCGACGGCCACTTGCCGCTGTCCGTGCCGTCGCTGTTCTACCAGATGGGCCTGGACACGCGGGTGTTTGGTGGCGGCAACATGCACCAAAAAGGCCTGATGATTCCAGGCATGCCGCTGATGGCCGTGGGCACCAATGGCCGCGTGGGCTGGAGCCAGACCCAGCTGAGCGGCGACATCACCGACTGGTACCGCGACGTGGTGGTGCTGGGGGCCGACGGCAAGCCCGCGGCGACGCGCTTTCAAGAGGGCGGCAAGCTGGTAGACAAGCCTTTGAAAGTCGTGGAAGAAAAGTTCAAGATCGCCAACGTGCCGGTGCTGGGCTCCAAAGGCCGCACCGAGGTCTGGCAGCGCTGGGTCACCTGGGACGGGCGGTGGATCACCGACATCGAGGGCGACAAGGTCGATCCAGCCACCTACAAGCCCGCTGCCGGTCAAGCTGTGGTGGCCCTGGGCGGCAAGTGGATCGTGCCGGCGGATACCAACAAAGATGGAGAAATCACAGCATTTTCATTTGACTTTACCGGTCTGGACAAGCCGGCAATGCTGACAGCGGTCGATGGCTTTGGCCACAGCGACGACGTGTGGCAGTTCCGCGACCACACCCGCAAGCTGATTGCCTACTCGCAGAACGTGGTGGCGGCCGACTGGCAAGGCAACGTGCTGTACACCGGCTACCAGGCCGTGCCGTGCCGCAAGCACCTGCCGCGCAACAGCGATGGCACCTGGAAGGCGGGCGCCGACCCCAAGCAGCTGATCGACGGCACCCTCTACACCGGCTTTACCATCCCGACCAAGGCCGACGGCAGCGTCGACGAGTCCCTGGGCAGTGATCCGGCAAAATGCGTAGTTCCCTTTGACAGCTCGCCGCAGAGCGTCAACCCGCCCCAGGGCTATGTGCTGACCGGCAACAACGACCCCGGCAACCAGTCGACCGACAACAACCTGTTCAACGATCCCTATTACATCGGCGGCCCCTGGGCCAATGGCTATCGGGCCGGCACCATCGACCGCGAGCTGCAAAAGGCCCATGCCAGCGGCAAAGCCGACGCCGCCGCCATGGCCACGCTGCAGGCCAACCACGAGAGCCGGCTTGGCCAACAGTGGATTCCGCTTCTGAAAGAGGCGCTGGAGGCTGCCAAGACCGCCTCGGCCAAGGGGGGACCGCTGACGCCCGAAGAGACGCGGCTGGTCGAGCTCTACACTGCCATTACGCCGTCCGTGCGCGAAGAGGCCTTCCAGCGGCTCGACAGCTGGCACAAAGCCGGTGCGCCTGCGGAATCAGGGGTAGAGACCTTCTACCACAAGGTGGCGGCGGGCGAAGTGGAACATGCGATTGCTACGTCGATTTTCAACGCGTGGATGGGCAAGCTGGTCAACCTGACCGTCGACGACGAAGGCCTGAACCTGTGGGAGCCGTGGGGCGCCGACGCTCGGACCCGCGCCATGAAGGTGATGTACGACGGCCGCGGCCCCAACAATCCCAAGAAGCTGGCGGCGTGGAACCCTGCGACCCAGGAGTCGGCGTTCTGGGACATCTTGGGCAGCGAGCCGATTGAGACCAGCCGAGAGGTCGCCTTGATCGCCTTCAAGCAGGCGCTGATCAAGCTTGCCAGCGCCGACGAATTCGCCAGCCCGAACATGGCCAATTGGCTGTGGGGCATGCGCCATGGCGTCCGCTTCGACTCGATCCTGGCCAAGTTCTTCTCCGGCAGTGCCGAGTTTGGCGCCCTGGCCGCCCCGTTCTCGATCATGCCTGACAAGCTCCCCCTGGCCGACCCCATGCCCAAGGGCGATCCCCGCGGCGCCTTGGAGTTCTTTCCGCGCGCCGGCGACGCCTTTGCCGTAGACGCTGCGGGCGGCATCGATGGCAAGGTCTACGGCTCTGGCCCGGTGTTTCGCATGGTGATCTCGATCGGCAAAGACAAGACGACCGGCATCAACATCCTGCCCGGCGGCCAGTCGGCCCTGACCGACAGCCCCAACTTTGCCGACCAGGTCAAAGCGTGGCTGGGCAATCAGGCGTGGCCGCTGCGCTTTGAGGTAGAGGACGTGGTCGCCGGCGCCTCTTCGCGCGAAGTCTATCTGCCCGGCAAGTAGGCTCTGGCGCCCGCTGGCAATTCCCCTGCTGCAGTGCCGATTCTGCGGCGCCGGGTTGATCGCCTGACACAAACGTGACAAAACGTCAGTGCATGCGATCTGACTTGCGCCCAGGACGGCCTATGCTGAACGATTCTGATCACCCTCGCCATTCTGCCCCCTGCCACCGCCGCCAGTTCTTGACGCGGATGGGCGCTCTGGCTGGCGCCGCGGCGATCCTGCCCGGCCTTGGCGGCTGCGAAACCGCGGAAATGCACACGGCTCCGCCCAAGAAGGGCGCCACGCTGAACTTTGACGTCGCCGTCGATCCGTTCAAGCCGCTGGCTGCGGTGGGCGGCTTTGTCGCCGCCGACATCGAGGGCACCGCGGTGCTGCTGGTGCGCACCGCCGCCAAAGAAGTGCTGGCTTTCAGCCGCGCATGCCCCCACGCCTTCTTGGACATGGCCGCAGCCCCGGCCTCCAAGTACGACGTGGCCAAAGGGGTGTGGGTGTGCGGCTGGCACATCTCTGAATTCAAAGCCGACGGTAGCGCCGTAGCCGGTCCCGCATCGCCGTCTGGCAAGCTGGACAAGTTTGCGGTCACCTTTGACGGCGCCAAGGGCAAGGTGACGCTATGAAGCGGTGGGTCGCCCTTCTCAGCCTCGCCGCCACCTGGCTGGTGGCCTCCAGTGCCGTGGCCCTGCCGCGCATGACCTTGACCGCCGGCAGCCGCTGCTCCAACTGCCACGTCAATCCTCAGGGCGGTGGCCTGCGCAACGACATGGGTTTTTACGCCATGGCCCAAGCCGGGATGGCGACATGGGAGCAGGTGGGCTGGCAGAAATTCCACGACCTGTCTGACAACCAGGCCATGGACGGCCGCCTGACCTATGGTTTTGACTACCGCGGTGTGGTGGCCAAGCTGGGCGCCCCGCGCTGGGGCAGCGACGGCCAGGTCGTAGAGCCGCCGCGGATCCCGGTGCCGATGCAGCTGACGCCGGCCCTGGCGTACAAGATCAACGACTGGCTCAGCGCAACCGCCTCGGTCAATCCCCTTTGGTGGGTGCACAGCTATCCAGGACAGTCGCCCGCTGATGGCTGGCTGCAGATCAAGCCGGCGATCGGCCTGCCCTCGCTGCGGCTCGGCATGATCCAGCCCAGCTTTGGCATCCGCCACGACGATCACACCCTGTTGCTGCGGCGCAATCCCAAGGCTTTGGGCCAGCCGCTGCTGCCGCCGGCCTATGCCGACCCGGGCGCCGAGGTGAACTGGGAGCCGACCCACTGGCTGTCGCTAGACGCCGCGGCCGTATGGGGCCACAACCTGCGGCTGGCCGATCCGCAGGCGATCGCGGCAGACAAGCCCGTATTCTCCGGTCGCTTGACGCTGTGGCCGCAAGTGCTGGACTGGGGCATCAACAGCTGGGTCGGCGCTTCGGCGCTGGTGGCCGATGGCTCGACGGTCCTGGGTGGCCACGTCGGCGTGGGCAAGAACTACTGGGGCACCGTGATCGGCGAGGCGGTGTGGAGCAAGACCCGCGGCAACCGCGAGATCCTGTCTACCCTGGTGCAGGTCAGCCATGCGATCAAAGACTGGCTGGTGCTGGAGGCGCGCTGGGAGCGCAGCCAATCGACCCAGCCGGGCCAAAGCGATGGCGAGGCGACCAGCTACGTGGCGGGCCTGCAGTGGATGCCGCTGCCGAACTTCGAGTTGCGCCCTGAGTACCGCTGGTTGGACACCAAAGACTATCTGCTTGCCCAGTACACCCTACAATTCCACCTGTGGCTGTAGAGCGCATTTGGCCAAGCTGCGAATAGCCGCGCGGCTGCTGCGTTGCCAGTCTCAGTGGGTCCCATCTGCAGCCAATCCTCTCGCATTTCCCTACTTTACCAGGAGAATCCCATGCGCTTTGCCTCGACCGCCGCTCGCCTTGCCACCGTCAGTGCCGCCCTGCTCTCGCTGTCGGCCCCTGCCCTGGCCTCTTCACCCTTTGCTGGCAAGACCGGCCCCCTCAGCTTCGCCGTAGACAGCGGCAAGACCCAGTTCAAGTTTCTGTCCGACGCGCCGATGGAGAAGGTCCCCGGCACAGCCGATGGCGTCACTGGCGAGATCAAGGTAGCCGATGCCGCCGACCCGGCCGGCACCACCGCCAAGATCACCGTACCGGTGGCCAAGATGAAGACCGGCAATGACATGCGAGACAAGCACATGCAGGGTCCAGAGTGGCTCAATGCCGGCGCCAATCCAACTATCACCTTTGAGATCAACAAGTTTGAAGTCGGCAAGGTCGACGGCAACCGCGCCAGCGGCAAGGCCATCGGCAAGTTCACCATGAATGGCAAGAGCGTCGACAAGGCCCTGGCCGTGGACATCGCCTACGCCGCCGACAAGAACGCGATCAAGATCACTACCAAATTCAAGGTGTCGTTCAAGGATCACGCCGTCAAGGGCAAGGGAGACATCATCGGCACCAAGGTCTCGCCCGAAGTCGAAGTCGACTGCACCCTGTACGCCGCTGCCAAGTAGGGGCGCGCACGGGATCTTGGCAATGCTCCATGGCCCCGCTTGCCTGCTGGGCGGGTAGCCATGGCTCGCGTCTGTCGCGTTCAGCCAACCGCTGGGCGCAAGCCGCCTTCAGCCCCCCACAAGCGAGTTGCCCATGAAGATTACCGTTGCGTTGTTGGCGATTGCCGGTGCCCTGGACCTGTTGGTGTGGTGGGCTGCCAGCGGTGCCCACTGGTTTGGGCTAGACAAGATCCCGGTCATCACCACCAAGAAAGACGACTTTGGCGATCTGGTGACGACGACGGCATGGGTCGAGAAGTTTGTACCGGGCCTGCTGGACTTTGCCGGCCCGGGAGCGGGCGTGCTGATGGCCGTTGCGGTCGGCCTGCTGTGGCTCAGCCGCAAGGACCTGACCTACAGCCGCTAGCCGTTTGCCGCTAGCAGCTTGCGGCCAGGCTACAGACCTTCAGCGTAGCGATTGCGGTTGGTGCAGCCCTGGGGGCAGCGCCAGCAAGCGCTGCGCTTCTGCGAAAACGCGTTGGCGTTCATGTAGTCGTCTAGGCAGGTGCCGATGGCCAAGCGCCGCCGCCGCGGCCTACAGTAGAATTCCGAACCTATGCTCAAGCGGTTGGAGTGATCCTCGCGGATTTTCTGCCGTTCAGCCAAGGTCATCGGATCCCTCTCTCGAGTAACGGACCAATTCGGTCCGATTTGGAGTGTGCGCTGCTGGCGCCGCATCGTCAAGCGCCCGCGGTTGGGTACGATGCCAGCTGGGCCCGCTGGGATGCGCTGGCGACCGCCACCACCAGCCCCAACAGAAGTGGTAGATTTCCGGCAGATGCGGGTGAATTGCTTGCGCGGGTCCACCCGGCTGGGTAGCCTGGGCCCATGCTCAAGGTCAACCGCAAATCCGAGTACGCCCTGATGACGGTGCAACACCTGGCCCGGCTGCCGGCGGGCACGGTGCTGGCGGCGCAGCAGCTGGCCGAAGAGTTGGGCGTTCCAGAGGACCTGCTGGCCAAAGTGCTGCAGGGCCTCAAGCGCGCAGAAGTCCTGCAGGCCTCCAAGGGGGCTGGCGGCGGCTACCGGCTGGTCCGAACCCTGGCCGAGCTGCGCTTTATTGATGTGATTGGGCCCTTTGAAGACCACATGGCGATGGTCAGCTGCTGCGAGACGCCGGCCCGGGCCGCGGGCAGCGCCATGTGCGAGCGAGCCGAGTCGTGTGGCGTCCGCCAGCCGATCTCAGCGCTCAACCAGCTGCTGCACAGCCAAATGGCCCAGCTGACCATGGACCAGTTCCTCAAGGGCGGCGGCGGTGCCGGGCTGCGCAGCGCAGCCGAGCTGGCTGCCGAAGCCAGCTTGGTCGGCTAATTCCGCAAGAGCGCCAATCGATACGGCATGCCCTGGCCTGTTGCCCGCAGGCCTTTGGGGCTGCGGCTGGAACTTTTTTGCTACCCCAAACCCTGGCCGCTGCAGAACGGACTTCGGGTCCAGGGTACAAGCCGTCCGCGGCAGAATTACGGCGCCCCCGCCCCCAGACAGCTTGCAACCCAAGCGCCAAGCTGGCATGATTACCGCCCTTCGC
>CAIXGW010000358.1 GCA_903919145.1 uncultured Myxococcales bacterium
CGAGCCGCCGGCGGTGCCGCAGAGCGCAGGGCCCAGCCCGTCGGCCGCAATGCAGCAGCTGGCCGCCCGCGTCGCCGAAGCCCGGCCCCATTCGCTCAGCGAAGAAGCCACCTTTGAGATGGACCAGGACCAGCTGGCCCGGCGCCTGGCCGCCGCGCGCGCTGTGGTGGCGGAGTCAGCGACGCGCAGCGTGCCGACGATGGCCGACGCGGACCTGGAAGACACGACCCGGCCCAAGCCCGGCTCGGTGCGCGCCCAGGTCCAAGAACCGCAAGCAGCCCAGATGACGGTGGATGCCGAAGAGCTTCCCGCCAGCCGGCGGCTGCTGGCTCTGACGGCCTTGGTGTGGGTTGCAGCGGTGACCTTGGCCGTCTATGCCACGCTGATCGCCGTGCGCGTATAGCGTTTTGTTGCGATACGTCGATGGAATTCAAATAGTTGCTGCAGGAATTGTGGATTGCTTGCTAGTGCATTGGCACTGATTAGGCTGATTACAGAGCCTATTTTGGCACCGGCGCAGTAATCATCGACAGGCCGCTGGGCGTCTGCCAGACCACGGTGAAGCGATCGCCCTTGGGGGCCAGGACCAGCTCAGACAGGCCGCCGTTGCCGCTGATCGGCGCCCCCAGGCCCGCAGGCAGGGCGGCAGCGTCTAGCAGAAGCGCGCTTTGCAGCACAAACTTCTTGTCGTTGAGCGGCTTGAGCCGTGCCACCTGCAGACCACTGCCATCCGGCAGCACCCAGGCCACCAGGAAGTCACTGGTCCCAGGGAGATCGGCAATGCGGAAAGCGTGGATATGCGGCGGCAAATTGGCCACCGGATTGGGCCACTGCAGCACGCCGACTGCAGTAGGGTCAGGGGAGTCGGGTTGCACGCGGGCAAATGCCAAGAAGCCATGCAACGTTCCTGCCTGGCTGATGGTGCCAGAGATCAGCATCCCCAGCCGACTGCCTTCGTTGTCCCAGGCGGCCTCGACCGCATGGTAGGTCTGGCCTTCTCCTAACACGTCAAGCGCTTGGGTAGCCAAGACCAGGTTGCCAAGGCCTCCCGCTGCAGAGACTTTGGCCAATTGCACAGAGGCCATCGGCGGGGCGCCGGCTGAAGGCGCAGCCAGCAACGCCGGGGCCAACAACGCCGCTCCGCCTGGCAGAACCTTGAGGGTAGGCCGGCCCCACAATTGGACGGCCGCTGGCGCGCCCGAGCTGGCTTGCGCCTTGGCCTGAAATGCCGTGCCAAGCCAGGCGTCGCCGTAGGGGCCGGCCGCGGCCCACAAGCCATTGGCTGTCGACCGAGTCAGCGCCGCAGTCAGCGCCGCCGGACTGCCCAAGTCGGCCGCCGCGCTTAACAACTGTACCGCCGGCCGGCTGCCTGCGGCGGGGCTGCAGCCAAGCTCTGATCCGACAACTGGTGTCGATCCCGTGAGTACGGCCAGCCGCGAGTGGCCCGCAGGGCAGGTGCTGTCGATACCCAGCCAGAAGAGCCCGAGGTGGGCGTAGCTGTTGGGATGCACCAGCAAAGCGGGATAGCTGGCGCACGAGCCGCCGCCTCCAAGGGTCGATGCCAGCGGCGCGGTGGCTCCCGGGGCCAATTGCAGGACCCACAAGCCGGTCGCCGGCTCTTCGGCCGCGCAAGAGCCCTGCTGCGCCGCCACCCACAGCTGCGCGACGGACAGGGTGCCGGCCGCGGGTGCCTCTTGCCAGGCCACCGTCGGCACGGCTGAGCCCGGCATGGCCCCGGGGATCTTTACTGGGCCCACCACGCCTGCGGTGCTGGTCAGGCACTGGCCGGCGCTGCAGCTATGCAAGGCCGGGCAAGTGCTCTGGGTGGCGCAGCCGACCTTGGGGTCGCAGTAGGCGACCAGGCAGCCGTCGATGTTGGCCTTGGTAGTGTCACACACCACTGTCTTGCCAATGCATTTTCCCAGAACGCAGGTGTCAGCTGTGGTGCAGGCCGAGCCGTCTTCGCAGGGTGGGCCGTTGAGCGGCACATTGCTGCAACCCGCCGTCTGCGAGCAGTTGTCTACGGTGCACGGATTGTTGTCATCGCAGGGGGCGCCACCGCCAGCCTCGCAGCTGCCCTTGGTGCAAACGTCTTGAACGGTGCAGGGGTTGCCGTCATTGCAGCCGGCGCCGCTGGCCGCTGTCCACGCGCTGGTGTCTACCGCAGGCTGGCACCACTGGCAGTCGACGCCGGCTTCCATGGCCAGCGCGGCGACGCAAGTGCCTTTGATAACACAGAACGACCCTTCAGGTGGGTGGACACACTGGCCGAGCTTGCACACGTCTGCCGTGCAGGACAGCCCGTCTTCGGGGCAGCCATAGCCGTCAGGATGCAGGTCGTGGCTGCAGCCCTTGGAGACTGTGCAGCCGTCCAGGGTGCAGGGGTTGTTGTCGTCGCAGTTGATGCCAGCGCCGGCGCACTTGCCAAGGACGCACTGGTCATTGGCGGTGCAGCCGTTGCCATCGTTGCAGGTGCCAACCGCCGGTACCCAAAAGCACGGATCGCTGCTGATCTGCTGGGGGTTGCAGAAGTCCGCGGTGCAGGCCTCGCCGTCCGAGCACGCCTTGGTCTGGCCCACACAGGCCGCAGAGCTGATGCAAAGATCGCCGACCGTGCAGGCATTGCCATCGCTGCAAGACAGGCCGGAGCGCACCGACCAGTCGCTCTGGCTGACCTTGGGCAGGCACCCCAGGCAGCCGTTGGCCGGATGCAGCGCGCCGCCGCTCAGGCAAATTCCGGTAATAAAGCAGCTATTGTCTTTGACTTTGCTGTGGCTGCAGCTGCCAGCGGCGCAGGTGTCCAGCGTGCAGGCCACGCCGTCATCGGGGCAAGAGCTGCCGTCGCCGAGCTCTGGGTGGCTGCAGGCGCCACTGGCGGCGTCGCAGATGTCAAAGGTGCAGGGATTGCCGTCATCGCAGGTCTTGGGCTGACCGGTGCACTGGCCAGCAATGCAGACGTCGCTGGTGGTGCACGGGTTGCTGTCGGTACACAGCTGGCCTTGGATGGGGGCCGCCAGGCAACCTTTTTCGGCCACGCAGACGTCGCTGGTGCAGGAGTTCTTGTCGTCGCAGGCCAGGACCTTGCCGCCGCACCAGCCGTTGGAGCAGCTGTCCTGGATGGTGCAGGCGTCGCCGTCGTCGCAGGACTTGCCGGCAATGGCGCTATTGACGCAGCCGCCGGCCGTGCAGCTGTCTTGGGTGCAGGGATTGCTGTCGCCGCAGGAGGCGTCGCTGTCGCACGGGCAGATTACGCCGCCGCTGGCGCAGCTGCCGGCGTTGCAGGTGTCACCTTTGGTGCACGGATCGCTGTCGCTGCAGGGCGCGTTGTTGGGCTTGTTGGTACAACCGGCTACTGTGTCGCAGGAATCGCTGGTGCAGGGGTTGTCGTCATTGCAGGTGCCGGGCGCGATCGCAGTGCCCAGGCACTTGCCCTGCAGGCAGGTGTCTTGCAGCGTGCAGGCATTGCCGTCGGTGCAGGTGGCGGCGGTCGGCAGAAAGACACAGCCGGTAGCCGTTGCGCAAGCATCGCTGGTGCATGGGTTGTTGTCATTGCACAGGACGGGCAAGCCGAGGCATTTGCCGGCAGTGCAGGTCTCAAACTTGGTGCACGCGTTGTTATCGTCGCAGTTCTTGTTGTCGGTCTGGGTCCAGCTGGTGGCGCTCTCTGACGGTTTGCACACAAGGCACGGCATGCCCTCAGCGCTGGCATTGGCAGGCACGCACACGCCGTTGATCTTGCAGACAGAAGCCTCGGGAACTGCCTGGCAGTAGCCGTTCTTGCAGGTGTCGATGGTGCAGGGGTCGCTGTCGGCAAAGCACGGGCCGCTGGCGGGGGCGTGCAGGCAGCCAAAGCCCTTGGCGCAGCTGTCGGTGGTACACGGGTTGGCGTCGTCGCAGTCCAGCGCGGTACCGGGCTGGCACTGGCCGCCGCTGCAGCTGTCATCGACCGTGCAAGGGTTGCCATCGGTGCACGGCCCGGCAGTGGGTTGCTCCAGACAGCCGGTCTTGGGGTCGCAACCGGGGTCTGAGCATGGCCCGACATCTGGGCAAAGCGCCTCTACTCCCACGCATTTGCCGCCAGGCTGGCAATTTTCGGCCTGGGTGCAGGCGTCGCCGTCGTCGCAAACGCCAGAGGTCACCATGGTCCAGGCGGTGTTGCTGGCCAGCGGCAAGCAGCGCATGCACGGCAGCATGGGAGCGCTGGCTCCTTCTTTGGAGCACAGGATGCCCAAGGGCGAGGCAATCTTGCAGTAGCCCGAAGGGATGCCAGGCTGGCAGACGCCGGCCAGACAGGTGGCGGCGCTGCACGGTTCGGCGCCACTGTCGCAGCTTGCGCCGTTGCTAAGGGGATTGTGCTGGCAGCCCAAAGCGGTGCAGGTATCCAGGGTGCACGGGTTGCTGTCGTCGCACAGCGCTCCGGTGGCCTTGCAGACGCCGGCCTGGCAGCTGCCCGCGGCAGAACACAGCGGCGACCCGGCGGTGCAGGTGACGGCGTCGGCCATCGCCACCACCGTGCAGCGGCCGTTGTCGCAAGCCGGCAAGCGGCAAGCGGGCAGATCCCCCAGGATGCCGGCGCACTCGGCCACCGCAGTGCAGGGGGCAGCGGCGTCCAAGGCGGCTGCGCCGTCGCCATCCGCCAAGCCTGAGCCAATGTCGTTGGAACCGTTGCTGTCTGCCACTGCCGACACCGCCACGCAGACACCGGCCAGGCAACGCCCCGTGGGGCAGTCGCCGTCGGCCACGCATGCCGAGGTCGGCACCGCCGGAGCTGAGCACGCCGCCACTGCCTGCCAGCCGATCAGCCACAGCGCAGCCAGCAGCCACTGCGCCAAGACGGAGCGGCCTAAGCGGCTGGACTGGGGCCTGCCCGGCCAAGGGCAGCAGAGGTGGCGGCGCCGCGACGGTTGCAAAGGGGGCCTGTGCTGCGATCAAGCGATCGCAAACCCACCAGTATAGCTTTCCCCCTGCGACTGCGGCAACCGTGCGGACCCTGCCGGTGATGGGGTAAAAGCCTTGCAATCTGCTTAGTCCAGCCGCTTCCGGCCCTGCTGGTCCGCTAACAATTGCAGCAATTGTCGCCACCACGCCTCTGGGCGCTCCAGGTGTACGTTGTGACCGGCGCCTTGGATCGCAACCAGTGCTGCCGCCGGCCAGGCGCGCTGCCAGCGCTGGCCCAGCTGGGCATAGGCCTGGTCCAGCTCGCCGACCAGCAGGGTGGTCCGGCAAGCAGGCGCGGGCAGGGCGTCCAGCAGCGGCATGGTACCGGTCCCCAGCGCTGCCAGGTGGTCGGCAAGGCCTGCGGCTTGCTGTTGCAGGCGCACGGCGCGCTGGGCAGCCAGCCAGGCGGCCGGCACCTGCTGCTGGCTGGCAAACAGCGGCAGCTGGCTCCAGTCGTCGGCGAATTCTGCCACGCCGCGCGCTAGCAATTGCTGAGCCCTGGCAAGGTCTTGATGCAGCCGCGGTGGCCGATCCGCCGGCGGCAAGCCCGGGTGGGCCGACTCCAGCAGGGCCCCCTGCAGGCCCACCTGCCGCAGCAGCGGGCTGTGGCCGATCCAGTGCGCCGCCGCCCTGGCGCCAAAGCTATAGCCGGCGATCACCGGCGGACAGGCGATCAGCGACTCCAGACTCCGGTCGATCAAGCTGACCAGCCGGGGCCAAGCCTGGTCGCCCAGGGGCGCCAGCCTCAGCGCTGCCGACTGACCATGCCCTGGCAAATCCGCAGCGATCCAGCGGATCTCAGCGATCTCGGCGTGGTCGAGGCGCTCTAGCAGGCTCGCCCAGACCCGCCCGTCTTGAAAGAAGCCATGCCACAGCACCACAGGGGTGCCACCAGCCGGGCCAGCAGTGCGGACAGCCAGGCAGCCCGGCGCTTGCTGCAAGGTCCACGTCAGCACGGCGCGCCCTGTTCCAAGGCAGCGACGGCCGCTGCGATCTGCGAGTGCTGCCACTGGCGGTGCAGCTGCACCGACCGGGAGCGATCCGCGGCCAGCACCACGATGCGCACGCCGCCGCCCGGCGCCAGCCAAGCGCTCAGCAATTCCTCTTGCGTGTCCACCCGCTGGGCCTGCAAGCCAAAGCCGCGGGCAATCGATACCAAATCCAGGCCGTGCGGAGCGGTGAAGAAGCGCTCATGAACAGCCTGGGCCATGGCAGCCCGCGCCGGCAGGTAGTCAAAAATGGCGCCGCCGTCGTTGTCGATCACCAGCACGCGCAGGTCCAGCCCGGTGGGCTGCCGGGCCAGCAGCTGCAGCGCCCCAACGTCGTGCAGAAAGGTGCTGTCTCCCAAGTACACCCGCGTTGGCGCCGCGCTGCCCAGGGCCGCGCCCCAGGCCATGGCCAAGGTACCGTCAATGCCATTGGCTCCACGCGAACACAGCGCCCGGGCGCACGGCCGCGGCTGCAGGTTCAGGGCATCCATGTCGCGCACTGGCATAGAATTGCCAACAACCAAAAGGGTTTCTGCAGTCAGGCTGGCATTGACCGCCGCCACGGCAGCCAGCTCCCAACCCTGAGCGGGCAGCTGGGCTGCGGCGCCGCGGGCTGCTGTGTCTGCCGCCTGCCACGCGGACCGCCACGCTGCGGTAGAGGGCTCAGGAGACCGCTGCCAAGCGGCCAGGGCCACTGCTGGCGGCAGCGTGCTGGCCACGGCCACCTGGTCCAGAGGGTCGCTGCGGCGGGGCCCCCACACCCCTTGCACAGCAATCCCAAGCGAATCTGCCTGTTCCAGCAGGGTCTGCAGGCCCTTGCTGGCTGGCCACTCGCCCAAGCGGACAATGCGGTCGGGCCGCAGCTGAGCCAGCAGCACCGGCTCGCGCAGCAGCGCATCAAAGGTCCGCGGCGCCCCCGCCTCTTCCGCCGCCGCCGCCAGCTGGCTTGTCCACTCGGCCAGCACCACCGCGCGCGCACACAGCGCCGGTACCAACGCCGCCAGCGCCGGGTCGACTGGCAAAGAGCCTGCAATCAACAGGACCTTCTCTCCCGCAGCTGGCGGGGCCAGCGCGTCCTGGAGCGGCGGCAACACCGAACCGTCGTGCAGGGATGCCGGCAATTGTTCAGGAGCGAACGGAGCTTCTAAGAGGGTCCCCCCGCCTGCGCCACCCCCGCCTGAGCCACCTCCGCCTGAGCCACCTCCGCCTGAGCCACTGCCGAGGTCGCTCTCACTTGCGGCCTGCAGAGCCAGCGGCGTGTCCACGCAGGCGTTGAGGTGCAGGAGGCCGCCGGTCGCCCAGCGGGCAAGAGCCTCCAACGTGCCCGCCCGGTCGGTCTCCGACAGGCCGTGGCTCAATTCCAGGTCCACTACTTGGGCGTAGCTCGTCAGCAGGGCCGGCTGGCGCACCGTCTGCGGGGCCCCACGGTTGCGCAGGCGCGCAGGGCGATCCGCGGTCAGCAGCAGCAGCGGCGTGCCTGTTTCGCCTGCCTCGACGCAGGCGGGCAGCAGGTGGGCCACGGCACTGCCAGAAGTTGTGACCACCGCAGGGCGCCGGCCAGCCCGGGCCAGTCCCAGCGCGGCAAACCCCGCCTGCCGCTCGTCCAGCACCACTTCCAGGCGCCAGTGGCCAGCTTCTTCAATTTCTACAGCGGCTTGGACCAGTGGCGTCGACCGCGAGCCGGGGCACACCACCAGCCAATCGACGCCGGCCGCCAGCATCTGCCTGGTCAGCCAGCGCACGGCGTCGCTCTGCGGGTGGCTCATGGCGGGTTCCTCAGCGGCCAGCGGTCAAGAAGCGGCAGCGGCCGGCTGCAGCCCCAGCCCTTCAACCAAGGCCTGGTGCTTGTTGAGAATCTCTCGCCGCTCGGCCTCGACGTCGGCGCCCCGCACCAGCCCCGCTCCGGCCCAGGCCAGCCAGCCCCCATCTTGCACCGCCGCTCCGCGCAGCAGCACGGCCAATTCGCCATCGCCGCTGCCATCGCCCGAGAGCAGCCCGGCAAAGCCGCCATACCAACCGCGCGGCTCTGGCTCAAGCTCTGCCAGCAGCTGCAGCGCTTGCGGCCGCGGCAGACCCAGCAAGGCCGGGGTGGGATGCAGCCACAGCGCCGCCTGCAAGGCAGACAGGCCACCGCGGTCGGTCACCGTCACCGGCGTGGCCAGGTGCCTCAGCGAGCCGGCGGTGCGCACTTGCTGCCGCTCTGGCCGCGCCTCGGCCCCCAGCTCGGCCAGAGAATCCGTCAAGTAGTCCACCACCAGCTGGTGCTCGACTGCCATCACGGCGGCCGGAGACGCCGGCGGCGCCGACCGCTCGACCAGCGTGCCCGCCAGCGCCAAGCTGCGAAGCCCGCCGTGGCGGCCCTCGATCAGCAGCTCCGGCGAGGCAAAGGCAAACTCGCCCTCTGGCAGCTGGCCAAAGGCACACCAGGCGTCGCCGCGCTGCTGGCGCAGGTGCTGCCAGACGCGACCGATCGCCCCGCCGCCGGACCAGTGCCGCGGCCAAGCCAGGACCACTTTGCGCAGCACTGGCTGCTCATCCAGGCATTGCAGCGCCTGGCCCACGTCGGCTTGGCTCTCTCTTTGAAGCTGCAGCGGCGTGGGTTCTGGCACCTCGTCGGCGGTCAGCAGAGACAGCAACTGATCGACCTCGGCGGCGATGACCGGTGCAGTGCGGTCGCGCTCAAAGACAAGCGCCACTTCAACTTGCAGCGACTCGCGCCCAGCGGCACCCTCCGCCGGGTCGTCGATCAGCCACAGCCGCGGCACCCACAGCCGCAGCGGCGCGACCCACCCGCCCTCCGGCGCGCGCAGCGGAAAGCCGGCGACTGCGGCGACCGGGCAGCTGACCTGCACCTGATCCAGCCACTGCAGCACCGCCTGCAAGTCTTCTGGATGGGGCCTGAAATTGCCGCTGCCTCCGGCGTCCAGGTAGCGCACCTGGCGGACCGGGCACAGCCAAGCCTGCCCCAAAGCGGTGTGCCAGCGCTGGCCCGGACCGCGAAAGCCATAGACGTCAACTGATGTTCCAACAGGTTGGCGCAACCACCAGCCCGCTGGCAGCTCCAGGCGCGTGCGCACCACCGCGCGCTGGTGGCGCCCGGGCGGCATGGCCAGCAAGGTGTGCAGGTGCGCCACCAGAGCTGCGGGCGACTTCCACGCGCCAGCGGCAGTGGGCTGATGCCCTGGGGTCGGCCAATTCGGGCTCATCGGCCGCCTCGCCTACGCGTGACTCGGGGTGGCCACGTAGATGTGCGAGGCCCCCGCCAGCAGCGGCACCACCTGCAGCACCCGCAGACCAGAACCTTCCATGATCTCAGCAAAACGCTCGGGCCGCGGAAAGGCCGTTGTGGATTGCTGCAGGTAGCGGTACTCGGCCGGGGCGCCGCTCAGCAGACCGCCAAGCAGCGGCACCACCACCCGCATGTGCAGGCGCGCTGCCAGGCCCAGCGGACCCGTTGGCTCGCCGGTCTCCAGAATGCAGACGCGTCCGCCGCGGCGCAGCACCCGGCTCATCTCGCGCAGGGCCCGCGGCCGGTCGGTGACGTTGCGGATGCCATAGCCCATGGTGATGCCGTCAAAACTCCCGTCCTCAAAGGGCAACTGGCAGGCATCGCCGTGAACGAGCTCAATGCGGCCCTCCGCCCCCGCCTTGCGCACCTTGGCCATGCCGATCGACAGCATGTTGGTCGACGGGTCCAGGCCCACTACCTTGGCCTGGGGCAGCCGCTGCGCCACCAGCAAGGCCAGGTCGGCGGTGCCAGTCGCCAGATCCAGGACGCGCGACGAGCCAGAAAGCTGCAAGAGATCAACAACTTGGCGCCGCCACCGCTGATCGATGCCAAAGGTCATCAGGCGGTTCATCAGGTCGTAGCGCGCGGCAATGCTGTCGAACATCGCGCCACTGCCGCCGGGCACCAGGCTGCCTTGCAGCGGCACGCCAACGGGAGAGGCGACTTTGGCCGAGCCAGAGGGCGCTGTAGCGGGAGCGATTGAGGTGGGCATGGGTCAAAATCTCCAGCGATCAGGCGGCCCCGGCCTTGCCAAGGTGCGGGTCGAGCTCACTCTTGCGGGCGTGCAGGCGCATGTGGCCCTGCTGGATGCCTTCGCCGGCCAACGCGCGCAGCGCCGCCAAGTTGGACGCCATGCCCACGGCGGCCATCACCACCGCCAGCTGGCGGGCGCTGTCGACCCGGACGATCTCCATGGCCGTGCGCACGCCCGGGTGGGCGCGGGTCGATCCGCCTACGGTGCCAATGGCCAAGGGCATCTCTAACACGCCGTGCAGGCCCTTTTCCGTGCGCTGCCAGGTGCACAGCGGCCGGTACTGCGAACTCAGGCCGGCAAAGGCGTGGGCCCCCGCTTCGATCGCCCGCCAGTCCTGGCCCAGGGCCACCGCCGCTGCGTCAATGCCGTTGAGAATGCCTTTGTTGTGAGTTGAAGCCCGGAAAGGGTCCATCTCGGCAAAGCGGCTGGCGCGGGCAATGCCGTCGGCCAGCTCTTCGCCGCCCAGAAAATCAGCGCCCACATCGCACTCTACATGCACCAGCCGTCTCAGCGGCAGGTTGGAAAGGATGCGCAGGCCAATGTCGCCGCCGACCCACTCCTGCAGCATCGGCGCCACCCGCTCAGCCACGGTGTCGACCACGTTGGCGCCCATCGCATCGCCCACATCGACATACAGGTGGACGACCAACAGGCCGTTTTCTGCATCCAGCACCCGCACATCCAGGTCAACGCAGCCGCCGCCGCGCGCCACCATCCGCGGAATGGCCTCGTTGGCGATGGCTACCAGCTCGCGGCGCCGTTCTTCAATCACCTTGGCCGCAGCTGCCGTATCGGGCACGTGGTCCATTTGGACCTGAGCGGTCATCACGCTGGTGGTGGCATCGCCGCGAAAGCCACCGGTGGCGCGAACCATCCGGGCCGCGTTAGAGGCGGCCGCCACCACGCTGGGCTCCTCGACCACCATAGGCACCACGTGGTCGCGGCCGTTGACGCGGAAGTTCAGGCCCAAGGCCATGGGCAAGGCAAAGGTCGAGACCACGTTTTCTGACATGCGGTCCGCGATAGCCATGTCCAGACCGCCGTGGCGCAAGTAGCGCTGGGCGTCGGCTGACAGGCCCAAGGTCCTGGCCAGCTGGCGCCGGCGCTCTTCCACAGATTTCTTATAGAATTCAGGCAGACGGCTGGTGTGGGCGGTACCAATGGCCGGCGGCTCTTCCAGCGGCTGCAGGCCAAGGCCGGCCGCCAGCTGCAGCAGCTGGTCGGGAAGCAGGGCCTGGGGCCCGTCACTCTTGGCCAGCGCCGGCTGCGGATGCACTTCTACCAGCACCAAGTCGGCACCCGCCGCCACGCCAGCCTTGGCCAGCGGCACCACCAGGTCGCGGCGCCCCGCGCCGTGCGAAGGGTCCACTGCCACCGGCAGCTTGTGGGCGTGGCGCAGCAGGGCCACAGCTCCCAGATCCAGGGTATTGCGGGTCTCATTGGACAGCCCGGCGATGCCGCGCTCGCAGAACACCACCCACGCTGCGCCGTGCGCCAGCAGGTGCTCGCCGGCCATCAGCCAGTCTTCTACCGAGGCTCCGCGGCCGCGCTTGAGCAGGACCGCCTTGCCCTTGCGGCCGACCGCCGCCAGCAGAGCAAAATTCTGCATGTTGCGCGAGCCCACCTGGATGAGGTCGGCCACTTCGGCCACCGCATCGACCTGCAGCTCGCTCATGACTTCGGTGATGACGCCCAGGTGATGGGCCGCGGCAGCTTCAGCCAGCCAGCGCAGCGCCTCCGCGCCGGCCCCTTGAAAGCTGTACGGCGACGTCCGCGGCTTGAACGCCCCGCCGCGCAGCAAGCGCGCTCCACTGCTGGCCACCAGCGCGGCCAGCTGCTGGATCTGCTCTGGCGACTCCACCGCGCACGGGCCGGCGGCCAGAACGGCCTCCTCGCCAAAGCGAATGACCAGCCCAGAGCCACAGCGCAGCGCAAAGGTGCGCGGCATCGCATCGACCCGCGGATGCTGTGACCGCCGCGGCCGCACCTGGGCCACGCCGGGCAGGGCCAGCACCGCCGCCGGTTCAACCCGCGCTGAGTGGGCCTCGACCTCAAGAATGGCCGGCTCGCGCTCGCCTTCCAGCTGTCTGGTCCACAGCCCAAGTCCCTGCAGCGCCGCTGAGACGGCTTTGGCATCGGCCTGGGGCTCCAACAAGATGATCATCACAGCCTCGTCTGATCGTTCCATTTGCTGCGGTGGGATGGGCCGCCACTTCAGGAAGGTGCGCCGCTGGCGCTGGTGGGTCAGAGCCCCGCCCGGGCAGAGCCGGACCTGGATACTAGCTCTCGCGGGCCAACATGGCATGGCCAATCTGTTCTAGCGCTGCGACTTCGGCGCCGGGCGGCAGCTCTGCCAAGGCCGCCCGGGCCAGCGCACTGCGCTGATCTGCTTGATCCCGCGCGGCTGCCAGGGCTCCGCACCGCTGCACAGCCGCCACAATGGCAGCACATTGCTCTTTGGTTTCAGGCAGTGCGCGCTGGGCAGGATCGGCGCAGCGACTAGCCAGGTTGGCCACTTCGGCCCGTCGCCCGGGCTCGCGCTCCAATAGCAGGGCTAGCGGCAAGGTGATCTTGCCCTCGGCCAAATCGGCAAAAAGCGCCTTGCCGGTGCGCTGCGAATCACCGCCCAGGTCGAGCACATCGTCGATGACCTGAAAAGCCACGCCCAGCTCGCCGCCGTAGCGCATCAGCGCTGCCATGACCTTGGGGTCGCAGCCACCTGCCGTCGCGCCGGCTTGCAGGGCCCAGCGAAACAACGCCGCGGTCTTGCCGTCAATCACTTCATAGTAGCCGGCCACATCGCTGGCCAGGCCGCGGGCGCGCTCGGCTTGCTGCACTTCGGCAAAGACCATTTGCTCTACCGTATCCAGCGCACTCTTGACCAAGCCAATGTGCCCCGTCGCCACAATCTTGCGCAGGGCCTCTACCAACAGCCAATCGCCAGCGTAGATGGAGATCTCATTGCTGTGCAGCAGCCGGGCGGTGGGCAGGCCGCGGCGCGCATCGGCAACGTCCACCACGTCGTCGTGCAGCAAGGTGGCTGCATGGACCAGCTCCACGGCCACCGCCAGCTCGCGGGCTTCTCGCCGCGCCGCCGGGTCTTGGCGCGGGCCCATCCGCGCCGCAATCAGCGCGCACAGCGGTCGCAGGCGCTTGCCGCCCGCTGCCAGGATGTGGTGGCCGGCACGCTGGGCGCCGTTAGGGCCCTGCAGGCCCTGCAAAACTTCTTCGACCAGCTGCAGATCGCCCGACAGCCAACCCTGAAGCTCGGTCAGTCGGTCGGCCAGGCTGCCCAGGTCTTGCCCCTGGGCCTGGGCCGTCAGGCGCGGCAAGACGCCGGTGCCGTGCCCCGGGCCAGCCGAGCTGACCTGAGGACTCACCTCGGTTTTTGAGCCGTGCACGGGCAGGGCGGCGAATTGCAACATAGCTACCTTGGTGGGGCGGGCAAAGGCCCAAGAGAGGAACGTGCAACACTCAACGCGCTTGCGAGATTTCACTCGCCACTGAAATTATCGGCGTTGGCGATGGGCAAAGTCAAGCTCTGCGCAATAACATCACCTGCAATGCATAGTTAGCTTGGAACCGCGGGTGCATCTGCAGGGCCCACGGGACGTTGTCCGCGTGCCTTTCCAGGCGCAGTCCCGCGCCCAGGCCCTCAATCTCCTGGCCGGTCAGCAGGGCCTGCAAGCCGCCCACCAGGTCGGCGCCCTCGACAAATCGCTCCAGCTGGCGCGGCAGCGGCGTCACCCGATTCTGCCAACACCACGGCGAAGCCACCAGCCACACCCCGCCGGGAGCCAGCAGCGCCTCGACCTGCTGCACCAGCGCAATCGGATCGCTTACCGTGTCCAGCAGGGCCAAAGAGATCACCACCGCCGCGCTGCCCGCCGGCCACGGCGGATGCAGGGCATCGGCGCAAACCCATTGGGCAGCCGCCATTTGCTGATGCTCGGCCGCCGGCAGCGCCGCCTGGGACCAAGCGATGCGCGTCGCCGAGCTGCGCCACGGCAGCGCCAGCGCGCCATCTTGGGCCAGCCACTGCCCCCAAGCCAGCGCCGCCAGGTTGCTGTCGGCCAGCACCACCTGCCGCCCTTGCAGTGCGCGATGGCCCGCCAGAGCCGCCAGCTCGCCGCCCGGCCCGCAGCCCAGCACCAGCGCGCTGCCACTGGGAAGATCTTCGGGCAGCCAGCCGCCCAGCCAGCTCAGGTCGGGGTGCGGCAGGCCCGCCTCCGTCCATTGCCCGTAGTGGGCCTGGGCGTAGGTCAGCAGCCCATTGGCCAGGGCGACAAGGGTTGGGTCCTCTCCATCGGCCCATTGGTGTAGCAGGCTTGGGTCGTGCAGCAGCTGGGCTACCTGAGCCGCCATGACCTCGCCCTGTGCGGCATCGGGAAGGAGCACCGGGATCGCCAGTCCGCCGGTCTGCAACGCCGGCCAGATCTGGTGGCACGCCGGGCATTGACCGCTGGCGTCCAGCGAAGGCGGGTCCAAGGGCAAGGCCGGCAGGCAGAGCGGGCAGGCAGCCGTCATCGCTAGCCCAGCCGCAAGCGGCGGATGACCCACACGGCGGCCACCAGGGCGGCCAGCCACGCCAGGGTAGGAGCGGACCGGGCAGGGTGGCCGGCGCTGCAGCCACTGGCCGGCTGCGGGCTGTTGGTGCCATTGGGCAGCCCGCCGCCAGAGCTGGTGCCGCCGTCGACCGCACCGGCATCGGCCGCGCCGCCTTGGCTGGCCATCAGCAGGCAGGCTCCCAGGTTGGGGCTCAGGGCGTTGCACGCAAAGCCGGCCGGGCAGGCATCTGCTTTGGGATTGCAGGGCTTCTGGCAGCGCAGGGCATTGGCAGCGCTGGCGTCGGGGGCGCAAAACAGCGAGCCGCAGTCCAGGTCTTTGGCGCACCCTTCAGACAAGCCAGCCGGTCCGGCGGCGCGGCACACTCCCTCTGGCGAGTCCGGGGCCAGCCGGGCGCAGCCCATGCCCGGCCCGCAGCTGCTGCCGCTGATGACCTCGCACATGGCGCTGCACTCTCCGCCGGCGCACGCGGCGCCCGACACACATTCGCTAGAGGTTTCGCAGCTCTTGCCGACCTCAATGCACTGCGCCTTGGCACCCGGCAGGCACAAGTAGCCGGCGGTTGACTCTTCGCAGGCCATGCCGCACGGGCAGGCACCGGCGGCGCTGGGCGTACAGCTCTTGGAGCAGAACTGCTTGCTGGCGTAGGCGACGCACGGCCCGTCAGCGCACTGGTTGGCGGCGGCGCACTCTGAACCGGCCGGCAGCTTGTCTGACCCGGGCAGGCAGGCCTCAGTGCCGTCGGTTTGCGGCACGCAGGCAAAGCTCTCTGGGCAGCTGAATTTGCCCTTGCATGCCTGCCGGCAGATGCCGTAGTCGGCGTTGAGGTCGGCCTTGAGGCAGATGTTGGAGATGCACTCTTCTGGGGCAAAGCACTTGGCCCCTACGGCAGCGAGCTTGGGCTTTTCATCGGGCACGCAAGCGCCCACGCCGGTGCCGGGGATCGGCGCGCAGGCCTCGGTGGCGCTGTTGCACTCCGCCGGGTTGTTGGGCGTGCACTTGACCCGGCACGTCCCTTGCAGGCACATCAGAGAGGTGCACTCTGCGCTAGACGTGCATGTTTCGCCAGGTTTTTTGGTCGGCTGGGGCTGGGTCTGGCCGGGCAGGCAAGCGCCCTTGGTCGTCTGGCCCTGGTAGGGGTAGCAGACAAAGTTGGTGGGGCAGTTCTTGGTCTGCGGGTTGCACTGCTGGCTGCACAGGCTCTTGGCGCCAAACGGCTGGCAATACAGCCCGGTCTTGCAGTCCTTGTCTGTGGCGCAGTTGCCACCAAGCGGAGAGTTGCCGCTGGGGGTGGTGGCCGCGCCGCCCCACACGCAAGCCGCGCTCTGGCAGCTGAGCTTGGCCGAGTAGTACTCTTTGCCGGTGCTCTTGTCGGTCTCGTTGATGTAGGGGCAGTCGGCGTCGCCAGCGCATTTGTACTGCGCATCTGCAGGGTTGAGGTAGCAAATAACTTTGAGATCATCGGCATTTAGGGTCGCGGACTTGCCAAACGGATCCACCGACGGAGCCATGGTCGGCGGGTCGTTGTCGCTGAAGGACCCAGGCAGCATGTGCTGTACGCCAAAGAAGTGGCCCTCTTCGTGGATGGCCACGCTGAGCAAGTCCATGTAGCCGCCGCCGATCGAGCCCGGGTCAGCTACCCACTTGTAGTTAAAGCCATTGAACGCGATGTCCGCCTCAAAGATGGCGCCATTGGTGTAGAACACCGGCGAAGTCACGCCAAGAACATACTGGCCAAATTTCCAGGTGTTGTTCTCAACAAACACCAACTCATTGCGCGAGTTGCTGTTGTAGCCCATGGGGATGACCTTCAGGCTCATGGCAGAGGGGCAGTCCGCGTCTGAGCTGCACTTGGCGCTGTCAAAAAGGCACTTGCCTTGCGCGGTGTTGCAGTGATAGCCCTCGGTGAACTTCAGCGCCGTGCAAGAGGGCTTCATCCACGCCTGGAAGCCGGTGCGCAGCTGGTCCTTGCATTTCTTGTTGTCCAAGTCCGGCGAACAAGTCGGGTGCAGGTAGTACGACACGCTGTTAGAGAACCACCGCGACACCGTCTTGGACGTCGGCGTCACCGTAGCCACAGCATAGGGCCAGGCATTGCCACCCAGCAGACTCGCCAAGAAACCAAGCAGCAATGCCAGGTTCCGCGGCCGCGGGGCCAGCTTGGTGGGCACCGGAGTCAAGTTGGTGGGCCCCGGAGTCAGGTTGTGGGGCTGAGGGGTGGGCGAAGCTGTGAGCATGGCCTCTCGTGACTGCCCCGTGGGGCGTTCGTAGCGGGAGCAGGCGCAGAGGGCTTTCCGGCGATCGGCGTGCCCTGGCAAGCTTTGGGGAGGCACCGGTGTGGGCGTCGCGGCCGCCCTTGGCTGGGGCGGGCGCTCTCTTGGATGCGGCGGCAGGGCAGGACGTTGCAGACGCCTGTACTTTGGCAGGCGGGACTACTTGACGGTCTTGGCGGGCGGGACGGCAACAGCCGGTGGCTTGGCGCTTGGCGCCGCTGCGGCACTGGCGTAAGACAGCACTTCTGCGCGGAATTCACCCAGGCTGCGCACCAAGCTGACTTGCTTGGCCGCTTCTCGCAGCTGCCCAGTGGCGGCGTCGCGGGCTAGAAAGTGCACATCTGGCATTTCTCTGATCACCGTCCGCTGGCCCTGCGGCCCGATCTTGACGGCAAACTTGCCTTGAGGACCGCCAGAGATCACGTGGCCATCGCTGTGCTTCTCAAGAACGACCACCGTTTCTTCGCCCACCCCAAAGGTCGGCATTCCGGGCACGGCCACCGTCAGGCCGTCGGCTGTCTTGCCGCCAACGTGGCGCCACACAAAGCGCTTTCCCTGTAGCTTGGCGTCGCCCTTCCACACTTCCTTGACGCTCAGCTCCATCTCCGTCCAGACGCCGCGCCCCTGCTTGCGCAAGTCGACGGTGCGGACAGCGGCCACTTGGCCATACAGCACTTGGTCGGCCGTGGTCACCAGCGCCTTGAGGTCCACTGCCAGCACCGTCATGGCCTGGGCTGGCTTGGCTGCGATCAGCGCGCTCGCCGCAGCCAGCACAGGCAGCGACGCCTTGAGCCCATCGACAGCAATCTTCAGCCCATGAACAGCCAGTCGCGACGCCACATGGCTTCTCCAGGAAGGTCGCACCTGGGTGGTGCTGTCCTGATTCCCTCTGCGGTCCCGATTTTCCATCCAGGCCTCCTCTGCGCGACGGCTGCCGCACTCGAGCAGGATAGCAGCGCGACGAACGGCTCGCCAGCCAACTTTTTGCACCTTTGTCAGGGCGGGCAGCCGCCGAAGGGCCACTGGGCCCCAACCGGCAATACCCCGCTGGAGGGGGGTGATTTACAATCCTACATGTTCAAGGGCTGCGCAGCGTTGTCACTTATCGGCCCACAGAGTTCTAGGAACGTCTCGACACGCAGTTGCCGATCTCTTATCTTGGGAACATGAAGACCCCCCTTTTTCATAACTCCCTGTGGCGCCCAGAGAATCCCTGCAACGCCGTACGCGCAAGCGCACCAGCAAAAGGGCTGGCCGCGCGCGGCGTCCCTTGGGTCGGCTGGTGCCTCTCTCTCACCGCAGCATGGGCGGTGACCGCTTGCGGCGGATCCAGCTTGGACCCAGGGGGCGAAACAACAGACAGCGTGGTGGAAGTCGGTGCTGGCCAAGATGCCACCGGCCAAGATGTTGCAGGCGACACCACGACCAAGATCGACGTCCAGCCCAGCAAGGTCTGCTCTTTAGACAGCGACTGCCCCGCGCCAAAGAACGTTTGCCGGGTGGCCGTATGCGAAGCCGGCGTGTGCAACAGTAAAGTTGTGACCACCGCTACCACCTGCGACGACAAGGACAATTGCACCGCCAATGACAAGTGCGTCGGTGGTTCTTGCGCCGGCACAGGCATCCAATGCGGCGACGAAGAGCCGTGCACTGCCGACTACTGCGACCCGGCCAAAGGCTGCCAGAACATCCCGGTGACCAAGCCGTGCCAGACCGACGACCTATGTGCCATTCACCAGTGCCAATCGGGCAAGTGCGTGGTGATCGACGCCAATCCGTGCGACGACCAGAATCCCTGCACCACCGATCTGTGCGACGCCAAGAACGGCTGTCAGCACAAGCCACTGAACGCCACCCAGTGTGACGATCAAGACGGCTGCACCACCCAGGACACCTGCAAATTCGGCCAGTGCGTTGGCAAGGGCACCTCCTGCGCCGACGGCAACGTCTGCACCGACGACACCTGCGACAGCGCCGGCAAGTGCCTGCACAGCCCCAACGGCAAGTCGTGCAGCGATGGAGACAAGTGCACCGCGCAGGACACCTGCTTGGCCAGCAAGTGCTCGGGCAAGGTCAAGAACTGCGAAGACGGCAGCCCCTGCACCGTCAACGCCTGCAACGCCGCGACCGGCCAGTGCACCTTGGGAGTCCTGCCCACCGGCAGCAAGTGCGACGACGGCGACCAGTGCACCAGCGGAGAGGTCTGCGCCGGCATCGCTTGCATCGGCGGAACATCCAAGGATTGCTCGGACAACAACGAGTGCACCTCGGACGCCTGCAACAGCATGACGGGCCTGTGCGCCCACAATCCGCTAGAGGGCAGTGCGTGCGGCGCCGACAACCTGTGCAGCCAACCTGGCACCTGCTCGGCCGGCGTTTGCTCTGGCGCACCCAAGGTCTGCGACGACAGCAACCCCTGCACCATCGACCTGTGCGACCCGCCGACCGGCCTGTGCACCCAGTCCAACGCTGCTGACGGTTCTTCCTGCGGCGAGGCCAAGACCTGCCAAGCTGGGCTGTGCCTGTAGCATCTGACTGACCCAGCGGCGCACAGCCCGGGTGGCACGACTTTCCGCCGCAGCGCTGCTACACTGCTTCTGGCCACGCTCGGCAGGAGGCTGTGAAGGTGATCAACGACTTGGATGACAACGGCTCGACCCAAGTGCTGCGGCGGCCCCAGTTCAGCACAGCAACGGTCAATAGCGCCGTCGACGTAGAAGGCTTTGCCGCGCGTTCTTGGCTTGAACTGCCGGTGTTTGCAGGGCTACCCGCCGACGTACTGGCGCGCCTGGTCGCCTCGCTGCAGCCCGTGGATCTGGCAGCCGGCTCAGCGCTGATGCGGATGGGCGAGCCGGGCAACGCGCTGTTCATCTTGGAGCGCGGGCGGCTGAGCGTGCGCCTGGCGGCCGCCGGCCAAGAAGACCAGACCGTCGAGCGCGAGCTGAGCGCACCGGCCATTGTGGGCGAAATGGCGCTCATCACCGGCGAGCCGCGCAGCGCCGATGTGACCGCCCTGGACGACGTGCACCTGCTGCGCATGGACAGGCCGGTCTTTGAGAGCTTGCGCCAAGAGCATCCGCAGATGGCCGTCTTTCTGACCTGCTTGGTGGGCGAGAGACTGTTGCAGAACAAGGGGATTCGCCAGGTCGGCAAGTACCAGGTGGTGGGCCGGCTGGGCTCGGGCGGCGTGGCCACCGTGTTTGACGCGGTGCACCCGGGGCTTGGCCTGCCGGTGGCCTTGAAGATGCTCTCTCACGCTCTGGTGCACGACTCTTCCTTTGCCGGGCACTTTGGCCGCGAAGGTCGGCTGGTCGCGCAGTTTCGCCACGACAACATCGTGCGGGTCCTGGACACAGAGCAGGCCTACGGCACCCACTTTATTGTGATGGAGAAGCTGGAAGGCGATCTGCTGGAGCACCTGATCAAGCGCGGCGAGAGGCTGCCCTGGCCGCAGGTGCGCAGGATTCTGATCGAGATCGCCGAGGCGCTGGCCTATTCGCACGCGGCGGGTCTGATCCACCGCGACATCAAGCCCGCCAACGTGTTTATGACCGAAGACAAGCGCGTCAAGCTCTTGGATTTTGGCATCGCGCTGGAGGCCGGTCTGGGCGCAGATAGCGGCGACAGGGTGATCGGCACGCCGTTCTACATGGCGCCCGAGCAGATCCTTGGTCACGATGTAGACGCCCGCATCGACCTGTATGCGCTGGGAGTGCTGGCCTTTGAGCTGTGCACGCTGCACCTGCCGTATCAGGCCGACACGGTGCAGGCGGTGTTCAGCAAGCACATCAACGCTCCGGTGCCAGACCCGCGGATCTTTGACCCCGATCTGCCCGATGACCTGGCGCGCTTTATCCAACGCAACATGGCCAAGGCCCCGGAAGAGCGCTTTGGGTCCGCCGCAGAAGCTGCAGATTTCCTGCGCTACTCTGGTGACGCCAGCGCCGGCGAGCTGCTGGAATTGTCTGCGCTGACGGTGTCTTATCTGCCCAGCCGGCGCTCGCAGGTCCAGCTGATCCTGCGCGAAGCTGTAGAAAAACTGCGGCGACTGCGCGGCGTGCAGATTCTGCAGGCCCACCACACGCCCGATCGCACCGAAGAGGCAGCGATGCCCCACGCGCCGGGCGGCGACTGATCGGGGCGAAGTCGGCGACCGTCAGCCCGCTGACTACAGCGTGACCAGATTGGGATAGCGCGACTCCATGTCCTCTCGGCTCATCGAGTCGGACATGGCGGCCGGCGACCACACGACTTCCAGGGCCACCAGCTGCTCGGTGCGGATACCGGCCAGGCCATCCAGGACCTCTACCAGCTGACCGTGGTCGCGCAGATCCTTGGGCAGGGCGGTATTGCGGCTCGCCAGCACAACGCTGATCACAAAGAACTCGGCCACGGCCAGCTGACCGTCCTCGTCGCGCAAGCCGTCGGTCTTCCACTCTTTTTGCTGGCGCTTGACGCCCTGGCTGCCGGCGCGGATCACCTCGCGGTTGAACTTGCCGCGCTCATTGCTGGCCCACAGGTTGAACTGGTCCTCTGCCTTGGGCAGCGGCAGCAGGTACAAGCGCTGGATCGAGCCGTACTCTACGTTTTCTGCGTGTTCTGCCAGTTCCTGGGCCAGCGTCCGCAGGGCAAAGGCCAGGCTGCCTTCGTCGTCGGCGTTGGTGCGCTCGGCCAGCTTCTCCAGCTTGTCTTGGATCGAGCGCGCCTGCATCTGCACGCCAAACTGCAGCAGCGTGACATCGACGGGCAGCTCGGCCGGGCCGCTGCCGTCATTGCCGCCGCCGCTCATGCGCCGCCGCCGGACAATGGCCACGACCACAAACACCACAAAGCCGATGACCAGCAACAGCACAATCACCGAGACCCAGCTGCTGCCGCGCGACGGCGAGGCGTAGCCGTAGCTGCTGTAGCCCGGCCGGTAGCCGTAGCTGCCGCCGTAGCCGCCAATGGGCACGGGGACCGGCACGTAGCGGGTGCCGCCGTAGGACGGGCTGCTGGGTCGGTAGCTGCTGGAGCTGCCCGAGCTGCGCGAGCCGCTGGATCCAAAGGATCGCGACCCAGACGAGCTGGAGCCAAACGACCGCGACGATCCGGAAGACGAGCTGCGGCTGGACGACTTGAAGCCGCCGCCAAAGCTGCCGCCCGAGCGGGCCAGGGCATCGCCCACCCACAGAGCATCGCCCGCCAACAGGGTTGCCACGGCGGCCACGACCGCCAACCATCGCCATCGCTGAAAGGAGTGCTTCATGCCGCCGAGGATAGCGCAGGTCGGCCGCGGGCGCCATGGGGGACCAGCGTTGGGGTACGGCTATCGCAAGAACCCCAGGACCGCCCACCCCGTCATTCCCGCGAAGGGGGCCAATCGGACCGCACCAGGCGGCACCCGTATGGCGGCTGCGGGCTGGGCTAGCCAGCTCTTTGCCGAGACGCGGCCCCAGGGGCGAGGCTGGGCCCGAAAAACGCAGCAGGCGCGGGTCAGTCGGTGAAACTGGACCCGCGCCTGCGCTAGAACTACCTAACTTCGCTCAAATTTACAGGAGCTTGAACTCGATGCGGCGGTTCTTGGCCTGGCCCGCCTTGCTCTTGTTGTCGGCCACCGGCTTGTCTTGGCCGTGGCCCACGGTCTGGATGCGCTCAGCGACAATGCCCTTCTCGACGAAGTAGGCCTTGACCGAGTCGGCGCGGTCCTGGCTCAGCTTCTTGTTGGCTTCGGCGTCGCCGGTGTTGTCGGTGTGGCCGCTGATCTCGATGCGGGTGTCAGGGAAATCCTTAAGGACTTTGATCGCGCCGTCCAGCACCGTGAACGACTTGGCGACGATCTTGGCCGAGCCAACCTCGAACTCGATGCCCTTGATCGCGCCGGCAAACTTCTTGAGCGCCTTGGGCACGTCGTCGGGGCAGCCATCGCTGTCCTCAAAGCCGTTCTTGGTCTCAGGCTTGTCTGGGCACTTGTCGCTGCTGTCTGGCACGCCGTCGGAGTCGCTGTCGGGATTCTCGTCCTTGCAGCCGTCGTCATCCTGGAAGCCGTTCTTGGTCTCGGCCTCGTTGGGGCACTTGTCTTTGACGTCCAGGATGCCGTCGCCGTCGTTGTCCGGATCTGGGCAGCCGTCTTCGTCTTGGAAGCCGTCGACGTCTTCTTTCTGCAGCGGGCACTTGTCTTTGGCGTCGGGGTTGCTGTCGCCGTCATTGTCCGGATCGGGGCAGCCGTCGTCGTCCTGGAAGCCGTCCTTGTCCTCTTTCTGGGTCGGGCACTTGTCGCTGCCATCGGCGACGCCGTCTTCGTCGTTGTCCAGCTCGGGGCAACCGTCGTAGTCCTTGAAGCCGTCTTTGTCTTCCGGCTCGTTGGGGCAACGGTCAAAGTTGTCTCCGCCCTGGTCGTCCTTGTCGGGAATGCCGTCGCCGTCGTTGTCGAGCTCGGGGCAGCCGTCGTCGTCCTGGAAGCCGTCTTTGTCTTCGGCCTTGTCTTCGCAGCGATCTTTGCCGTCCAGGATGCCGTCGAGGTCGGCGTCGCCCGGCTTGCCACCCAGGGTGTACTGCAGAGCAACAATGGCTTCGATGTTGTGGGCTAGCGCGCTCTGTGCGGTCTCTTTCTTTGACAGCGCTGCGGTTTTGCCGCCGCTGGGGGCCCAGCGTCCGTCAAAGCGCAAGCCCAGGCGGTGCATGAACTGCCACTGCACACCCGCGCCGACCAGAGCCGTCCAGTCGGCGTCGGTGGCCAGCGAGTAGGTCGCCAGCTTCTCTAGCTGCGCCTTGGTCTTGGCGGCGGCAAAGTACTCAAGTCCGCCGCCCAAGCTGATGAAGGGGCGAATTTCTTCGGTCGGGCGAAACGAATACAGCAGCTGGGCGCGTCCGCCAAGGATCGTGGCCGAGCCGCCGCGGCCGTTGCGGTAGGACGTCGGCAGCAGCTTGCCTTCGATCTCCAGGCCCACGTTGTCCATGAACCAGCCCAGGGCCCGCAGCGCGAAAATGCCGCCGGAATCCGGGCGGTCCTCTATGGCGCCGCCGTTGCCCAGGAAGTTGTAGTCGTGCAGGTAGTTGAACCCCAAGCCCAGGCCAAGCTCCCAGCGCATGGGCCAGGACTCCACGGCAGCCGCGGCAGCAGCTGCAGGCTCACCAGAGGGCGCGACCGCCGCATCGGCAGCCTGGGCCGACGGCGTGGCAGCGTTGCCCATGACCAACAGCGCACCGAGCACTGCTGCGGAAGTAGAGCGCCGCAATCCAAAGTTGTGCCGGTAGCGTTTGCCAACAGGCGATAGGTTCCTCATTACTTGCCTCCAACCCAGTTCGGGAAGATGAGCATAGATCGCGGTGGCGATGCTTTCAACGGCCGCAGAGTGCCCCCCTGCATGGCCGCGCAGTTGCAGGGCTACTGCAGCTTGAGAACGACCGTAGGCTTGGCCACGCCGCCCTTGCCGGGCTTGGGCGGGGTCGGGGCCGGCGCCGAGGCGCTGGTCTTGACCCGGCCGGAGTCGATGCCCTGGTCCGTCAGCCAAGTCTTGATCGCTTCGGCGCGGGCCACGGCCAATGCCTTGGCCGGATCAGCAGCGGTCTCAGGCTCGACTTCGATGCTCAGCTTGACGGTCTCTTGCTCAAGCATGAACTCCAGCAGCGCGGTCAGCTGGGCTTCGGTGCCCTTGTTGAGCTTGTCGGACTTGAATTCAATGCTGGTCAACGGGCCGCCAAACAGCTTGGCCACGGCCTCTGCCAGCTGGTCTGGGCAGCCGTCATCGTCCTGAAAGCCGTTCTTGGTCTCTGGCTTGTCGGCGCACTTGTCTTGCGCGTCCAAGATGCCGTCGCCGTCGTTGTCCGGGTCGGGGCAGCCGTCAAAGTCCTGATAGCCGTCTTTGTCTTCTTTCTGGCTCGGGCACTTGTCCATGTCGTTGGGCAGTCCATCGCCGTCGCTGTCGGCCACGTCGGGGCAGCCGTCTTCGTCCTGCCAACCGTTCTTGGTTTCCTGCCTGTCTGGGCACTTGTCGGTGGCGTCGGGGACGCCGTCCTTGTCATTGTCCAGCTCGGGGCAGCCGTCGCCGTCCTCAAACTTGTCCATGTCTTCAGGCTGGTCGCGGCACTTGTCGGCGTCGTCCAGGATGCCGTCGCCGTCGTTGTCCTCGTCGGGGCAGCCGTCGCCGTCTTGGAAGCCGTCTTTGTCTTCGGCCTTCTCAATGCAGCGATCGGCGTCATCGGGGATGCCGTCTTTGTCGGTGTCTTCAGGCGTGCCGCCAAAGCCCCAGGTAACGCCGACTTCGCCTTCGATGTTGGTGCCCCAGTCCTTGCCCTTGACGCCGGACACCGCATCATCTGGCCGACCATCGGCCAGCAACAGGATGGCGGTGGCGCGCAGGGCGAGCCGATGGGTCAGAAGAAAGCGGACGCCGACGCCGGCTTCCATGGCCTTGTCATCGTCGGGGCTCTCTACCAGGGCGCAGGTGCTGGTCAGTACCGGTTTGCCGTTGACGACTTTGCACTTCTTCTTGCCGTTGATCAGGATCTCGCCACCGCCGCCGATCATGGCGTAGGGCTGAACCCTACCTTCGTTCAAGAAGTACCACAGACCGCGCAGCCGCCAGCCCAGCACCTGGGCAGAGGACGAGCCCGAGCGCATCTCGGTAAAGGTGTCGCGGAAGAACCCTTCGACGCCCAGGTGATTGTCAAGCAGGACCACGCCGCCCTGTACACCGACCAGCGCGCCGGAGCCCGGCACGTCTTTGGCGTTGAAGGCGTTGCCAAGTCCCGACTTCTCGTCAAACAGCGTAAAGCCAGTGACCACGCCCACGTCAAAGCGCAGCGGCTTGGCGGCGCTGTCCGTCGCGGCAGCAGGGGCAGCACTGGCAGGAGGGGCGGCACTGGCAGGAGGGGCGGCACTGGCAGCAGGGGCGGCACTGGCAGGAGGGGCGGCACTGGCAGGAGGGGCGGCACTGGCAGCGGGAGTATCGGCTGCCACCGCAGCGGCGGGAGCCAGGGCCAGGGCTGCGGCAACGACGCCAGCGTTGGTCAACATGGCCCAGCTGCGCCGGGTCATGGCCTGTGTGCGTGCCAATTTCGCTTGACGATTCATCTCAGTGCTCCTAGCGCGCGGTTCATGCTCTGCGTCACTTTCAACAGCATCGTGGGCTTATAGCACCGAGAAGCCTCTGGGCTCAAGGACGCCAGGCCCCCCAACGGCAATTTCGCTGCGGCATGGGGATCGGCCAGAGCTCAGGCAGCCCAAAAAGAACCATTAGGAATAGGTAATTCCGCTGCAAAAGCGCGGCGCGGAACCCGGATCCATTGGCCTGCTGTGGATGCTAGCGTGGCGACCAATTGCAGGTGGCCCAGCCGCCCAAACCCTCATTTCTCGCAGAGGTTTCGCGGGTCTTGAACGCCTTCTCGTGGCGCAGGCCCTTGCTGAACGCGGTGTAGAGACGGGCGGCGCCTTGGCGAATCAGTCGGGCGTTGAGCTGTACAGCTTTCCCTTCCGCATCGCGTAGATATACGTAGCGCAGCAGCCGCCCGAAGTCGTCTTTGTTGGCGGCGCTGGGATCCGGGCGCACACAGACATACATATGTTTGAGCTCGGACTCTTTCAGAACATCTTCTTTGGCGTATTGCTCTACCACCAGCCACTGCTTGACCAGCGTCCAGGCTTTGACGCCGTAGCACTCCGCCGGCTTGCTGCCGTGGGCGATCTCTGGCGCTGCCACACCTAGCATGCGGACTTTGCTGTTCAAGCCGTCGTCCAGCAGGATGGTGTCGCCGTCCAGAACAAACATGGTGCGGACCCACTGCCCGGGATCCTCGCACTCGCCGGGGTCGGCATACAGCTCGTCGACAAAAACCGTGGGGCCTTCTTCGGTGTCGGCGCTGGCGCTGCCGTCGGCCTGACCGGCTCCGGCCGCGGTGTCTGCCGACTGCATGTCGACACAGGCCGGTACCGCGGCAGCCAGGCCGGCCAGGGCCAGAGCCACGACCACTGGGCGCCAGGCGCGGTGCCAGGTCAGTGAGGATGTCGGGGGCTGAGAGAGCAGGGGGGGCGTGTATGGCATCCGGTCAGCGTAGGCAAACCGCGGCCCTTCGTCAAAGACCGGCTGCCAAAGTCCGGCTGCCAGACCAGCCCCCCCACCTGGCGCGCGCACAACTGTCCGGTCTTGGGACAGTGGACTAGACCGGAATTCGGCTGCAGACGGTCTCTGTGATCAGCCGGGTGACCACATACGGATCGACATTGGCGCAGGGGCGGCGATCTTCGATGTAGCCCTTGCCGTCTTGGGCGACCTGCCACGGAATGCGTACCGAGGCACCGCGGTCCGACACGCCGTACTTGTACTGGCGGTAGGAGCAGGTCTCGTGCTTGCCGGTCAGGCGCTCTTCGATGCCCGCGCCGTAGTTGGCAATGTGCAGGTCATGGCGCTCTTTGAGGGCCTCGGCCGCGGCAATGCACGCGTCGATCGAGTGGCGCATCGACTTGGTCGAGAAGTTGGTGTGTGCGCCAGCGCCATTCCAGTCGCCCTTGACCGGCTTGGGGGCCAGGGTGGCGCTGACGCCGTAGTTCTCTGCGATGCGGTACAGCAGCCAGCGCGCCACCCACAGCTGGTCAGAGACGGCCAGCGGGCCCACCGGGCCGATCTGGAATTCCCACTGGGCCGGCATGACTTCAGCGTTGATGCCGCAGAAGTCTAGGCCAGCCTGCAGGCACAGCTCCATGTGCTCTTCGACGATGTCGCGGCCGAACACTTCGTCTGAGCCAACGCCGCAGTAGTAGCCAAACTGCGGGGCCGGAAAGCCATTGTCTGGCCAGCCCAGGGGGCGAATGCCTTCAAAGAAGGTGTACTCCTGCTCAATGCCAAACCACATCTCGTGCTCTTTGTACTTCTCGGCCACCTCTACCAGCTTGGCGCGGGTGTTGGTGCGGTGCGGGGTCATGTCGATGTTCAGGACTTCGCACATCACCAGCTTGTGGGGGGCGCCGCGCACTGGATCGTGGCAGATGAACACCGGCTTGAGCACCAGGTCAGAGGCGTGGCCATCGGCCTGGTTGGTGCTCGACCCGTCAAAGCCCCACAGCGGCGGCTCGTGGCCGACTTCGACGATCTTGGTCTTGCAGCGCAGCCGCTGGGTGGGTTCGGCGCCGTCCATCCAAATGTATTCTGCCTTGTAAAGCACGCTCACTTCGGGACTCCTGGTTTGGGGTTATCAAGGGCCGCTGCACAGGCAGCCGCCGAATTCGCTGGGCAGGCCATTGGGTTCGCAGACCGCGGGGCCGCAGCGCCAGCGTCGCAGAGAGCTTAGGACCCAATTGTTTCGGCTGTGTTTCGGATTACCTCGATTGCGCCGCCAAGCCGGGCAGGGTAGGGTGAACGCGCCGGAGGTGCCTGTGAGCTCTGTTAAGCAAGTCCCTGTGTTGCTTAACATGCCCAGCGGAGAGCAGGGCGTCGCCACCCTGCCGGTGCGGGCGGTGAGCCGCCAAGATCGCTGGCCGCGGGCGTACAAGCCGGCTCTGCAGCTGTTTGGCATCGGTCTGCTGCTGGTGCCGGTGCCGCTGATGCACGTGGTGGGGCCGCTGGTCCTGTGGACGCTGGCCGCGGCGCTGCTGATCCGCCGGCTGGGCCAGAATTCGCGGATCCTGCAGGCGACGCTGGTGTGCCCCAAGTGCGGCGGCAGCGTGGATGTGGCCGAGCAGGGCGAGCGTTGGCCACTGCAGAGCGCGTGCAACCAGTGCCGCTGGCAGGTGCAAGCCACGCCGCAGCCAGCCGACGCCAACAGGGCACTGACCCTGCCTTCTTGATCGGGTCGGGCTTGGGGGTGGCCCCGAGGCCAGATCGGCCTGCTTGACCGCCCGCCCAACAAAGTGGCGCGCCGCGGCAGTCGGTGTAGGCTTTACCCCAAACCGCGGCCGCAACCCGGGCAATTGCGCCCTTGCTCCTGGCAACCGGCCCAAAGAATCAAAGCGTTGGAGTTGCCCATGCATCCGCTTGACCCCAAGACGATCGCCGTGCTGCACGGCGGCCCCTCGACAGAGCACGACATCTCGGTGTGGTCCTCTCGCGGTGTGGTCGCCACGCTGCGCGAATACGGCCACCGCGTGCTGCCGGTCTTTGTCGATCGCCAGGGCCGCTGGCACTTTGCCGGCGACACCGCCGAGGTCGCGCAGACCTACGGCGAGGGGTCGCCGATCGCCCAGGCCTTGCAGCACCTGCAGCAGCTGCAGATCGACGTTGCGTTCCTGGGTTTTCACGGCACCTACGGTGAAGACGGCAAGGTGCAGGCAGCGCTGGACCTCTGTGGCATCCGCTACACCGGCTCGGGGCATACTGCCAGCGCGGTGGCCATGGATAAGCCTTTGACCCGGCGTGTGTTTATGGGTGCCGGTCTGCCGATCGCCAAGGGCGTGGAGCTGTCGGCCCGCGGGTTGGACGATCTGGCGAGCTGCCGGGTGGCGGCCGCCCAGCTTGTCGCCCAGCTCGGCCTGCCAGTGGTCGTCAAGGTGCCGGCCGGTGGCAGCAGCGTGGGGGTAGAGATCCCCAAGACAGATGAGGATCTGGCCAGCTCGCTGATGCGCCTTGGCAACGGCGAGGATCGGCTGCTGTGCGAGCAGTTCATTGCCGGCACAGAGATCACGGTCGGCGTGCTGCAGCAGCCCGACGGCAGCTACCAGGTCCTGCCCGTGGTCGAGATCGCCCCTGTGCAGGCCGAGTTCTTTGATTACCAGGCCAAGTATACCAGCGGCGGGTCAGACGAGATCGTGCCAGCGCGAATTCCCGAGTCGCAGGCGCGGCGGGCCCAGCTGCTGGGACTGGCGGCGCACCACGCGCTGGGCTGTGTCGGCGTGTCGCGCACTGACATGATCATCGGCGGCGATGGCGAGCCGATTTTGCTGGAGACCAACACGCTGCCGGGCCTGACGCCGGCGTCGCTGCTGCCCAAGTCTGCTGCGGCGGTAGGATTGACCTATGAAGGGCTGCTGAACCGCATCCTGGCGGCGGCCCTGCGCTGACAGCGGTGGCTGCCCAGCCTGACCTGCCCAG
>CAIXGW010000359.1 GCA_903919145.1 uncultured Myxococcales bacterium
CTTTGACGAGTTGCCGGCCGACGACTGGGCAGCGTAGCTGGGGGACCGGAGGGTCTGCTGGCTGGCGGAGCCTTGTGCGGATCGGCAAGATCAGCTTGAACTGACGTGAAATTTGGCGGTTGACGGGGTGATCGGCTGGCGTAGGCTGGCTGCTGGCGGCTGGGATGGTCTTGGTCGGGGGCGGCATGGCGCTGGCGGGGTGGTTCAATGGACGGGTACCCGGTTTGCGTGCCCTATGCATCGGGGCAGGGCTGGTGATCACGCAGCATGTCGCGGTGTTGGCCCATCAGTTGTTTGCGATGCTGATCAACGCCGAAGAGCTGACGCCGGCCGACGCTGTCGATCCCGCAGATGACCTGACGCCTGCGCGTGCCACAGAGCCAGTAAACAGCACGCAACCAGCTGATCTGAAATCACAAGGGGGCGCCCGTGAGTAACCAGCCGCTGCATCCCGTCGCGATTGCGCCGTCGCTGTTGGCTGCCGATTTTGCGCGCTTGGCAGACGAGTGCGCCGATGTCGCCCGCGGCGGTGCCGATTTCTTGCATGTCGATGTGATGGATGGCCATTTTGTGCCCAATCTGACGCTGGGTGCGCCGATCGTCGCGAGTCTGGCCAAGGCAGCGAGCCTGCCGCTGGATTGCCATTTGATGGTGGAAGAACCCGACCATCTGCTTGAGGATTTTGCCAAGGCCGGCGCGAAATGGCTGAGCGTCCACGTCGAGGCGTGCCGGCATTTGCACCGCACGATTCAGCGGATCCGCGCGCTGGGGATGCGGCCTGGCGTCGCCCTGAATCCGCACACGCCGTTTGCCGCGATCGAGCCGATCCTGCCCGACGTCGATTTCGTGCTGGTGATGAGCGTGAACCCTGGTTTTGGTGGCCAGACCTTCATCCCGCACACGCTGGAGAAGGTGCGCGCGATCGATGCGTGGCGACGTAACCACGCTTCAGCGTTGGCGATTCAGATTGATGGTGGGATGACGACGGCGACGATCGGGCAGGCGCGGCAGGCCGGCGTCGACTGGTTTGTCGCCGGTTCGGCCGTGTTCGGTCAGGCCGATCGTGGCGCCGCGATTGCGGATTTGCGTCGCGCTGCGGGCTAGGCCCAGCGCGCAACCTGGCGTCGCGCTGCGGGCTAGCCCGCGCCGAGCACTTGTGCGGCGGCGCGTTGGCCCGACAGCAGGGCGCCGTGCACGGTGCCTTGGTGCTCGCCATGCGTGTGTTCACCAGCCAAAAACAATCGGGAAGACAAAGGCTTGGCGAGTGTGTCGCAGTCCGCCCGACTTCCGCCTGGGCGCACGCTGCTGTAGCTGCCGCGCGCGAACGGATCCTGGCCCCATGCGGTGCGACCGAAGGCCGAAGGCTTTGGCAAGTCCCCGTCAAAGAAAGACTTTGCCGCTTTGTACGCTTGTTCTTGCACCTGGGCGTCGGGCTGCGACTCCAGCGGCAAGGCGGGCGCGCCGGCGGTAAAGCCAAGCAGGGCGGGCACTTGCAGTAGTTCGTGCGTGTTGAGCCACTCGACCCACGGATCCTGTGCTGGCTGGGTCACGCGACCGAGGATGTGCGCCTTGGGCCACGCGGGCAGGTTGGCAACCCCTTGCCAGGACAGGAAAAACTTGTCGAGTACGCCCATGCCCAGGTGGCCAATCGCGGTCTGAACGTCCTGCGGCAGCGCAGGCTGAAATTGCACCTGGTTCGCCTGCAAGACACCGAGCGGCAGCGTGACGATGACCTGGGGCGCTTTCCAGACTTGCCCATTTGAATCGGTAACTTGCGCGCCCTGGCCTGCCGTATCAATGTGAGACACCACCGTGCCGAGGCGGATATCGAGGTCCTTGGCGACCAGATCGACGAGTTGGCCGTATCCTTGGGCGAAAATCACGTCGCCACCGGGGAATTCACCTGTATCGCCATAGTGCTGGGCGCTCAGTTGCGCGGCGTCTTGGGCGTACTCGTGTTCGACCTCGGCCGCGACCATGTAGTCGAGCCACCCCTTGTCAATCCCTGACAAACCCTTGGTGGAGGCGTATTTGTCTACCAGAGCGCGCAGCGATGGGTCGAGACCGCCAGCCTCGACGCGGGCCTGCCGCCACGCTTCGAAACCTTGCCACAGCGCCTCGATAGCGTCGTCCTGCGCGTCGGTCAGCTCGGTGCCATCGGGTGCGAAGCGCGCCATGTTCTTGTAATCCACAGCGATCGTCGCCGCGCCCGCCTGCTTGGCCAGGTCGGTCAGCGGGTTGCCCGTCACGCCGTGGATCCACGATGCGCCGAAATCAATCGTCAACCCGCCTACTTGGGTGGTCCAGATACGTCCGCCGATCCGCTGCCGCCCTTCGAGCACGATCACTTTCTTGCCGGCTTTTTGCAGATCGCGCGCCGCCGCCAAGCCGGCCATCCCTGCGCCAATCACCAGGACGTCGGCGGAAGTGCCCTTGCTGTCTGTAGAATTCGTCGTCGTGTCGTCCGACTGCGGTGTCGCCGTGGTCGACGTGCCCGCTGCAAGCGGATGCGTCGCCGTTGATTCGCGCGTACAGGCCGAAATGCCCATCAAAGCAAATAGTTGCAGTAGGTTGCGGCGGCTAATCTGCGCGGAGGTGCGCTGGTGAACGTCGGACATCGTGATCGCTCCAAAAACCTCGTCTGGCCCCAGTCTCGACCCGCTGGCAGGAACGAGTCAATGCGTACCTTGGTCATGGCACCGCTGCGGCAGGGCAACCTTGCGCGCGGCGGCCCTGCGTCCCATCTTATTTGGCGACACACACATCGTCCGGCCGCCCCAAGCCGGCAGGAGGTAGCCCGATGCAGCCGAGTCTGCGCGTCCGTAAGCCTGCGGTCGCTGGTACGTTTTATCCGCAACGTCGCGACGAACTCGTCGTCGCGCTCGACGCCGCTTGGGCGGGTCGCGTCGTGACCCAAAATCCGCCGCCCAAAGCGATCATTGTGCCGCACGCCGGCTACATCTACAGCGGGGCGGTGGCGGCATCGGCCTACGCGACCCTACGGGATTCGGTGGGTCTGATTCGCCGGGTCGTCCTGCTGGGACCGTCTTATCACTATGCGCTGCGCGGGTTTGCCTTGCCCGAGGTCGACGCGTGGCAGACGCCGCTGGGTCTTGTGCCGCTCGACACGACGGCGATGACACGGCTCACCGCGCGCGGCGACGTGGTGCGCACGGACCTCGTGCTCGACCGCGAACATGCGCTTGAAGTGCACGTGCCGTTCTTGCAGACGGTGCTTGGTCAAATTTTTCAGCTGGTTCCTATCGTGGTCGGTCAGGTGCCGGCGCGCTCCGTCGCCGATGTCCTGCAGACGCTGTGGGGCGGCCCTGAGACGCTGATCGTGGTCTCGACGGACTTGTCCCATTACTTGCCGCTGGAAGAAGCGCGCAAACACGACGCAGCGACGGTGCAGCACATCGAGCGACTGGCTGGTGACGCGCTGTTGTCTGACGATTGCTGTGGCCGATTTCCTGTGGCGGGTCTGCTACTTGCGGCCCATGACCACAAGATGCAGTGCCGCGCGGTCGCCCGGCGCGGCAATTGTGTCCATCGTCTAAGAGGGTGTTTACATTCGACCAGGATTCTGCGATAATCCTCCACGAAGTTGGGAGGTTAATCATGAGCAGTCCTCAGCCAGAATCAGAAGTCGGACCAGATATCGAGCAGGCAAAGGTGGGTGCGCCAGGTTCGCGCA
>CAIXGW010000360.1 GCA_903919145.1 uncultured Myxococcales bacterium
GAAGAGGTCAGGCATGCGCTGGGAGGCGCCGGGGGCCAGCGCCATGCTTGCGCTACGCGCCGTCTGGCGAACTACCGGCGGATTCGCCCAACTGGCTGCCGCGGCATGATTTGTCTTCAGAATCAGGCTGGGGATACGCCCGGCAAAGCTGTGCTTTGACGAGCCGGATGCGTGAATTGCGCAAGTCCGGATCTGTGGGAGCCCCAGGGGCGAAGGTCCCTGGGGCGACCCGGCGATGCGCCCGGGTGGACATGCTATTCGTCCCAGCAGATCACAGCTTGCTCGTCAGGCTGAACAGATTCGCAAATCGGGCCCGACTGTACTGCCGGCGTGCAGGCTTCGCTGCTCGGATTTTCGAAACAGTTAACCCAACCGCACGGAATGCACGAATCCTTGAATTTGCAGCAAATTGCCGATTTAGCGTCGCACGCCTTTGTAATAACCTGACTTGCGCCCCCGGCGCAGTAATTCTTTGGCGGCCCCCAGCACTTGGAATCCTTCACCTTGCCATCGCCGAACTGATGCGGATCTTCACACAGGTCTTTCCCGTCCAGGGAGCCAGCGTCTTTGTCGAACGAAAGCCCATCCCAACAAATCTGTAGGCCGCCATTGGGCTGACTGGCGGCACACGCATCTGGAGTATCGACCTGAGTCGAACAGATCTTAGCGCCTGGATCCTTGTTGCAGTCAGTCCAGCCACAGGGAATGCAGGTGCTGACGAACTCGCAGCACTGCTTTGTATCAGGATTGCACGCAACGGTGACGATTTGCGGGGGAGGGACAGCGCAGTAGTCTTGCGGCGGCGCCCAACAAGCTTTGTCCTTCGCCTTTCCGTCGCCGAGGTGCCGAACGTCCTTGCACATCGGAGCTGTCTCAGCCACGGTGATATCTTGAAGACTGTCTGGAAGCGAACCGTTGTCCGCCACCGATATCGCCTCTTTGCCAGCGTCAAGTGACGAGTCTACAGCCACGTCTGTTCCAACCGTCGGAGTGTCACTGACATCGTTGGCGGCATCGCTCGCATCGTGTGAGACTGACTTCGCTGGCTCACCAGATGGCGACTTTCCGCAGCCAACCAACACACACCAGGCAAGTGAAGCTGTGAAAATATGAAGTCTCGTATCCAAGAAGAAAATGATCATGAGGAATTCTCCGAATGTTTGAGCCGCGCCACTCGACCGAGTCATGGGGTTCCTTGGAGGCCGCTGGCACCTCTTGTGAACGCCCCAGCACCGGCAGGCGGCTACTCGATGGCCTGCCGGTGCGCCCACGCGCTCTAGCTGTCGAAGCCGTCTACATACCAAGCGACCCCGAGGAACGTGCTCGACGTCACCCAGTCGTACACGTAGATCTTAATAGTGTACTCGGTGTTTGCCGTGACCGGAATCTCCAGGAACTCGTAAGTGTTGTCCGACGAGTTTGAATACCACGTACTCGTTCCGTCCGTCACTTCGAGATCTAGGTCCGCGTCCATGGACGACGACGAGCACGTCCCTGCCGACGGATCCGAGCAGGTCGCCGTGCCATCCCAAGCGATGACAATTCGTGCCCTCCTGGCCGACGAGGTCGTTTTTAGTTTGTACTGTTCACTGTAGTACGCATTCTCGGCTGTCGAACTGGACTGCAGCATTGCCATGTCGAAACCCTTTCCGCAGGCTGTGTTCGAGCCATCCATCTTGTTTGCGGAATCGGCAAGGTCGACAGCCGCGCGGGCATCGACCTCGCCCGCGCCGTCGCGGTGGTCTGCAGTGTAATCCGGCAGCGCGGTCAGTCGCCCGCCGTCGACGTTTTCGCCCGCCGTCGCCATGAGAACCGCCCGCATCAACTCCGGCCATGCATTCATATGCGTATTGTTCTTCTCAATCAGATGCGCGGCCACACCGGCGACCGCAGGCGTGGCGAAGCTAGTGCCGTCGCCGCAGGAGATGCCGTCTGCATCGATTCCCTGACCCGGAGCCACGAGCATGGGCAGTTCACGGTCCGATGAGCTCGGGTTGGTGGCCCCGCTGAAGCAGGCGATATTGTCGTCCGTGCGCCCCGACGTCGCGCAGTCGTTCGCAGCGCCCACCATGAGGGTGCTGTAACCGACGCAAGTGGGTGCGTACGACGTGAACGTGCACGCTGAGCCGCAGCTGACCGTGCTGGCAGAGCTGTTGCCGGAGGCGGCGACGATCAAAGGATAAGGATTCGCCTTGGTCCAGTAATCGAAGAGCCGATTGTCTGTGGTAGAGCACGTGTGACTCCAGTTCCAGACATCGGTATAGTTGTCGATGCACCAGTCGAATGCCGGGGCAGCGTTGGCGTCGCAACCGTCCCAACTCGCGCGGTATGGCAGGATGTCCGTCGCAACACCGTAGGGTGCCGACGTTGAGTCGATCACGGCGTTGACGCAACGCGCGTGGGAGTCTTTGCTGCCGGTCGAGCAGTAGGTGCCACTTGCTGTGGCGAGGTTGTTCGGTGTGGTTGGCTGGCTCGCTTCGATGATGCACACCTTCACGTTGCTGCCAGTTTCGCCGCTGATATCAGCGTTAACCGAACTGACGTACGTGGTCGACTGTGGCACTGGTTTCGGGTTGTAGGAAACCGAGGCGATCGGTGCTTCCTTCGCCAGCGCCACGATCTGCGACGGCGTCAAGTTGGCAAACGCAGCTGGCGCCGCAGAGATGAAGCTTACGGTCTTGTTGATGACGCGTAGGGCCGTGTTCTGCATTTGCTGCTTGACCACTTGGTGCTGGTATTTGATTTCCGCAGCGCGGGCCGCGAGAGCTGTCTCTGAGGAGTCCTTTGCCACGTCAGGCTCATAGGTTCTGAGCCAAATACCGACGGGAATCTGCTCGTCAGACTTGGCCGCCTGCAGTATCGACCACAGCTGCGGGTCGATCGCGCCGAAGTCTTCGAAGTACATCGCGGCATCTGCCTCGCGAAGCGCGTCACCGCAGTCGGCCAAGGAAGTGCCTTGCTCGTCGAAACAGAGCCGCCCCAGAGCCCCTGTGTTGTAATTGACTGCTTTGAAGCGGTAAACGATCTTTCCGATGTTCTGGAACTTGACCGTCCGGGCCTGCCTGAAGTTGAAAGCGGCCAATTTGGTAGCGCATACATCCTGGACAGCGACTGGAATCACCGACCAGTCGATGGCAGATGAAGCGTCTGCGAATGCAGAGAACGGCAGAACAAACATAATCGTGAGGATCGCCGCGAGCGTTTTCCGACACATGGCGTTCTCCTTGTTGTGATGCACAGTAACTGGGAGTGGGTAGCCGACCACGACGCATGGAGTCGTCGATCGCATTGCCCAAATCTAAGCCGCCAAGGCCGACATTTCGGCCCCAGTAGCCTCGAGTTGTTCCGGCGCTGTCGGTTCAGGTCGCTGGCAAACCAACCCTTGGCACGGCTTGATGCTGGACTGCCCCTAATGGAAAGTCAAGTGTTTTTTTGGGCAGGACAAGACTTGATCGATAGTCACGGCGAGCAACCCCCTTCCCGCGGCGGTCCTGGCATAGGTCAAGGCCAAACTGGCTGATCTAGATGACCTTCCCCGTCGCCATGGCGGATGGCCAGGCCCCGGTCGCGTGGAATCGTTGGATGGCGGAGTCACGGGTGATGAACATGGTGACGATTGACGTGACGGACGCAGGTCCTTTCCAGGCCGGCGATGAGGTCGTGCTGATCGGCAGCCAGGCACGCCGCCACGGCGAGGCCGACGACCGGATCTCCGCCGACGAAATGGCCAGTTGGGCCAGCACCATCCACTACGAAACGGTGATCCGCATCGCCGAGCACGTGCCGCGGCTGGCGGTGGCATGAAGCGGGTCGCGACTCGTGCGGGGCAGCCCCTCAAAAACGCCATCGCCGATGCCGAACTCGACCTCAACGGCGGCACCTGGTTTGTCCTTGGCTGCGTCCTTAACGTTTTCGATGTTGGGCCACCGTTTTCGATGTTGGGCCACGTTCGCGGACCCGGCGCTGCCCTACGCGCGTTTATGCATAGGGTCCGCAAACCGGGTACCCGGCAATTGAACCACCCCGCCAGCGCCATCTCGCCCCCGACCAAGACCACGCCAGCCGTCAGCGGGCAGGCTACCCCGGCCGATCACCCCCGTCAACCGCCAAATTTCACGTCAGTTCAAGCTGATCTCCCCGATCCGCACAAGGCTCCGCCAGCCAGCAGACCCTCAGGTCCCCCAGCTACGCGGCCCAGTCGTCGACCGGCAGCTCGTCAAAGAACGGCTCGCCGGGGTCCTCGTCGACGGCATCGAGCTCTACAGGCAGCCCAGCGTCATCGAGATCCAGCGGGAACATGTCCTCTGGCGGTC
>CAIXGW010000361.1 GCA_903919145.1 uncultured Myxococcales bacterium
GAAGAGGTCAGGCATGCGCTGGGAGGCGCCGGGGGCCAGCGCCATGCTTGCGCTACGCGCCGTCTGGCGAACTACCGGCGGATTCGCCCAACTGGCTGCCGCGGCATGATTTGTCTTCAGAATCAGGCTGGGGATACGCCCCTGGCCCATCCAGTTTTCGATGCAGCCGGACTGGTAGCCGCACGCTGACAAATTCTGAAAGAGCAGCAAGGGTTGATCTCACTTGGTTGGCGCGTACGGTTGCCCCAACGTGGTGGGGAACGGGGCTGGCCGTTGTAGCCGGCATGACTCGCAATTCGCACAGATCAGTAGCCGTAACCGAGGAACGCAAACATCGGCGGCGGTCCATCGAACCAACTGGGCCGCTCGCCACCAATCGTGTTGTCGGTGCGATTGCTCCACCACGCCAGCGGCATCTTCAAGCCCGCCTCAAGCGTGTGGTTACTTAATTGGGCACGCCAGGCCAGTGTCGCTGCGCCGACGCCCCAGACCTGCAGATCTCCATAGCGCGGACGCATGTCTGCCGAGGGCGCTGTGACAGCAACGGGCCCATCTTGAAGCGGTGCGTCGCCCAGAGGCCGCGTCCATGGCCCGCTCCGCGTGTCGCGCTGCAAAGCCAGTGGGGTCAGGCGCAGGGCCACGCCGTGAACGCCGCCCGGTTGCCGCCAGACGGGCCCAAACCCGCACAGTGCGAAGCCGGCGCGTTCCCAGCCGCTGCTGCCGGGCGCGAGCCACAGGTCGACCGCATTGAAGTTGATGAGGTCCTTTTCGAAATTGAATACCTGCAAGCCAAGGCCGCCCCACATCGCGTACGGCGTGACGATGGTGTTGCGCTGATTGGGCCGGTCAGGCGTCAGCGCAGTCATCCCCTCGAGCGCGCTGATCGACGCCGGTAGCCAGGTGGTGCCGCCAAAAGTAATCGTCCAGCCGGATTCGAGGGGGCCATCATCCAAGGCCTGAAAATAGCCGAAGTTGAGCGAGGCAGTCTTGAACATGACACCGTCGTGCTTGACGGGCAGGTTGACGGTGACACCCGCGGTGCCAAGCAGCCGCCGGCCCTCGAAGCCACTGAACGATTCGAACTTGGTGCGCGATTTCGGAGTCGTGAAGCGGACATCGCCCGACGTGCTTTCGATCCTATACTGGATGCCCAGGTACGGTGACGGCAGCTGGTGCCAGCCCGGCTGGATGGCTGCACCCATCATGAAGCTGTCGACCCCTTGTGCCGTAACATCGACGTTTGACGAGGGATCGACGAGATCGCCGCGCATGTGTCCGTAGCCGAGCTCAAAGCGCAACAGCCTCATTCGCAAGGCCACTTCGACGGCGACGCCCGTCATCACATCGTCGCGGCCGACAGCCAGGCCGGGTGCAAGTTGGCCGCGGCGGTGGCTCCGCGCGTAACCGACGCCAAAGCTGTAGGCAAAGCCCGGTCCGAGCAGCGTGTCGGCGTCCCAACTCAGGTTGCCGCGCCGCTTCTCATCGCCGAACGCCTCCCAGCGCACTTGCTCGGTGCACGCTGTTGCATCGCCTGCCGTGCAAACCGGCGCATACTGTGCGACTTTTGCGCTGGCCAACTCGTCGACCCGGTCCGAGATCGCCGCGTTCATGCCAGAGGCAAACGCCACATACAGACCGGTCGTGAGCGCCGTCGCACCGAGCGTGCCCATCACGGGGCCGAGCACCTTGGGCCCACCATCATCTCGAAAATCCTCATCGATCTCGGTCTTCGAGCGCTTGTAGCTTGACGAACTGGCGCTCGAACTGGAGCCCGATTTCGCAGCGCCGGCAAGACCGGCGACTCCGGCAGCGCCCGCGCCTGCCATCGCCGTGGTGCCGCCGCTGCCACTCGATGAACTACTTGATGAGCCACTGGACTCGCCACTCGAATAGCCTGAGCTACTACTGCGCGCGCTTCGGGTCGTCTTCTTGACCGGGGTTGTAGTTTTGGTTGTCGAGGCTGGACGGTAGCCTTGGCCAGTTCCGGTCGACTGCAGGGCGCCCTGAATGGTGCCGGTTGCGCCGCCGTGCCCAGAATTTCCGCTGGCCCCACTGGCACTTGTGCCACTACTCTTGGGCGATCCTGCGCTGCCTGTCCCAGTGCCCTTGGGCGAAGTGCTCGACGGTCCGTCGCGCGAGACCTGTAGCATCTGCCGCCCAGACGCTGCGTTTGCAGCGGTCGCAGCTTTGGCTCGGTCGGCCTCGGCCTTCTCGACAGCTTGGCGCCTTTCCTGTTCAGCTTTGCGCTTTTCGGCTTCGGCCTGCTGGGCAGCTTCGCGCTTTTGCTGGTACAGCGCCGACTGAACGGCACTGCTGGTGATGGTCTCGCACTGCTCGAAGTCAACCGAGATCGAGGAGCGGAAGGCGTTGGCGTCCTTGCCGCGCATCTGGATACTGACGGGGTCGCCGGTGCTGGTCAGGCAGCCGCCGCGACCGCCATCGCCCGTAGCCGTGACGCGAAAGCGCGCCGATTGGGTACCCGCGCGAATCGTACCCGACACATAGAGGCCCGTCGGCCTCGGCATCGACACGCCCGCTGGCACCGTGTAGCGCTCGCCGCCCATCCAGTAGCCCATGCCCACAGCATTGCTGCGCACACGCACCGAGTTGGGGTCCACTTGCAAACGCAGGTACACGTCGCCAGTAGGACACACATCGACCATCGCGCGGACCTGGACTTCGACATCTTCGAATCCATTGCGATTGCTGCCGCCGGGCGCTGCTTCTACCGACTCCCAGCCCAGTTGGGTACTTTGGGCAGCGGCAGCGTGCGCGAACGCGGCGGCCAGCAGCGTCAAGGCAAAGACCAGCATAGGGATACGAAGCAGGACGGCGTTTTCAATCATGATGAAAGATGTATCGCGAGGCCCGCGCGATTGGGGCCGCAGAGAAGGGTGGGATCGTACGCCCACGCGTACCCGAAGACTATGAGTAGGACTACTCATGCCTCGAAAAACGTGACGAATAGAGATCTCTGTCTGGGGTGGCTGCTGATGACTCTTGCTAGTCAAGCCCGCCAGCAATTCGCAGCGATGACAACAAATCTGCAGCAGCGGACCATGTGTCGTACCCGTAGACTCGACTGGAAAGGACGCTGGCTCAGGCAAGCATGAACGTGACGACATTACTTACAAACCGAGCAGCACTGCCCCGCATTGCCATTGTCGAGCATCGAGGCGAGCACGGCGCAGGTTTGCGACCGCTCAGACCCCGTCTTTGTGCAGGCCCAGGAGCACATGGGCGTCGCCTGACCGTCGTATGCACAGGTCCACGCCTTGCTACAACTCGAGCCGCTACTGCCGCTTGAGCCGCCGCTGCTGCTCGAAGCAGAAGTCGTACATGAGTTCGGGTTCGTCTTGCTCGTGCATTTGAATCCAGCGCAGGTTGTGCCACTTCCGAGGAATTTGCCGCTGCACGATTTCGAAGAGCCCGTGCCGCACACGACGCGGCCCAAGTTCGAACTGTAGTAGGCACACGCGCCAGTAGACGAACTGCTGCTGCTCGAGCCCCCGCCCATGCAGCCGCTACCCGAGAAACTGCACCAGTTATCGCCAGAGCTGCTGTTGAAGCAGCAGCCGTTGTTGCACTGTGCGTTCGATGTACACGGGTCGCCCGATTCGCCTGAAGACTCGCCTGACGAGGCGCACGCCGAGACCAAGAACGCAAAGATCAGATGCCACGAACGGAAATTATGCATTTTTGTTAACTTTTTATGCCTTTTGGGTGTATCGGCGTCCCGGTCGGAAGCCACGGGCACGACCCACCGAACGTCATGCGTGGGCTGCGACGGCTACCCACGCTGGTCACGGTAACAGGGGCTTGCCAAAAGACCATGAGCAAAGGTACTCATTGCCCAGTTTGCGGGGCCCAAAGCAAGGTCGACGACGACCCCAGCGGTAGGCGTCGAGGCTGATTCGGTTGCCCAAGGGAACAAGACAATGGCCCCCAAGTCAAAAATTGTGGTTTACATACTTGCACTTGCAGCCTGGCTGCTGTGCGCCCAGTCTACCTGCGCCGACGTCGCGCAGGCGCCGCACGCCGTGCTGCATCTGGACGATGCGTCGCGCGTTTTTGACCTCGGCGATCGCGCCGAACTGCTGGTCGATGAAACAGAAGCTCTGACCCTGGCCCAAGTGCAGTCCAGCGCCCAGTTTGAGCCTGTGGGCGCACCCCGACGCACCGTTCGCCTGCGCAAGGGCGTGCTGTGGCTGCGCCTGACCGTGCAAGACGATGTCGCGCGCCCCCAAGAGGAGACTCAACAATGGCGCATCGACTTCTCGCATCCGCGACCGGTGCAGTTGACGGCCTGGCTGCCCGATCCAACCGGCACCCTCGCCGAACAGCGCGGTGGGCTGCAGACGCCACTTGAAGAGCGCGCTGTGGTCGGGCGGTCGGTGATTGTGCCGTTTTTTCTGCCGCGGGGCGTGCCCAAGACCCTGTACTTTCGATTGGCGACGCGCCCACTTGGCTTCTCGGCGACCATCGCCACGCCGGACGGCAGCGCGCGTACCCTTGCCCACGAAGAGTGGGTGCTCGGCCTCTACTACGGCATTGCGCTTGGCCTTTTCTTGTACAACCTGTTTCTGCTCATCGCGCTGCGCGACACCACCTACGCCTGGTACGTGGCGTTCTTGGGGATGTCGGTGCTGTTTTTCCTTTCGCGCAACGGCTACTTGTACCAATGGGGCTGGCATCGGGGCGGTGGTTCGGGCGGCGGCGCGGCCGTCATGCTGCAACTGATCGGCCTCGTCAACTTCGCCCGACGCCTCTTGGGGACGCGCGATGCCTTGCCGCGGACCGATCGCTTGCTCGGCTGGACGACGATCGCATCCCTGGTCGTGCTGATCCTCGCGCTGCTGTTTCCGCAGGGTCTCGATGAGGCGCGCCTGTCGCCGCTCGCGCTGCCGATCCTGGTGGTGACCATCGGCGTGGGCGTGGTGCGCCTGTGGCAAGGCAGCGTACTGGCCCGCTATTACGTGGCCGGCTGGATGTGCTTCTTGTCAGGTGCAGTGCTGTACATCCTCAAGGCGACGGCGACCTTGCCGCACAATTGGGTCACCGAGCATACGATGCAGCTTGGATCGGCGGCAGAGATGGTGCTGCTGTCCTTGGCGCTCGCGCACCGCATCCGCGACATCGAGCGCATCGCCAAAGAGCGCGAACTTGCGGTTGAACGTGCGCGCATCGATCACCAGCGCCACCTGGCAGAACTGCGCGCAGAGACGGCAACGCGCATTCTCGAGGCGCAAGAGGAACATAGCCGACTGCTGGCGCGCGACCTGCATGACAGCGTCGGTCATCGCTTCTTGATTATCGCGCAGACCGCCCAGCCGCCGTTGGGCCAAGCGGAGGACGACGCGCTCGACGCCGTGGCAGCCCTGGCCCGCGAAGGGCTGGCCGAGACGCGCGAGATCGCCCACGGCATGTACCCGCAGCGCTTGCACGACCTGGGCCTGTGCGGGGCGTTGCAAGCGGCGGCCGACGCGGTCGCCAAGACCGGCCTGACAATTCATGTCGACGTGCACGAGGACGCGGTGACCCAACTGACGCCCAAGCGGCGATTGGCGACCCTGCGCGTTGCAGAAGAAGCGATGCAGAACGTGCTGCGCCACGCCGGGGCCAAGACGATGTGGGTGCACCTGAGCTTGCTGCCGCAACAATCAAGCGTGAGGCTGCGTATTGAAGATGACGGTGCTGGGGTCGATCCGACGCGTCCAGACGGCCTCGGTGCGCGGTCGATGCAGGACCGCGCGGACCAGGTCGGGGCACGACTCACGACAGCGCCGCGGCAAGCAAGCGGCACGATCGTGATGCTGGATCTACCATTGCAAAATCGTTAGTTCTGCCTGGCGCAGTCTTGGTTATGCTTGGGGGGGCGCTGGATCATCCACGGGCAGTTGGTCGAGCAGCGGCGCGCATGCCAGCGCGAACTCTAACAAGCGGTGCGGGCCCCGCAGTTCAAGCTTGCGGCACATGTTGGCGCGATGGTTCTCGACCGTGCGCGCGCTGATGTCGAGCGCCTGCGCGATCGCACGGCTGGTCAAGCTGCGACCGAGCAGAACGAGAATCCGCCGCTCCGTCGCCGTCAACATCGCCACACTGTCGAGTGACGCGGTCGGTTCGTCAGCCGCGGGCGCGATACGGACCTTGGCCCTTGCGGTCTGAAAGAGTTCGTTGCCCGCCAATGTCCGCGTCATTGCAGCAGAAAGCTCAGCCATCTCTGCCGTTTTGGGGAAGTAGCCGGCGGCTCCGTCCGTCTTGGCCCGCACCATATACGCGCGGTCTTCGTGCACGCTGATGACGAAGACTGCGCCCGGCCAGCGTGCTGACCGCGCCTGGCGCAGCAAGTCGAGTCCGTCCGCATCCGGCAGGGAGAGATCGACGGTGACGAGGTCAAACACCGAACTGCGCCACAAGGCCACACCCGACGCCCCGTTTGAGGCCTCGACCACCTCATCGACGCCCGCGATCTCGCGGATCAGCGAGGCCAGCCCTTTGCGAAAGACCGGATGATCTTCAATGACGAGCACGCGTTTGCCCACCGCTTTGCCTCTGTCGGGCCCGATTCGGCACCCATCGCTTTGCATTATCATCGTGTCGACGGCCGTCTCATGCAAGTGATCGCGCCGCAAGTGTTGGTGGCGCCAGCGAACGTACCAGGGCTTTGACGCCCACCCGCAAAGCCCGCTACGCTGTCGCCCAAGCTGGGGGGCGCATTGTCTCATTTTGAAACACCCACATGCGCATGCATAGGGTCCGCAAACCGGGTACCCGCCCATCCGACCACGCCGCCAGCGCCATGCAGCCCCCGACCAAGACCATCCCAGCCGCCAGCGACGAGCCTACGCCAGCCGATCACCCCCGTCAACCGCCAAATTTCACGTGAGTTCAAGCTGATCTCCCCGATCCGCACAAGGCTACGCCAGCCAGCAGACCCTCAGCTCCCCCAGCTACGCGGCCCACTCGTCGGCGGGCAGCTCGTCAAAGAACGGCTCGCCGGGGTCCTCGTCGACGGCATCGAGCTCTACAGGCA